>NZ_JAZEWV010000070.1:0-3606 GCF_036353415.1 Actinacidiphila polyblastidii
GAGTTGGTGAGCCTCGCCGCCCACCGGCAGGCACACCTGAGCGCCGGCCAGGCGGCCAACCTCGTGGTGGACACGTTTCTGTGCGGCGCCGGCGTCCGATGGGACGGCACATGAGTATACAGGTGTAGACTTTTCAGTGTTCCCACACCGCACGGGTGCGGGAGCGGCCCGGAAGGGGAGCAGCACATGAACCTCGATCTCACCGGCAAGCGCGCGCTGATCACCGGCTCCAGCGCCGGACTCGGCGAGGCCACCGCCCGGATGCTCGCCGCGGAAGGCGCGGCCGTCGTGATCCACGGACGGAACAAGGATCGGGTGGAGGCGGTCGCGGCGGCCATCCGCGAGGCCGGCGGAACGGCCACCACGGCACTGGGCGACCTGGCCACCGACGCGGGCGCCGCAGCCGTCGCCGACGCGGCGACCGCGGACGGCCCCGTCGACATCCTCGTCAACAACGCCGGCTTCTACCGGCACGTGTCGTGGGCGGACGCGACGCCCACGGAGTGGAGCGACACCTACAACGTCAACGTCGTCTCGGGTGTGCGCATGATCCAGCACCTGGTGCCGGCGATGCGCGAGCGCGGCTGGGGCCGCGTCGTGACCATCGGCGGCGGCCTGGCCTCCCAGCCGATGAACACCCACCCGCAGTACAACGCCACCCTGGCCGCCCGCCACAACCTCGCGGTGTCGCTGGCCCGCGAGCTGAAGGGCACCGGCGTCACCTCCAACGTCGTCTCGCCCGGGGCGATCCTCGTCGAGGCGACGAGGGAACTCGTCACGCAGATCGGCCCCGCCCGCGGCTGGGGCGACACCTGGGAGGAGATCCACCCCAACGCCGTCGACGCGCTCATCCCCAACGACCAGAACCGTTTCGGCGAGCCGGACGAGATCGCGGCAGCCGTCGCGTACCTGTGCAGCACCTACGCCCAGTACATGAGCGGCGCGACCATCCGGGTGGACGGCGGACTCATCCGCTCCGCGTTCTGAACCGCCCCGGCCGGCGCGGCGGCGGCGCCCCGCGGGACCGGATCGAGCGGGGCGGCCGGCTGCTCCGCGAGCCGGCCGCTTTCGGCTGCCGGCGGTCGCCGTCGGCCGCCGCCGCGCCTGAGCCGGGCGCGGACGTCCGCGCTTCCCGTACACCCCGACGCCCCGCCGGACGATGCCCGCCGCCTCGGGGGCGGAAGCGCGGCGGCGCCTGCGCAGGAACGGATCGCGCCTCTCGGCGCCCGAGGCGGTGCGCTCGGCGAGGGCCTGCGCGATGGCGCGCGCCACGCCGCCTCGTTCTGTGCCGGCGGCCTTCGGCCGGCCGAAGGAGCGGTCCACCGCCTCACCACCCTCACGCCCGCCCGTGCCGGCGATCCCCCGGACGCCGGCGCGGGCGCGTCCGCGCCGGCCGCGATGACGGTCACCTCGCAGGTCCCTGCGGCGTCACGCCGCCGCACGAGCCGTGCTAAGCCTTCGTCGAGCCGACACGTTCGCCCTGGACGAGACACTGCGCCTCCCAGGTCCCCTCTGCGTCACGCCGCCACACGAGCCCGTTCGTCGAGCCGACACTTCGCCGAGGACGAGGCCCAGCCGCCGTGCGGACGCGGCGACGGCCGGCGCCCCTGCGGATCACCTCGCAGGTCGCCGCTGCGTCACGCCGCCACACGAGCCCGTTCGCCGAGCCGACACGTTCGCCGAGGACGAGACACTGCCGCCCCACGCACGCACCGACGGCTGGCGCCCCTGCGGATCACCTCGCAGGTCCCCTCTGCGTCACGCCGCCACACGAGCCCGTTCGTCGAGCCGACACGTTCGCCGAGGACGAGGCCCAGCCGCCGTGCGGACGCGGCGACGGCCGGCGCCCCTGGGGGCGTCGGCCGGTCGAGGTGGAGCTGTGGTGGTGCGTTCAGGCGGCGATCGGGCCCTTGTCGCCCGTGTCCCTGTCAGCCTGGCCCGTGTCGGTGCGGACGTCGTCCTCGGCGACGCGGGCGGTGGCGACGGCGGCGCCTGCGCTGCTGCGGGACGCCGGCTTGAGGAAGACGGCCAGCAGGATTCCGGCGGCGAGCGCCGGGGCCATCCAGAGGTAGCCCGCCGCGGTCGCGTGGGCGAAGGCGTCCAGCGCGGTCTCGCGCAGCGCGCCGGGCAGCCGGCCGATGGTGTCGGGGCGGGCGGCGTCGAAACCGCCTGCCGCCGGCAGGGCGCGGGTGCGGTCCGCGAAGCCGGTGTTGAGCAGGGTGCCGAAGACGGCGACTCCGAAGGCCGCGCCGATGGAGCGGGCGAAGGTGACGACGGCGCTGGCGGCGCCGAGGTCGGCGGCGGGCACGCTGTTCTGGACCGTGGTCAGCACGACCATCGGCACCATGCCGATGCCGACGCCGGTGATCAGGAAGTAGACGCTCAGCACCAGGGTGCTGGTGGTGCCGCCGATGGTGCCCAGCAGGAGCAGTCCGGCGAGGTTGGCGGCCAGCCCGGCGAGCAGGATCGCCCGCAGCCGCCCGGCGTGCGCGGCCCAGCGTCCGGCCAGGGACTGGCTGATGACCAGGCCGGCGACCAGCGGCAGCATGGAGACGCCGGAGAGGGTGGCGGAGACGCCGTGGACGATCTGCAGGTACGTCGGCAGGTAGACCAGGACCGCGAACATCGCGGCGTTGGCGAAGAAGCCGATCAGCGAGGAGAAGACGACGGTCCGGGAGCCCAGCATGGCCGGCGGCAGGACCGGGGCGGCGGCCCGGCGCTCGACGGGCAGGAGCAGCAGGGCCAGCGCCGCGGTGGCCAGGATCAGGCCGATGATGGCGGGCGAGCCCCAGCCCCAGCGCTCGCCGAAGGACGTGACCAGCACCAGGCCGGTGGCGATGCCGGCGAGGAGGGTGGCGCCCGGGTAGTCGATCCGGGCCCTGGCCCCCCGGGTGGCGGCCGGCAGCGCCCGCGCGGCGACGGCCAGGGCGACGACGCCGAAGGGCAGGTTGATCAGGAAGGCCCAGCGCCAGGACAGCTGGTCGGTGAAGACGCCGCCCAGCAGGGGGCCGACGATGCTGGCGACGCCGTACACCGAGCCGAACATGCCCTGGTAGCGGCCGCGCTCGCCGGGGGCGACGATGTCACCGACCAGGGCGAAGGTCAGCACGATCATGCCGCCGCCGCCCACGCCCTGGAGGACGCGGGCGCCGATGAGTTCGGGCAGCGTCCGGGCCAGGCCGCAGGCCACCGAGGCGGCCAGGAAGATCGTGGTCGAGGCCAGGTAGAGCCGCTTGCGGCCGAACATGTCGCCGAGCTTGCCCCACAGCGGGGTGACCGCCGTCGAGGCGAGCAGGTACGCGGCGCTGACCCAGGCGATGTCGTCGAACCCGTGCAGGTCCTCGGCTATCCGGGGCAGTGCCGTCGAGACGATGGTCTGGTCCAGGGCCGCCAGGAGGACCGCGAGGATCAGGGCGCTCATGGCGGCGACGACACCGCCCTCCCTGGGCGATGGGGCTTGTTGTGCCTTCGACATCGGAACGTGCCTTTCGCTCTCGAACTCTCCGTCTTTCTGTCACTCGACTGTAGCACTTACTATTTCAATCTTCACTCCTCGATGGCGTTAAACGACCCAGGCTGCACATTCGACCGCTACACTCGGGGTCG
>NZ_JAZEWV010000071.1:0-2879 GCF_036353415.1 Actinacidiphila polyblastidii
CTGCTGCAGGTGGGACGGGAGCGGCGCACCCGACGGACTGGGGGATGCGAGCAGGGTGGGCTGGTCGAGCCCGGCGAGGGACTCCCGCCAGGCCGCCTCGGCCGCCGGCCGGTCCTGCACGGCCAGCCACTCCAGATACGCCCGGTGCGGCGGGACCGCGGCAAGACCCGAGCCGTCCCCGCCGGCCTCGTACAACGCGAACAGGTCCTCCAACACCAGCGGCATCGACCACCCGTCGAGCAGGATGTGGTGATTGGTGAGGACGAGCCGGTGGAGGTCGGCGGCGAGCCGGATGAGGACGACCCGCAGCAGCGGCGGCCGGGCGAGGTCGAAGGGGGTGGTGCGTTCCTCGGCCATCACACGGTCGAGGGCGGCCGCGGCCTCGGAGGCGGGGAGCCCGGTGAGGTCCATGGAGCGCCACGGGGAGCGGGCGTGGCGGCGGATGACCTGGACCGGCTGGTCGAGACCCTGGTAGCGGAAGCCCGCACGGAGGTTGGGGTGGCGGCGCAGCAGGCCCTCCACGGCGGCGCGCAGCGCGGCCGGGTCGAGCCGGCCCGCCAGATCGGCGAAGAACTGCGAGTTGTAGACCGCCGCGTCCTGCTCGTCGATGGCGGAGTGGACGAGCAGGCCCTGCTGGAGCGGGGACAGCGGCAGGATGTCCTCGACCGGGTTCTTCATGGATCTGTACCTCTCGCCTCGGGCGTCAGGGAGGAGCGGGGGTGGGGGAGGAGCGGGGGTGGGACGGTGTGCAGGGGCGGTGCGCGAGGGGCGGCGCACCGGTCGTCAGCGCACCGGTCGGCGGCGCGCGGGACGGCGGAGTGTTCGGAGGAGGTCGTGCGAAGGAAGGGCGGTCAGCCCTCGGCGCCCTCGTACTCCCACGCGTCCTCGCCCTTCCAGGCGGCCGGGCCCCCGTCCACGTCGTCCGCGCCGTCGTCCAGGTCGTCATCCGGCTCCTCGTCCTCGATGGCGTCGATCTGCGCCTGAGTGAGGGAGACCAGGGAGAGGTCGGAGGGGGTGTGGCCGCCGTTCACGCCGTGCGGGGCGTGCGTGGCCAGCGCCGCCAGTGCCTGGAACCAGAGTTCGGCCAGTCCGGCCACGTCGTCACCCTCCATCGCCTCGGCCCAGGTCCAGGTCACGTCGAGGACCGGGGCACCGCCGGGTCGTTCGGTCGTCAGGGCCACCACGTCCAGCGTGTGGGCCAGCGGCATGCCGGGGTCGGCCCCGGCGGGGAGCAGGTCGGTGGACAGCTCCCAGCCGCCCACGCTGGTGGCGCCGAGGCGGCCGAGGTAGTTGAAGCCGATCTGCGGGCGGGGGAGGTCCGCCAGCAGGGGGGCGGTGTCCGCGTGGTGGTGGCGCAGCAGACCGTGTCCGACACCGCGTTCGGGCACGGCGCGCGCCTGTTCCTTGACCTGCTTGATGAGCCGGGCGCCCTCCGCGCCGCCGGCGAGCAGTGCCGGCCAGTCCACCACTCCGCCGTCCAGCGCGAGGGGGTGGATGCTGGTGAACCAGCCCACGGTGCGGGACAGATCAGCGCCAGGGACCAGGTGCTCCTCGCGGCCGTGGCCCTCGATGTCCACCAGCACCCGGCTGCCGGACGGAGCCCGCGGCGCCGTGCCCTGCGGGGTGCCCGTGCCCGGTGACCCGGCTGCGGATGACCCGGCCGCGGGCGACCCGCGCCCGTCCCGCCACCGCCCGACCGCGGCGACGAAGGCCGCGAGCAACACCTCGTTCACCCCCGCCCGGAAGGCCGCGGGGACATCGGTGAGCAACCGTGCGGTCAGCTCCGGCGCGAGGGTCCGGTGCAGTCGGCGAGCAGTGCCGAGGGTGTCGTGTGCCGGGTCCAGCGGGCGGCTGCCGAGGAGGGGCTCGGGGCCGCCCGCCAGCAGCTCCTGCCAGCGTTCGGCCTGCCCGGCGCGGTCACGCGCGGCGTCGGCGAGGCCGAGGGACCACTGCCGGAAGGAGGTGCCGACCGGCGGGAGCCGCACCTCGCGGCCCTGCTCCAGGGCGTCGAGCGCAGCCCGCAGGTCGGGCAGCAGTATCCGCCAGGACACCCCGTCGACCACCAGGTGGTGGATGACCAGCAGCAGCCTGCCCTCGGCGGGGCCGGCGTCGAGCCACACCGCCTCCACCATCGCGCCGGCGAAGGGGTCCAGCCGGTCCCGCGCTCGCGCGCCCTCCCGCGCGGCGACCGCGCGGACCTGCGCCGGGGCGAGCCCGCGGACGTCGACCCGGCGGGACACGGGTGCGTCCGCGTCGGGCGCGATCACCGCGCTCCAGCCGCCTCCGGTGCGCTCGAGCCGCATCCGCAGGGCGTCGTGGTGCCGTACCAGCGCCGCCAGCGCGGCATCGAGGTGGTCGACCCGCAGTCCACCCGGGGTGGTCACGACCATGGCCTGGTTGAACCCCTCGACGGGGCCGCCGAGATCGGCGAACCAGTGCATGATCGGGGTGAGCGGGACCGGTCCGGTCGCGGACACGGCGGGCGCGTGGCCGGCGCGGGCGTCCGTCGCGGCCGCCGGGGTCACGACGGCGGCGAGCCCGGCGACGTGGCGCCGCTCGAAGATCTGGCGCGGGGAGATGACGAGGCCGGCGGCGCGCGCCCGCGACACGACCTGGATGGCCGTGATGCTGTCGCCGCCGAGGTCGAAGAAGGAGTCCTCGGCGCCGACCCGCTCCAGTCCCAGCACCTCGGCGAAGACCGCGCACAGCGCCTCTTCCACGGGCGTCGACGGACCCCGCGAGGTCACCGAGCCGGCGAAGTCCGGTGCGGGCAGGGCACGCCGATCGAGTTTCCCGTTGGGGGTCAACGGGAGGGAGCCGAGCACCACCACGGCGGCCGGCACCATGTACTCCGGCAGGACTTCGGCGGCGCGGGCCCG
>NZ_JAZEWV010000072.1:0-2717 GCF_036353415.1 Actinacidiphila polyblastidii
GTCCCGCGGCCAGGTGCAGCGGCACCGGCAGCGCGGTGCGGTGGATCCGGCCGATCCGGCCGGTCGCCGCGTCGCGCACCGGCACGTCCAGCCGGTCCTGCACGGTGACGAGGTCGCGGGCGCCGATCCGGTCGACGAACCACTGGTAGGCGGTGCAGCAGCGCAGGAAGACGTGCTGGCCGTTGTCGACCGTCAGATCGCCGCGGCGGAAGGAGAACGCGAGCCCGCCGAGCCGCGGCCTGGCCTCGGTGAGGGTGACGCGCAGCCCCGCGCCGGCGAGCGCCAGCGCAGCGGTGACGCCGGCCAGCCCGCCGCCGACGACCACGGCGCTGCCCGCGCCGGGACCGGTGCCGACACGGGTGCCGGCCGGTGCGGTGGTCATGCGCCCTCCCCCTCGGCGGTCGCGCGCGGGGTGCGGGGACGGCCTGTCGCGGGAAGTGACGCGGTGCGGGTCGTCGGGGTTGCCTCGTGCCGTGGGTCGTGGCCCGCGCCGTCGCGGGATGCGCTCACGCGTCGCCCCGCGGATCGCGGGCGGTGCGGCGGGCGTCGAGTCCGGCCAGGCCGCGCACCGCGACGTAGGCCTTCTCCCGGCCGGGCAGTGAGACCCGGCCGCGCAGGACGGCCTCGGGGTCGGCGGCGATCCGCTCCAGCAGCCTTCGGTAGATGCCGGCCATGGCCGAGACGCACGCGCCGCTCCTGCGGTCGAGCATCGGCAGCAGCCGGTATCCGGTGGCGAACAGGGCACGGGCGCGCCGGACTTCGAATTCCACCAGGCCGGTGAAGTCCGAACCGGCCGGCGGGGTGTCGCCGTGGAATCCGGCGGCGCAGCCGAACTTGGCGAGGTCCTGGGCGGGCAGGTAGGTCCGTCCGTTCGCGGCGTCCTCGCGGACGTCCCGGAGGATGTTGGTGAGTTGCAGGGCGAGGCCGAGCGTGTCGGCGTATTCGGCGGCACGTTCATGATCGTGCCCATTCGCGGTGCCGAAAACGCCCAGCGAGAGCCTTCCGATCGCACCTGCCACACAACGGCAGTAAACGGCCAGATCGTCCCACGTTTCGTAGGTCTCGCCGCGAACGTCCATCTGGACGCCGTCGATCAGTTCGTCCAGACCGCCGAGCGGCAGCGGAAAGCGGCGTCCGGCGTCGGCGAGCGCGACCGCGACCGGGTCGGTGTCGTCCTCGGCGACCTCGCCGGCGCGGACACGCGCCAGCATCGCGCGGGTCGCCTCCAGCCGGGTGGCCTTCTCCCGCGGCGCCAGTTCGCCGTCGCCGATGTCGTCGACCCGGCGGGAGAACGCGTAGAGGGCGGACATCGCCTGCCGCTTCGGGGTGGGCAGCAGGCGGATTCCGTACGCGAAATTGCGGGCCTCGTGACCGGTCACGATCTCACAGTACTTGTATGCGGCAAGTACCTGTCCGGACGTGTGGGCGGAACCATTCACGGCCCGGCTCACCCCTCTCTTCGCAATGTCGATCCCACCGCGCGCAGCAGGCCGGTCTTGGTGGCTTTCGGCGCACCGGCCAGCACGTCGTGCCCCGCGGCCTCGACCGCCCGCAGGGCGGCGCGTCCGCCGCCGACGAAACCGGCGAGCAGCAGCCGGAGCCTTCCCCGCACGCTACCCACCAGGGGCGCGCCGTCATTCAGCAGGTCCGTCGCCCGCCCGGCCTCGAAGGCGACGAGGGCGCGGACGCGCGTGTCCGCGTGCGGCGCGTGGAGGTCGGCCTCCTCCACGCCGTGGCGTTTCATGTCCTCGGCGGGCAGGTAGATCCGGTCCCTGCCGAGGTCCTCGGCGACGTCCTGGAGGTGCTCGACGATCTGCAGCGCGGTGCACACCGCGTCGGAGCGCCTGATCCGTTCGGGCGTGGAGGTGCCGGTGAGCGAGAGGACCAGCCGGCCGACCGGGTTGGCCGACAGCTCGCAGTAGGCGAGCAGGTCGCCGTAGCTCGCGTAGCGGGTGACCGTCTGGTCCTGGCGGTTGGCGGCGATCAGGCCGAGGAAGGGTTCGGGGGTCAGCGCGTGCCGGCGGACCGTGGGCTGCAGCGCGCGCAGCAGCGGGTGGGCGGGGCTGCCGCCGAAGACCCTGCGCAGGTCGGCCTCGAAGGCGTCGAGCATGGCGACGCGGTCGGCGGCGCCCTCCGGGCCGAGGCCGAGGTGCGCCGCGTCGTCCCGGCCGCCGTTCGCCAGGTCGCCGTCGCCGATGTCGTCGACCAGCCGGGCGAACCCGTAGACCGCCATCAGGTCCTGGCGCCAGGCGCGCGGCAGGAACAGCGGTGCCACCGGGAAGTTCTCGCGCGCGGCCTTGTCCAGGACCGCCCGGGACGCGTCGTCCCCGGTCACCGCGCGGCACCCGGTACGCAGGCGGCGAGCGTCCCCCGGAACAGGATGGTCCCGATCTTCATGGCCGCCACACCCCCCGTTCTACACCGCCCGGTCGAATCTTCCCATTTCGGACACGCCGCACCGGGCGTCCCGCGCACCCCGTATTGATCATCCGCAGGCTCCCAGCACCGGTACAGCTTACGACCGGCCCGGCTCCGGCGTGCGCCGGGGGCGTGACAAGTCGGCATCGGTGACAACGCACGACCCCCACCGGATCATCCGGCGGGGGTCGCTCTGTTTCGGGGGCGTTTCGGCCGGTCACTTGCCGGTGTGCGCCTCGTACGCCTCGATGACCTGGTCGGTCGGGCCGTCCATCAGCAGCTCGCCCTTCTCCAGCCAC
>NZ_JAZEWV010000073.1:0-2236 GCF_036353415.1 Actinacidiphila polyblastidii
CCCGGTTGTCACGCATCGTGGGCCCGGGACGGGCGATGCCCGCCAGATACACCGGGGCGTTGGTGTGGATGAACGGCAGCGTCACGAACTCGGTGAACCCCCCGGTCTCCTGCTGCATCCGCGCCAGCAGCCGCAGATGCCCCAACCAGTGGTGCGGCTGGTCCACATGCCCGTACATCATCGTCGAGGACGACCGCAGCCCCGCCCGGTGCGCGGCCGAGACCACCTCCACCCACGTCTGCGCCGGCAGCTTCCCCTTCGTCAGCACCCAGCGGACCTCGTCGTCCAAGATCTCCGCGGCCGTCCCCGGAATCGAGTCCAGCCCCGCCTCCTTCGCCGCCGCCAGCCACTGCCCCACCGACATCCCGGTCCGCGACGCACCATTGACGATCTCCATCGGGGAGAACGCGTGCACATGCATCCCCGGCACCCGCGCCTTGACCGCCGCGGCGATATCGAAATACGCCGTGCCCGGCAGATCCGGATGGATCCCGCCCTGCATGCACACCTCGGTCGCCCCCACCTCCCACGCCTGCGCGGCACGATCAGCGACCTGCTCCATCGACAACGTGTACGCGTCCGCATCCGTACGCCGCTGCGCGAACGCACAAAAACGACACCCCGTGTAACAGACATTGGTGAAGTTGATGTTCCGCGTCACCACATACGTGACCTCCTCCCCCACCACATCCCGCCGCAACTCATCCGCGATCCGGCACAACGCCTCCAACGCCGGCCCGTCCGCATGCAGCAACGCCAACGCCTGCCCGTCACTGAGCCGGGTGGGATCATCCGCAGCCACCGACAACGCCCGCATCACATCGGCCTCCACCCGGTCAGGGACCATCCCCGGCGCGGCCTGCTCCCGCAACACCTCCCAATCCCCGTACACCGCGTCGAAATCATCACGCCGATCCCCACTGCGCCCCACCGTGTCGATCGTGGCGTGCAGATCCGTACGCCCACTGCCCCCACCGGTGGTGGTGAACGTCTCCTCCGGCTCCTGCCACGCCCGGCCCACCACCACCGCCGCCTCATCGGCCAGACCCGTCACCGCATCAGTCAACGCCGCCACATGCGGCACCACCCGCGGATCGATCCACGGCTCCCCCCGGCCCACGAACTCCGGATACACCGTCAACCGCTCCCGCAACACGAACCCCGCATCAGCAGTCCGCGCAGCCAACTCCTCGATCTGCGGCCACGGCCGCTCAGGATTGACATGATCCGGCGTCAACGGCGACACCCCACCCCAGTCATCGATCCCCGCCGCGATGAACCGCCCGAACTCCCCATCCACCAGATTCGGCGGCGCCTGGATCCGCATCCCCGGCCCCAACACCACCCGCGCCACCGCGATCGCCGCCGCCAACTCCTCCAACTCCGCGTCCGGCATCCCCCCCATCGCCGTCCCCGGCTTCGCCCGGAAGTTCTGCACGATCACCTCCTGCACACCCTGATACGCCCGCGCCACCCGACGGATCGCGAACAACGACTCCGCCCGCTCCACGAACGACTCACCGATCCCGATCAACACCCCCGTCGTGAACGGCACATTCGAACGCCCCGCATCCTCCAACACCCGCAACCGCACCGCCGGCTCCTTGTCCGGCGACCCGAAATGCGGACCCCCCGGCTGCGACCACAACCGCTCCGCCGTCGTCTCCAACATCATCCCCATCGACGGCGCCACCGGCTTCAACCGCTGAAAATCCGACCAGGACAACACCCCCGGATTCAGATGCGGCAACAACCCCGTCTCCTCCAGCACCCGCACCGACATCGCCCGCACATACGCCAACGTGTCGTCATACCCATGCGCGTCCAACCACTCCCGCGCCTGCGGCCACCGCTCCTCCGGCCGATCCCCCAGCGTGAACAACGCCTCCTTGCACCCCAGCGCCGCCCCCCGCCGCGCCACCTCCAACACCTCATCCGGCGACAGGAACATCCCATGCCCCGCCCGCCGCAACTTCCCCGGCACCGTCACAAACGTGCAGTAATGACACTTGTCCCGACACAACCGCGTCAACGGAATGAACACCTTCCGCGAATACGTGATCACCCCAGGCCGACCCACCCCCACCAGACCCGCATCACGAACCCGCCCCGCCACCCCGGACAAACGAACCAGATCATCACCCCGAGCCTGCAACAACACCGCCGCCTCACCCACATCCAACGCCACCCCCTCCCCCGCACGATGCAAAGCACGACGCATGGAACTGACAGTGGG
>NZ_JAZEWV010000074.1:0-1846 GCF_036353415.1 Actinacidiphila polyblastidii
ACAGTGGACGCGAGCATACATGGACAAGCCCTCGGCCTATTAGTACCGGTCAGCTCCACACCTCACGGTGCTTCCACATCCGGCCTATCAACCCAGTCGTCTACTGGGAGCCTTACCCCATCAAGTGGGTGGGAGTCCTCATCTCGAAGCAGGCTTCCCGCTTAGATGCTTTCAGCGGTTATCCCTCCCGAACGTAGCCAACCAGCCATGCCCTTGGCAGGACAACTGGCACACCAGAGGTTCGTCCGTCCCGGTCCTCTCGTACTAGGGACAGCCCTTCTCAAGACTCCTGCGCGCGCAGCGGATAGGGACCGAACTGTCTCACGACGTTCTAAACCCAGCTCGCGTACCGCTTTAATGGGCGAACAGCCCAACCCTTGGGACCGACTCCAGCCCCAGGATGCGACGAGCCGACATCGAGGTGCCAAACCATCCCGTCGATATGGACTCTTGGGGAAGATCAGCCTGTTATCCCCGGGGTACCTTTTATCCGTTGAGCGACGGCGCTTCCACAAGCCACCGCCGGATCACTAGTCCCTACTTTCGTACCTGCTCGACCCGTCAGTCTCACAGTCAAGCTCCCTTGTGCACTTACACTCAACACCTGATTGCCAACCAGGCTGAGGGAACCTTTGGGCGCCTCCGTTACCCTTTAGGAGGCAACCGCCCCAGTTAAACTACCCACCAGACACTGTCCCTGATCCGGATCACGGACCGAGGTTAGACATCCAGCACGACCAGAGTGGTATTTCAACGACGACTCCCCGATAGCTGGCGCTACCGGCTCACAGTCTCCCACCTATCCTACACAAGCCGAACCGAACACCAATATCAAGCTATAGTAAAGGTCCCGGGGTCTTTCCGTCCTGCTGCGCGAAACGAGCATCTTTACTCGTAGTGCAATTTCACCGGGCCTATGGTTGAGACAGTCGAGAAGTCGTTACGCCATTCGTGCAGGTCGGAACTTACCCGACAAGGAATTTCGCTACCTTAGGATGGTTATAGTTACCACCGCCGTTTACTGGCGCTTAAGTTCTCAGCTTCGCCCTGCCGAAGCAGGACTAACCGGTCCCCTTAACGTTCCAGCACCGGGCAGGCGTCAGTCCGTATACATCGCCTTACGGCTTCGCACGGACCTGTGTTTTTAGTAAACAGTCGCTTCTCGCTGGTCTCTGCGGCCACCCCCAGCTCAGGAAGAAAATTCCATCACCAGGCGTGGCCCCCCTTCTCCCGAAGTTACGGGGGCATTTTGCCGAGTTCCTTAACCATAGTTCACCCGAACGCCTCGGTATTCTCTACCAGACCACCTGAGTCGGTTTAGGGTACGGGCCGCCATGAAACTCGCTAGAGGCTTTTCTCGACAGCATAGGATCATCCACTTCACCACAATCGGCTCGGCATCAGGTCTCACCCCGCATGAGAGACGGATTTGCCTATCTCTCGGGCTACACCCTTACCCCGGGACAACCACCGCCCGGGCTGGACTACCTTCCTGCGTCACCCCATCGCTTACCTACTACAAGTCTGGTCCAGCGGCTCCACCACTCCCCCTCACTCCGAAGAGATCAGAGGCGGCTTCACGGCCTTAGCATCGCTCGGTTCGATACTGGGCGTTTCAAAGCGGGTACCGGAATATCAACCGGTTGTCCATCGACTACGCCTGTCGGCCTCGCCTTAGGTCCCGACTTACCCTGGGCAGATCAGCTTGACCCAGGAACCCTTAGTCAATCGGCGCAAACGTTTCTCACGTTTGTATCGCTACTCATGCCTGCATTCTCACTCGTGAACCGTCCACCACTGCCTTCCGGCGCAGCTTCACCCGGCACACGACGCTCCCCTACCCATC
>NZ_JAZEWV010000076.1:0-1608 GCF_036353415.1 Actinacidiphila polyblastidii
CCGGCGAACCGGACGCGGTCGCCCGTGCGGTACATCCGCTCTCCCGGCTCGAAGGGGCTGGCGACGAAGCGGCCCGCGGTCAGTCCCGGGCGGTCGGCGTAGCCGCGGGAGAGGGCGGACCCGGCGACGTACAACTCGCCCACCACGCCCGGCAGGACGGGGAGCAGCGCGTCGTCCAGGACGTGCAGGCGGGTGCCGGGGAGCGGGGTGCCGAGGGGGGCGGCGGCCGGCCAGTCGGTCGGCGCGGCGGGGAGGGTGGTGGCGGTGACGACCTGGAGTTCGGTGCTGCCGTAGTGGTTGTGCAGGCGGCGGCCGGGCCGCAGGGCGGTGAACTCGCGGACCGTGGCGCTGGGGGTGAGGGCCTCGCCGGCCTGCACGAGGTCGGTGAGGGCGGTCAGCGCGGCGCCGCGTTCGAGGGCGGCGGCCGCGACGGCCTCGATCATCAGGTGGGGGGCGAAGAACTCGGTGACGCGATGGTGGTCGAGCCAGGCGACGAGGGCGGCCGGGTCGCGGCGCACGTCCTCGGACGGGATCGCGAGGGCTTTGCCGTGGAGCAGCGCGGAGAGGATCTCCTGCGAGGCCACGTCGAAGCTGAGGGTGGTGAACTGGGCGACGACCGAACCGGCCCGCGCGGGCAGCACGCGGTTCTGCCAGTGGAACATGGTGGTCAGTGGCCCGGCGGGCATCACCACCCCCTTGGGGCGGCCGGTGGAGCCGGAGGTGTGGATGACGTAGACGGGGTGGCGGGGGTGCAGCGCCCGGGTGCGGTCGGCGTCGGTGATCGCGGTCGCCGGGTGGTGGCCGAGGGCGTCGAGCGTCGCGGGGTCGTCCAGCACCAGGGGGCGGGCGACGCCGTCCGGCAGCCGGTGCAGCTCGGAGCGGACCGTGAGCACGCAGACGGGTGGGGTGTCGGCGAGTACGGCGGCGATCCGGTCGGCGGGGTGGGCCGTGTCGATCGGCAGGTAGGCGGCGCCGGCCGTGACCGCCGCCATGAGCGCGACGACGGAGTCGATGCCGCGCGGCAGGGCGAGGGCGACGACGGTCTCCGGGCCGGCGCCGTGGTCGGCCAGGAGCCGGGCGAGCCGGTTGGCCCGGGCCTGAAGTGCGGCGTACGTGAGCCGGGTGTCGTCGTGCACGACGGCGACGGCGTCCGGGGTTCTGCGGACCTGGTCGGCGAAGAGCCGGGGCAGCGTGGTGGCGGGCAGGGCGGCGCCGGTGGCGTTCCAGCGGGCGAGCCGGCCGGTCTCCGCGGGCAGGGCGGCGTCGAGCAGGCCCACCCGTCGGCCGGGGTCAGCGGCGAACGCGGCGAGCAGCCTGGCCGTCCGGCCGAGGACGTCCCGGGCGCCCGTGCGGCCGGCCGGGTCGGGCTGGTGGGTCAGTTGCAGGGTGAGGCCGTCGCGTTCGCCGGGCAGCGAGGTGGGCAGGGCGGCGAGGGCCAGGGTGTAGTGGGTGGCGTCCCAGTGGGTGAAGTCGGTGACGGTGACGCGGCTGAGTCCGGCGCCCGTCATGCCGGCGTCGAGGGGGTAGTTCTCGAAGACGGTCATGGTGTCGAAGAGGGTGCCGAGGCCGGCGGTTCGCTGGATGTCGGCGAGCCCGAGGTGCTGGTGA
>NZ_JAZEWV010000077.1:0-1400 GCF_036353415.1 Actinacidiphila polyblastidii
TGCTCGGCCGCGGCCGGCGGCGGGGCGGCCACGGCGGGGGTCGACTCCGCCACCGTCCGCGCGGCCATGAGCTGACCTGCACCAGCCGCCGCGCAGCCTGCCACCGACGGGAACCAGCGACCGTCGGCGGCAGGCAGCACGCGCGGGTGCGTCTCGCCTCAATGCGGCGCGGCCCCCATGGAACGCGGGCTTTGGTCTGCAGCCGCCACGGGTTGGGCCCGGTCACGCCCTGGAACGCCGCACAGCCCCGGGCCGCGGTACCGCGACCCGGGGCTGGGTGCGCTTGGTGGCGGGACGGTCAGTTGTCGTGGTCTCCGGAGTAGCCGAAGTAGCCCATGGACTCCTCGAAGGAGCCGTGGGTGCGGGTGATGCCGTAGGGGCCGCCGAGGTTCTCGTACGAGAAGGCCGCGCTGGACGACGACTTCCCACCCACCGCCCCTGCCTCGTCACCCGTGGTGGTGGCAGCGGCCGACCCGGCCGCCAGGAAACCGGCGGCGGTGATACCGGCCAGGACGATCGCGACGCGACGGAAGTTCATTGGTTCTCCCTTTTCGAGTGGATGGCTGCACTCACAGTCCCCCGCCGTAGCCGTCGACCGCCGATTATGCGCCCCATGTCAGGCGTACGAGGGGCGACCACCCGGCGTAAACGATGCGGTAGCCCCCGGACACGAGACCCGGGGGCTACCGAGGATCACACGCTGTGGTCGGCCGAACGGGTGGCACCCCGCGTCCGTCGGTGCGGCCCGTGTGGCGTCGATGCCCACCGTGTCGCGGGGACGGTTACAGCAGGCCCCCGAGGAGGCCTCCCAGGAGGCCGTATCCGCCGTAGCCGTATCCGTATCCGTATCCGCCGTAGTTGTCGCAGTCGTTGTCGTTGCGCCGGTGATCGGTGCGGTCCTGCTCGTAGCGGCCGTGGTCGTTGCCGCCGTCGTACTGCTCGTTGCTGCTGTGGGAGACGGCGTGCTGGGTAGAGGCGCTGTGCTCGCCTGTCGAGGACCGCCAGGTGCTGTCGGCAGAGGCGGCGCCGGCCGCGCCGAGCATGATCACGGGAGCGGCAACGGCGCTGACGGCGATGGAGCGTACGAGCTTGTGCATGGGGTGTCCCTCATCTGGAATGCGGAGGACTCGCGGCAATTGCGGGCCCGCACACCACACTCAGCGCCCTGGCTGAAAACCGCACGCCGAGAACACGGCCCCTTAGGCCGCCTGGCTCCGCGATCGCCCCACCCTCCCGAAGCCTCAATCTCGCGGGTGGCAGTCCGCCGATCGCCTGCTCGCCCGTGTCGGGTGGCGTGACGGAGCAGTGCGGCCCGGCTGCCGGCGCCCCCGCGGTCTCCGACGGATTCTCCCGAGGGTGCTGCGGACGGTTCGCTGCGCGCCGGGAGATATCGTCCTGCG
>NZ_JAZEWV010000078.1:0-1226 GCF_036353415.1 Actinacidiphila polyblastidii
GCCGCGCATGGCGTGGACGGCGGCGTTCAGGGCGCGCCTGTCGCCGTGGTCCCAGGCGTTCTGCAAGTGGTGCAGCACCGCGTGGTAGTTCTCGTCGAAATGCTCCAGGAGCCGGCGTACCGGGGCGGCAGGGTGCGGCCAGCCTCCGGCAGGCACACGCGCCATCGGCCGGGCGGAGGGGAAGGGGATGGCCGGTCCGGTGAACTCCCAGGTCCGGCCGACGCGGCGTAGCCGACGTTCGTGGTAGATCTCCCCGAAGGCGTAGTAGTGGGCGGGGTGATCGTCGCCGAAGGCGTCGTCGGGAGAGCTGGCCGTGCCTTCGCCCTGTTCCTTGACGACTGCGATGGCGCGTTCGACGTCGGCGAGGGTTGCCACGGGGGTGAGGACGTCGGAGCCGACGCGCTCGGCGAGCTGTCCTGTCGCCGTCAGGCGGGGGCGGGTGCGGTGGAAGGCCGCGAGCACAGCGGAGTAGAAGTCCCCGATGCTCGGTGACGCGTTCACCGCGCGGGCCAGTGGCTTGTCGGGGGCCTCGATGGCCATCATGACGTCGTGTACGAGCGGCTTGGTCAGACCTGACAGGTATACGGTCACGCCCGGGTGGACTCCTCCCGGCAGCCGGCCGGGGTAGGACATGGCGGCCTGCTGGATAAGGGGCCTGGCGCCCACTGCCACCAGCAGGTTGCAGACCACTCCGAGGTGGTGCATCTCGTCGCCGACGACCCGGCGGACGAGTCGCGCGGCCTGGCTGCCGCGGTCGTGGATCGACCACCAACCGCACAGGTAGGGCGGGATGGTGGACAGCTCCAGCCCGACAGCGACCTGCAGACACTGCCGCAGCCAGACCAGGTCGCGATCAGTTTCGGGAACCGCCATCAGTCGCGCCACCGCGCCGCACTCGACGGCTCCGCTCCGCCCGGCGGGGGCGGCATCGGGGCCGGCGGCCGCCACGAGGGGCGCAGCCGCCGCGATCCCCGCCGACGCGAGAAGACCCCGCCGCCCGAGAGGAACGACCTCGTATCCATCCCGACCGCGCGCTGTGCCCACCACTCGTTCACCACTCTCAGACCAGCCGGCCCCACCTCCGCGAGGTCGCGGAAGAACAAGGAGGATCAGAACGTAACGGCCGCCACCACCAATCGACGGCACCGGCGCCGCCACGAGGCCTCCAGGCACCCCGATAGCCCACAACGCGCCATACAGCGCTCCGCGCTGCAGGCGACGATGCG
>NZ_JAZEWV010000079.1:0-1200 GCF_036353415.1 Actinacidiphila polyblastidii
CGACGTCCGGGCGCCGGCCGCCCGTATGCGCACCGTCCTCGCCGACGCGGGCGTGGAACTGCTGCTGACGGACGCGGCGTTCACCGGTCACGCGCTGACCGCCGCGGCCGCCGACGGCGCGTTCCGGGTGCTGCGGGTCGACCGCACCGACGCAGCCGACGGCACCGACGACGCGTGCCTGGTCGGCGGCCCCGGCGGGGACGCCCTGGACGCCCGCGGCTCCGGGGCGCCGCCGCTGCCGGAGCCCGCACCGGGACAGCTCGCGTACCTGATGTCCACTTCGGGGTCGACCGGCACACCCAAGAGCGTCGCCGTCACCCACGAGGACGTGGTCCGGCTCGCCACCGACTCCGCCTGGCGTCACGACACCCCGCAACGGGTCCTCTTCCGGGCCCCGCACTCCTTCGACGCCTCCGTCTACGAGCTGTGGGTGCCCCTGCTGAGCGGCGGCACCGTCGTGGTCGCCCCGGACACCCGCTTCGACGCCGCGCTGCTGCGGACCCTGACCGCCCGGCACGGTCTGACCCACGTCCACCTCACCGCGGGCCTGTTCCGGGCGATCGCCGAGGAGGACCCCGCGGCGTTCGACGGCCTCCGCGAGGTCGGCACCGGCGGGGACGTCGTCACAGCGGAGTCGGTCCGCAGCGTCCTGGTCGCGGCTCACGGCATCACCGTGCGCAACACCTACGGCCCCACCGAGGCCACCCTGTGCGTCACCCACATCCCGTTCACCGACCCGGCCGCCGTCCCCTCCCCGCTGCCGATCGGCAGGCCGCTCGACGACACCCGGCTGTACGTCCTGGACGCCGCCCTGCGCCCGGTGCTGCCAGGGGTGACCGGCGAACTGTACGTGGCCGGCGCCGGCCTGGCCCGCGGCTACGACGGCCGGCCCGGTGCGACCGCGGGCCGCTTCGTGGCGTGCCCCTTCGAGGCGCGGGAGCGGATGTACCGCACCGGCGACCTCGTGCGGTGGACACCGCAGGGCGCGCTCGAGTTCGCCGGCCGTGCGGACGGCCAGGTCAAGATCCGCGGCTTCCGCGTCGAACTCGGCGAGGTCGAGGGCGCCCTCGCCGCCCTGCCCGGCGTCGGCGAGGCCGCGGCGGCCGTCCGTGAGGACACCGCGGGCAGCAAGCGGCTGGTCGCCTACGCCGTCCCGCGGGCCGGTGCGGACCTCGACCCGGCGGGCATCCGGTCGGCCCT
>NZ_JAZEWV010000008.1:0-296856 GCF_036353415.1 Actinacidiphila polyblastidii
CGCGGGTGGGGGGTACGCCCCGCCGCTCCGCCCCAGTGGGGTGGGTGGGGTCGCGGGGGCGGGTGGCCGGGCCTGGGTGGGTGGGTGGATGCCGGGGTGCTCCCCGCGGGGGTGGGTGGCCGGTCCGGGTGGGTGGGTCTCGGGGGTGGTCCGCGCTGGGGTGGGTGGGTCTGGGTGGGTGGCGGCTCTGGCGGGGGCCTCGTCCGCGTGCTCGGCCCCGTGAGGTGGCTGTTGCGGTGGGCGGGCCGTGTGCTCGGCCGGGCGGGGCGGACGCGGCCCGGCCGCGCGCATGGGTCATCGGCTGGAGGTTGATCGCCACCCACCCGGGCGTGGGGAGGCCGCAAAGTCGAGGAGTCGGCCCCGGAATGCCCCCGACCCACCGGCCGGAGGCCAGGAAAACGCCAGGACGTCACACCGGAACCCGCCCACCGGACGACGCGAGGACCGCGAACGTCCCGCGCACAAAGGGGCGGCGCGCCGGGAGGCGCTCAGGCGGGGGTGAGCCCGGGGGTGGTCACGGCTTCGGCGAGGGTGGCGGCCGGGTCGTGGTCGGGGAGGGCGAGGAAGAGGCGGACGGCGGTGCCGTCGGCGCCGGAGTGGACGCGGACCAGGTCGGCGATCTGATGGACCATCAGGAGGCCGCGGCCGCCGGGTCGTCCGGGAGGCGGGACGCGGCACCCCGCGAGCGGATCGGCGAGCAGGCCCGCGTCCTGGACCTGGCACACCACCTGACCGTCCTCGGCCCACACGCCGACCACGCCGCTGCCGCCACCGTAGAGCACGCTGTTCGTGGTGAGTTCCGCGACGGCGAGCGCGAGATCGTCCAGCAGGCGCCCGGTCAGGCCCAGCGCGGCGGCCGAGGCGACGGCGAACTGGCGGGCGTCGCGGAGCCGTTCGCGCTCGAAGGGGAAGCACGCGGCGTCGGCGGGCTGGGCCGGCGCGAGGTCATGGGCGGCGATCGCCCGCTGGGGGTCGTAGTCCGGGCTGGACCGCTCCGCGCCGCCGTCGATGACCGCGGGGTGCGTGACGTGGGCGTCGGCGAGGGCCTCGGCGGGGAGGCCGGACGCGTCGTACGGGCAGAGGATGGTGATCGGGCGGCCTTCGAAGGCGGTGTTGATCAGGGCCTCCTGCTGGACGCACGCCGCGTACTCGACGGCGGTGCGGCCCGGCCAGACCGGCTCGCCGACGATCCTGACGCCGCGCTGCGCGTCGGAGGCGGCGGCGCGGTCGTCGCAGAAGGCGGTGAGCACGCTGGGGATGATCCGGCCGGGGTTGCGGCCGGCGCGGGCCATGTCGGTGAAGCGCACCCGGGCCGCGTCGGCCGCGCCGAGCGCGGAGCGCAGGAGTTCGCCGCGCTCCCCCGGCACCGCGACGGCGACGCGGTCGCCCGCGTCGAGCCCGTCGCGGACGAAGGGCACCAGGGCGTCGAGGTACTCCGCGTCGCCGCGATAGAACAGCGCGGGATGCCGGAACGTCTCGCTCATCGCACCGCCCCCGTCGCCGGCCGGGCGACCCGTCGTCCGGCGTGCGGCTGGGTGCTCATGCTCCGGGTCCCTTCCGGATGATCGGACAGCTGGGTGCTGACTGCGTCAGTATGCGCCTGCGGAAGTCGATCTCCGCAGGGCCCCCGGGGCGGGGCCGCGTGCTCCGCGGGGGCGCGCCGGGCGTTCGGAGGGCGTACCGCATCCGGTCAGCCGTCCGAGATCGCGTGGAAGGCCGCCGCGAGGCTCTCGCTCTCCTCGACCGGCACCAGGCGTTCGATCGCCGGGACCAGGTCGCGGCGCTCGTGGAAGAGGTACTGGTACATCTGCGCCAGCGCGCCGTCGATGGTCAGCACGCGGGTCTCCTCGGGATGACGGCCGGTCAGCGCGCGGTCGAGGATGCCCTGGAGCAGGTCGCCTTCGTGCCGGTCGCGCTCGACCAGGCCCTTGGGCGCGCCGTGCCGGGTGAGCACCTTGCGGACGGTGGCCTCCTTGGCGGCGCTGTGGCGGGCGAAGGTGTCAGCGAGCGGCCGCAGGTCCTCGGGCTCGGTGCCGCCGCGCATCCGTACGTCCTCGACCATGGCGAGCAGCAGTCCGCCGGAGGTGGCCAGGCTCGCGCCAAGGCCGGTGGGCACCTTCAGGGGGTTGCGGGCGCGGGCGGCGGCGCGGGCCTCGGAGGCGGTCATCTCGGTGGCCCCGGCCGGGGGCGGGGGCCCGGCGGGCCTGCCCCCGTGGTCGGCCCGGCCGCCGCGGTGCGGCCAGCGGAACCGGCTGTGGCGCGCGCCGTCGGCGGGCGCGCCCGGGTCGTGCGGGGCGGCGGTTTCCGTGACGTCCGCGGGGGCCGCCGCGGCACGGTCACGGCCGTGACCGCCGCCCGGGTTCTTGGGGTCGCTCGCTTCGCTCATCGCGCCCGCTCCTTCGCTCTGCTCTGTTCTCGCGCTGTTCCGCTCGTCGCCGGTTCGGGGCCGCTCACGGCCCGGGGCCGCCGTTGTCGTCGTCGGGTATCACGTGCACCGCGGCCTCCTCGGCGGACGCGGCGCCGCCGTCGATGCCGACGTCGTCGCCGGTCACGCCGTCCGCGCGGCCGTGGGCGCCCTCGTCCGGGCCGACCAGCCGGCCCGAGCGGCGGTCGCCCGCCTCGGGGTCGAGGAGTTCGCCGTCGGTGTCGGAGACGTCGCCGAGGCCGTCGCCGTCGGGCGGGGTCTCGTCGGGCTGTTCACGCCGCAGCCGCTGGTCGAGCGACTCGCCGGCCTGCTGCTCGCCCGCGGTCGTTCCGGTGTCCTCCACGGCGTACGGCCGGTCCGGCGGCGAGTAGCCCTCGTCGAGCACGTCGTCGAGCCCGCGGTCGAGCAGGGTGTCCTCGGCCTCCAGCGGGCCGGTGTCCTCGCGGATCTCGCTGTCGTCGGGCTGGTAGACCTCGTCGCCCCAGCCGCTGTCGCCGCTGTCGCTCATGTCCGCGCGCCCACTTCCGCGAGGACCGCGCCGGCGGGCGCGGCGGGGATCAGGCTCAGGTGGCCGACGGGGCGCACGCACGGCGCCTCGTCCACCCCTTCGGGCGCCACCAGGATTGCGGTGCGCACGGATCTCACGTCCTCTCGGCTCTGGGCGGACGGAGCGGATTTGACCCGAACCGGCCGGATTCGACCCGCTACGGCTACGCACGGTCGCCTACCCGTGCGCGGGGGGCAAAAACAGCTTCCGCCGCGCCGTCGTCTCCATCATGCGCACGCCCGAGGTCAGCGCGCCTGCGGTCGCAGCCCGAGCGGGTGCCGCGGCGGCCCTCCGGCCCGCGGGCGAGCCGGGCGCAGACCGCTCGGGCGGTGCGGCGCGCATACCGGTACGTTCAGGTGCGGCCCGGTACGTTCCGGTATGTCTCGGACCGGCGCGGCGTTCGAGATCCGAGGCAGGAGGCCGGCCGGTGGGCACCCCGTACCAGCAGCGACCGCAGGACCCGGTGGGCCGTGACGCGGCCGCCGTCACCACCGGCGTCGGCGAGGACGGAGCCGGCAAGGACGGTGCCGGCGGGGGGTGGCGGCGGTGGCCGGCGCTCGCGGTGTGCCTGGTCGCCGGGTTCATGACGCTTCTCGACGTCAGCATCGTCAATGTGGCGCTGCCGTCCATCCGCGGCGGGCTGCACGCCTCGCAGAGCGGTCTGCAGTGGGTGCTGTCCGGCTACGCCCTGATGTTCGGGCTCGTCCTGGTACCGGCCGGCCGGATGGGTGACGTGCGCAGCCGGCGCGCGGTGTTCGTCACCGGGCTCGTCGCCTTCACCGCGACGAGCGCGCTGGCCGGGGCGGCGCAGAGCGAGACGTGGCTGGTGGCGGCGCGGCTGCTGCAGGGCGTGGCCGGAGCGGTGCTGGTGCCGCAGGTGTCCGGCTTCATCCAGCAGATGTTCCACGGCGCCGAGCGCGGCCGCGCCTTCGGCATGCTCGGCGCGACGATCGGCCTGTCGACGGCGGTGGGACCGCTGCTCGGCGGGCTGCTGATCCAGGCGTTCGGCGCGCAGGAGGGCTGGCGCTGGGTGTTCTACGTCAACCTGCCGATCGGTCTGGCCGTGCTGCCCGCCGCCTGCCGGCTGCTGCCGGGACCGTCCGCCGCGCAGCGCGGCGACGGCCGCGGGGGGCGCCGGGACCTGGACCCGGCGGGCGTGCTGCTGCTCGGCGCGGGCACGGTGCTGCTCCTGCTCCCGTTCGTGCAGCAGGAGCAGTGGCCGGGCGCGGCCAAGTGGCTGCTGGTACCCGCCGCCGTCGCCGTCCTCGCGCTCTTCGCCGGCTGGGAGCGGCACTACGCCCGGCGGCGCGAGCCGCTCGTGGACCTGACGCTCTTCCGGCAGCGGTCCTACGGGCTCGGGGTGCTGCTGTCCCTGGTCTACTTCGCGGGCTTCACCGCGATCTTCTTCATCCTCACGCTCTACCTGCAGAACGGCATGCGGTACACCGCGCTGGAGGCGGGCCTGTCGATCATGCCGTTCGCCGTGGGCTCGGGTGTGGCGGCGGCGGTGGGCGGACGGAAGGCCACCCGGCTGGGGCGGCCGCTGGTCGCGGGCGGGCTGGCGGCCGTGCTGGTCGGCCTGCTGGGCACGGCGCTCGCGGTGCGGATGGACACCACGCACTCGGTGGGCTGGGCGATGGCGGTCCCGCTGCTGTTCGCGGGCGTCGGCAGCGGCCTGGTCGTCGCGCCCAACCAGACGCTCACCCTCGGCGAGGTGCCGGTCGCCCGAGCGGGCAGCGCGGGCGGCGTCCTGCAGACCGCGCAGCGGATCGGCTCCGCGGCGGGCATCGCGGCGGTCGGCTCGGTCTACTTCACCCGGGTGGACTCCCGGCACGCGGACTGGCAGGGCGGCTTCCAGCTCGGCCTGCTGACCGCGACCGGCCTGGTGGTGCTCGCTCTGGCGGTGGCGCTGCTCGACATCGCCACCGGCCGGCGCGGCGCCGCTCGCCAGGCCCGTTCTGCTCCCGGCGCGCCGGTGGCCGGGGAAGCGGTACCGGGTCCGTCGGACGCGCCACGCGACGACGACGGCCTGCCGCCGGCCGCGCCGCGGGACGTGGGGGTGCGCTGACCGGCTGGGCGCCGGGACCGCCCCCCGTACGGTCCCGGCGCCCGGCCGGTCAGCGCACCCTCAGCGCACCCCGCGTGGGCGGAACTGCACGCTGATGCGGCCGCCCACGTCGGCGCGGGTCTTCGGGATCGCGTGGTCCCAGGTCCGCTGGCAGGAGCCGCCCATGACGATCAGGTCGCCGTGGCCGAGCGGCCGCCGGACGGTCGCGGGGCCGCCGCCGCGCGGCCGCAGCAGCAGCGCCCTGGGCTCGCCGAGGGAGACGATCGCCACCATCGTGTCGTGGGTGTCGCCGCGGCCGATCCGGTCGCCGTGCCAGGCGACGCTGTCCCGGCCGTCGCGGTAGTGGCACAGCCCCGCGGTGACGAACGGCTCGCCCAACTCGTCGCCGTAGTGCGCGGTGAGCGCCGAACGGGCCTCGGTCAGCGCCGGGTGCGGCAGCTCCTCGCCCGCGCCGTAGTGGGCGAGGAGACGGGGTACGGCGACCACGTCGTCATACATCCGGCGGCGCTCCTCGCGCCAGGGGACGCGCCCGGCCAGCTCGTCGTAGACGTCGTCGGCGCCGGAGAGCCAGCCGGGCAGGACGTCGATCCACGCGCCGCGGCCGAGCTGTGTGCGGCGCGCGGCGCTCAGGTCGCCGAGGCCGGGGGCTCCGGTGCCGAAGATGGACGCCTGCTGATGCTGCATGGCAATATCCTACCGCATATTCGCACGCTCATTCGAATGCCGGCGGAGAGGGAGCGCGATCGCCCCCCGGGCGCGAGGATGGGCCCATGCTCTTCGCCGAGGTGGCCCGGGTCTCCGGGGAGGTCGCACGGACGTCCGCACGGACGCGCAAGACGGCGCTGCTCGCCGAGTTCTTCCGGGCGGCGGAGCCCGAGGACGTGCCCATCGCCATCGCCTACCTGTCCGGCCGGCTGCCGCAGGGCAGGCTCGGCGTCGGCTGGTCGGCGCTGCGGGACCGGGCCCGTCCGGCCGAGGAGGCGACGCTGACGGTCACCGCCGTGGACGCGGCGCTCACCGCCGTGCGGGAGCTGACCGGCACCGGCTCGCAGACCGCCCGGCGCTCGCTGCTGCAGGACCTGTTCGGCGCGGCCACCGACCGGGAGCAGCGCTATCTGCTCGGCCTGGTCACCGGCGAAGTGCGGCAGGGCGCGCTGGACGCCGCGGCGGCCGAGGGCCTGGCGGCGGCCACCGAGGCGCCGCCCGCGCGGGTGCGGCGCGCGGTGATGCTCGCCGGCGGTCTCGAACCGGTGGCGCGGGCGCTGCTGGCCCGCGGCCCCGCGGCGCTGGACGAGTTCTCCATGACGGTCGGCCGGCCGCTGCTGCCGATGCTGGCGAGCGGCGCCAAGAGCGTCGCCGAGGCGGTCGGCAAGCTCGGCGCCTGCGCGGTGGAGGAGAAGCTCGACGGGATCAGGGTGCAGGTGCACCGCGAGCAGGCGGCCGTGCGGATCTACACCCGCACGCTGGACGACGTGACCGCACGGCTGCCGGAGATCGCCGCGAGCGCCGCCGCCTTGGACGCCGAGCGCTTCATCCTCGACGGCGAGGTGCTCGCCTTCGACAAGGCGGGCCGGCCGCGCGCCTTCCAGGAGACCGCGGGCCGGGTCGGCTCCCGGCTGGACGTCACCGCGGCGGCCGAGGCGACACCGGTGCACGCGGTCTTCTTCGACGTGCTGTCCGTCGACGGCCGGGATCTGCTCGACCTCCCCTACGCCGACCGGCACGAGGCGCTGGAGGCTCTGGTGCCGGAGGAGCTGCGGGTGCGCCGGCTCGTCGTGGAGGACGCGCAGGACCCGGCGCAGACGGCTGCCGCCGAGGAGTTCTTCGCCCGTACCGTGGAGCGCGGCCACGAGGGGGTGGTGGTCAAGGGCGCCGCCAGCCCGTACGCGGCGGGGCGGCGCGGCGCCTCCTGGCTGAAGGTCAAGCCGGTGCACACGCTCGATCTGGTGGTGCTCGCCGTCGAGCGCGGGCACGGCCGCCGCACCGGCAAGCTCTCCAACCTCCACCTGGGGGCGCGCGAGGCGGACGGCTCGTTCGTCATGCTCGGCAAGAC
Source organism: Actinacidiphila polyblastidii (assembly GCF_036353415.1). Taxonomy (NCBI): domain Bacteria; kingdom Bacillati; phylum Actinomycetota; class Actinomycetes; order Kitasatosporales; family Streptomycetaceae; genus Actinacidiphila; species Actinacidiphila polyblastidii. Next base: position 7,094 of record NZ_JAZEWV010000008.1, read on the forward strand.
GTTCAAGGGCCTCACCGACGCCATGCTCGACTGGCAGACGGAACGGCTCCAGGAGCTGGCGGTCCGCGACGACGGCTACACCGTCACGGTGCGCCCCGAGCTCGTCGTGGAGATCGCCTACGACGCGGTGCAGACCTCGCCGCGCTATCCGGCCGGGCTGACGCTGCGGTTCGCCCGGGTGCTGCGCTACCGCGAGGACAAGCAGCCGTCGGAGGCCGACACGATCGCGACGGTGCGGGCCGCGCACGGCAGCGGGTGAACGGCCGCGCAGGCCGCGCGCAGCGCCCGGCTGCTGCGCCCGGCTGCTATGCCCGGCTCTCCAGCCGTAGCTGGACCTCCTCCTCCTGGTCCCCGGAGGCGGTCCCCACCACGCGGACCGAGAACGCCTCGGCGAGACCCTCGCGCAACCGGTCGACCGCCCGGTAGCCGCCCTGGGCGGTGACCGTGACGGGCTCGTCGAGCCGGGTCGGGCCCGGCAGGCCCAGCGTGCGCGAGACGTCGAAGGTGGCGGCCCACACGATGGGCCGGCCGCTCTCCGCGTCGGCGGGGGTGTCGTCCGGCTCGCGGTCGGACGCGAAGGTGGTGTGCAGCGCGGCGAACACCGTACGGGCGTCCTCCTTGGCGCAGCTGTCGACGGTCACCGCGACCTGGGCGGCCGGGTCTGCGGGCTGGTCCTGCGGGGAGCTCACGATGGTTCCTTCCAGGCGGAGGGCTCGGAGTGTGCGCCCGCGCCAGGCCGGTGCGGGTGGCCGATGTGCGCCATGCTGAGCGCATTTCCGATGCGCGCCGCCGGAAACCCCGAGGTCCCCCGCATGGGGGACGCCCATTCGGCTGATTCGTTCGGCGCCGCCCCGGGTCCGGCACAATCGGGGGATGCCGCGACGCCGCCCCGCCCCCTCCGCACCGCCCGCCTCCCCCGCCGCCGCGGCGCCCTGCCCGTGCGGGCTCGGCGCCCCCTACGGCGAGTGCTGCGGCCCCTTCCACACCGGCCGCTCCACGGCCCCCACCGCGGAGCGGCTGATGCGCTCCCGTTACGCGGCCTTCGCCGTCCGCGACCCCGCCTATCTGCTCCGCACCTGGTCCGCCGGCACCCGGCCCGCCCAGCTCCAGCTCGACCACGCCGTCCGCTGGACCGCCCTGGACATCCTCGCCACCACCGGCGGCACCGCCTTCCACCGCGAGGGCACGGTCGAGTTCACCGCCCACTACCGCCTCGACGGCCACGACGGCGAGCAGCACGAGAACAGCCGCTTCCTCCGCGAGCACGGCCACTGGGTCTACGTCGCCCCCCTGCCCTGACCGGGCCCCCGCCCGCACCCGCGCGAGCTGCCGCCCGGCTCCCCGCGGCCTTGCGCGCCGGGCCCGCCCGCCCGGCGCGGACACGCCACGCGGTCCGGCTCACGCGCAGCCGACGCGAAGCACGCCCCGGCGGCGCCCGAAGGATTCCGGCGTGGCGTCCGGCGGCTCGCCCCCATACGCGGCGGGTCCGCGGGCCCCGGCGAGAGGCCACCGGGCAGGCAGCGCGATCCCGGACCGGCACCCGACCGCCGACGGCACCGAGACGGTCTCGCGACGCAGCGGTCCGCCCCCGCGCGGCCGACGCACCAGTGCCACCGGGTTGCGCCGGACGATCTCCGGGCTGACGCCCTGCGGCCCGCGGTCTCAGGCGCCGGGCCCGCCGACGCACACCGCGGCACCGCCGCCGCCCTGCCGCCCGCCCCGGCCGGGGCTGCCGGCAGGCAGCACGATTCCCGGACCGCCGCGCGACGCGGTGCGCCTCGCGCAACCGGTGCGGCAGGGACTCGACGCCGCAGGCCCGCACGGCCAGGCGCACGCGCCCACAGTGACGTCCACGCGACGTGATTCCGCACCCGCCGCCCGCAGGGCACGGGCGGGCGGTCAGGCGATGGGGGACCTGGCGTCGTAGGCGACGAAGCTGCGCTGGAGGGTGGCGACGAGGGTGATCGCGGCGATGCAGGCGAGGCCGCCGCCGATCACGACGGCGGCGGGGGAGAAGACGTCGGCGGCGGAGCCGGCGAGGAAGTCGCCGAGGCGGGGGCCGCCGACCACGACGACGAGGAAGACGCCCTGGAGGCGGCCGCGCATGTCATCGGGGGCGGCAGCCTGGAGCATGGTGTTGCGGAAGACCATGGAGACGGTGTCGGCGCAGCCCGCGAGGGCGAGGAAGACCAGGCCGAGCCAGAGGTTCCTGGTCAGGCCGAAGACGGCGACGGCGGCGCCCCAGGAGGCGATGGCGACGAGCACCGCCAGGCCCTGCCGGTCGACCCGGCCGAGCCAGCCGGAGAAGACGCTCCCGAGCAGGGCGCCCGCGGCGGGGGCCGCTGCGAGCAGGCCGACCGTGCGGGTGTCGCCGCCGTACCAGAGCCCGGCGATCGCCGGGAAGAGCACGCGCGGCTGGGCCAGCACCATCGCGCACAGGTCGGAGACGAAGGTGGTCCGCAGGTTGGGCCGGGCGGCGAGGTAGCGCAGTCCCTCCATCACCGAGGGCCGGGCCGGCCTGCGGCGGGGCGCCGCGCCGGGCGCCGTGCCCGGTTCGGTGTCGCCGGGCAGCATCGCCGGGAGCCGCCACATCGCGTAGAGGGAGGCGGTGAACGCGGCGACGTCGATGAGGTACGCCGCCTGGTAGCCCCACAGGCCGACGAAGACGCCGCCGAGCATCGGTCCCGCCATCTGTCCGACGCCGCCGGCCAGCGAGGCCAGCGCGTTCGCGGCCGGCAGCTGCTCCGGCGGCAGCAGCCGCGGGATCATCGACGAGCGGGCGGGCGAGTTCATCGCGAAGCAGACCGCCTGGAGCGCGACGATCGCGTAGAGGACGCCGACGTACCGCAGGTGCGCGATGGCGACGACGGCGAGCGCCGCGGACAGCAGGGTGGCCCCGAACGCGGTGATCAGGCCGAGCCTGCGCCGGTCGACGACGTCCGCGACGGCGCCGCCGTAGAGCCCGAAGGCGATCAGCGGGACGAGCGAGCACAGGCCGACCAGGCCGACGTAGAAGCTCGATCCGGTGATCGCGTAGACCTGGAGCGCGACGGCCATCGCCGTCATCTGCTGGCCGACGTACGAGACGGTGTTGCCGAACCACAGGCGGCGGAAGTCGGCGTGGTCGCGCAGCGGCGAGATGTCCGCGAGCACCTGGGAGAGCCGGGGGCGGCGCCTCGGGGGCGGCGCGCCGGGTATCCCCGACCCGGATGGCCCAGTCCTGCCGCTGCGGTCCTTCTCGCTGTTGAGCACGGCAAACGGTAACAACCGGGCCGGGCGGCGCCGCCCGCGGGTGGCCGGGGACACGCGCAAACCGGCTGGTGACAGCGTGCTTGCGGGCATACGCTGTCCGGGACGGGCAGGCTCTCCGGGGAAGTACCTGGCCCCGATGCCCGTCCTGGAACGCGCCGCCACCCCGGCCGTCTCCGGCAGTGCCCCACCGCCCCAGAACGTGGGGCGACCCATGGCGCCACCGCGTCCGCTCCGCCCGATGAAGGATCCCTTCCGGGCCCGCCGACGCCCTGGACATGGCCGCGTCCGGCGGATCCGGCCACGCGACGCTAAGGAGTGCGCGGTGTCATCAGATCAGGTCGAAGGCGAAGAAACCGTGGCCGCGACGGCGGACCAGGTCCGTGCGGCCCTGCTGGCGGAGGAGCGCCCCCTGGACGTCTGGTCCAGGTGTGCGCCGATCCGGCTGGCCGGCTACGAGGACGATCCGACCGAGACGCACATCCTGCGCGGGATCGACTGACGCGGGCCCGGCCGGGGCGCCGGCGCCGCCGCCTGATCGGGCGGCGGCCCGCCGCCCGGTGCCGCGCCGCCCGCGTGTGACGTGGCTAACGCGCCGCGCACAAACGGCAGTTCAGGCCGTTGGTCGCAGGGCCGCCGGGAAAAACTTCCGGTGTATCGCGCATGCATGCTCCTGGGTCGGGCAAGCGGGGCTCGAGTTCTCCGTCCCCTGACCCCCTGACGGCGCACCGACCGACCATCGAGGACGCACCCATGCTGATGGCCCACCCGACCGTGCTGCGAACCCTGCTGGACCGCTACGAGACGCTCCGCGACCACGTCGAGGCCCAGGAGCCCGGCCGCGTCGACCCCCGGCTGGGGCAGCAACTTCAGGACACCGTCTACACGTTGTGCGTGTCGACCGGCACCAGGGAGATCGGACCCGCGCTGGCCGCGGCCCGCGCCCACGTGGACCGGAACGCCTTCACCGAGCGCCGCGCCCTGCCCGACGAGAGCGCGGCCTGAACCCGGTTCGCGATACTCGCCGCAATCGCGCCACTCGCGGCATTCACCCCGTACACGCCGTTCGCGGCATTTCACAGTGTTCGACGCGTTCCGGGCGTCGAGGGCGTTCACGGCACGGAAAAGCACGCGCGGGCCGGCTGCCGGACAGGCACCCTGGCGGGATGGCCCACCTCTCTACGCCCCTCGTCCCCGGCACGTACGCACGCGTCGAACGCGAGCGCCGGTTCCTGCTCGCCGCGGCGCCCGAGTCGCTGCCCGGCCCCGCCCGCCGGATCACCGACCGCTACCTCACCGGCACCCGCGTGCGGCTGCGCCGCGCCGACCGGCCTGACGGTCCGCCGGAGTTGAAGCTCACCCAGAAGATCCCGGCGGACCGGCCGGCAGGCGGGGTGCAGGGGCTGATCACCACCGCCTACCTCTCCCCCGCCGAGTACGACGTCTTCGCCGCGCTGCCGGCGCGCGTGCTGCGCAAGTCGCGGTACAGCCTGCCGCCGTTGGGCGTCGATGTGTTCGAACCGCCGCTGCACGGACTGGTCCTCGCGGAGGCCGAGTTCGGCTCGGACGAGGAGGCCGCGGCCTTCGCCGGGCCGGCTGCGGCGGTGGCGGAGGTGAGTCACGATCCGCGCTTCTCCGGCGGCCGGCTCAGCGCCACGGACCGCCCCGAACTGCTGCGATGGCTGGCGGGGTTCGGCATCCGGCCGCAGTGACGAAGGCCGCGCCGCACGCCTCCCGCGGCCTGTCGCGACGGCGGTCCCCCGCACGGGGCGGCTTGTACCGGAGACCTGGTCCTGGTTTCATCCCCGGTTCACCCGTGGGGATGAAACCTGCCGCGGGCATGACCTGATTGGCCCCCTGCGCGTTGTGCTGCGTGCGGACATCGGTCCGTGGCGGACGGCCGACCAGCGGTCCGCGGGAGTGTGCGGAAGGCAGGGAAGCGTATGAACAGGGTCGCCCGAAAGGGACTCGTCACCGCGATGGTCGCCGGGGGTGTGCTGGCGTCCGCTGGATACGCCCAGGCGGACTCGGCGGCCGGCGGGGAGACCGCGGGGTCGCCCGGCGTCCTGTCAGGCAACGCGGTGCAGGTGCCGGTCGACATCCCGGTGAACGTCTGCGGGAACACCGTGGACGTGATCGGCCTGCTCAACCCGGCGATGGGCAACTCGTGCGCCGACGTCTCGCACGCGGACGCCTGCGCCGACGGCTCGTCCTCGCAGACCTCGGGCGTCTCGGCGGAGCGCCGGGCCCGCCCGGTGGCCCGTTCCGGGCGGCACGCCGGCGCGCCCGCGGACGAGCGGGTCGTCTCCGGCGGGCCGCGCCGCCCCGCCGACGGCGCGGTGCCCGGCGGGGCGCGTACGGCCGGCGGCGCGCTCGCCGCGGGCGGCCCGCACGGCTCCCCCGGCCTGCTGTCGGGCAACTCGCTGCACGTCCCGGTCAGTCTGCCGGTCAACCTCTCCGGCAACTCGGTGAACGTGGTGGGCGTGGGCAACCCCTCGATCGGCAACACGTCGGTGAACCACGGGACGCCGCCCGTCACCGCGGTGCGCTCCCCCGCCCCCGCGGCGCCCGCCGTGGCGCCGCGGGCGGCCGGCCCCGCGCTGGCGCACACCGGGGCCGACGGGATCGGCGCCGCGGCCGCGGCGGGCGCGGGCCTGCTGCTCGGCGGTGCGGTGCTCTACCGCCGCTCCCGTCCCGGCCGGGCCGCGTGACGGCGGTCAGTCACCACCAGGGAGGGGCCGGGCGCCACGGGGCGCCCGGCCCCTATGCTTTTATGCGCGCACATGAACACTTCAGCGCAGAAGTGACCGCATCCGCGCAAGCCTTCACACCCCCGCCCCGCCTACCGGGGGTGACCCCTGTGAAGACGTGATCGAAGACGTGATCCGAGGAGTTCCGCAATGGCGCTGCCGCAAGGCACGCTCAGCCACCGCTACCGTGGCGAGCATCCCGTCCGTACCCTCCTCTACCTCTTCCATCCGGACCGCCGCCGGGTCGCGCTGGCCGTGCTGGCGTTCCTCGGCAAGCACACCCCGGTGTGGCTGCTGCCGCTGATCACCGCGAACGTGGTGGACGTCGTGGTGGAGCACAAGCCGATATCGGTGCTGTGGTGGAACTCCGCGGTGCTGCTGGTGATCCTGGTGCTGAACCTGCCGCTGCACCTGGCGTACGTGCGCTGCATGCAGGGCTCGATCCGGCGCACCGGCACCCGGCTGCGCACCGCGCTGTGCCACCGGATGCAGCAGTTGTCGATCGGCTACCACTCGCGGGTCAGCGCCGGTGTGCTGCAGGCCAAGGTGATCCGCGACGTGGAGACCATAGAGACCGCCGCCCAGCAGACCGCGGACAACGGGCTGGCGGCGATCGCCACGCTCTCCGGCGGCCTGGTCGTCATCGGCATCCAGGCGCCGGCCTTCCTGCCCGTCTACCTCGTGGTGGTGCCGGCCTCCGCGGTGCTGGTGGTGCGGCTGCGCCGGCGACTGCGCGACCGCAACGAGATGTTCCGCCAGCAGGTCGAGCAACTGTCCTCGCGTGTCAGCGAGATGACCACGCTGATCCCCATCACCCGGGCGCACGGCCTGGAGAACACCGCGCTGCACCGGGTGGACCGCACCCTCGGCGAGGTGCTGCACGCGGGGCTGCGGCTGGACCGGCTGAACGGCTGGTTCGGCTCGATCGCCTGGATCGTGCTCAACGCGATCGGCGTGGCCTGCCTGGCCGGTTCCGCACTGGTGGCGTACTACGGCTGGCTGAGCGTGACGCCCGGCACCGTGGTGATGCTCAGCGCGTACTTCTCCAGCCTGACCGCCTCGGTCACCACGCTGCTCACGCTCACCCCGCAGATCGGCAAGGGCCTGGAGTCGGTCCGCTCGATCGGCGAGGTGCTGCAGGCGCCGGACCTGGAGCAGAACGACGGCAAGGCCGAAGTGAGCGGCGTGCTGGGCCGGTTCGAGTTCCGCGGGGTGGGCCACACGTATCCCGAGAGCGACCGCCCGTCGGTCGAGGACTTCACCCTGGACGTGCGGCCGGGCGAGACCATCGCGCTGGTCGGCGGGTCGGGCGCGGGCAAGTCCACCGTGCTCAACCTGGTGATCGGCTTCCTGCGGCCCAGCCGCGGCCGGATCCTGCTGGACGGCGTGGACATGGAGACGATGGACCTGCGGGACTACCGCAGCTGGCTGTCGGTCGTGCCGCAGGAGTCGATCCTCTTCGAGGGCAGCGTCCGGGAGAACGTCACCTACGGCATGACGGACGTGCCGGAGGAGGCGGTGCGAGCCGCGCTGCGCGACGCCAACGCGCTGGAGTTCATCGACCGCATGCCGCAGGGCCTGGACACCGTGGTCGGTGAGCGCGGCGCCCGGCTGTCCGGCGGGCAGAAGCAGCGGCTGGCCATCGCCCGCGCGCTGATCCGCGACCCGCGGGTGCTGGTCCTGGACGAGGCGACGTCGGCGCTGGACTCGCGCTCCGAGGCGCTGGTCCAGCAGGCGCTGAGCCGGCTGGTGCGCGGCCGTACGGTCTTCGTGGTGGCGCACCGGCTGTCCACGATCAGGAACGCGGACCGGATCGTGGTGCTGGACGAAGGCCGGATCGCCGAGGTCGGCTCGCACGCGGAGCTGCTGCGCGGCGGCGGCGCGTACGCGGGCCTGCAGTCGGCCCAACTGGCCTGATCTGCCGGGACGGTGGCCGGCCGGCCACCGTCCCGGCGGCGGTCAGCCGCCCAGCGCGTCAGCGACGATCGCCTTGGCCTCCTGCTGCACCCGCGCCAGGTGGTCGTCGCCGAGGAAGGACTCCGCGTAGATCTTGTAGACGTCCTCGGTGCCGGAGGGGCGCGCGGCGAACCAGGCGTTCTCGGTGCACACCTTGATGCCGCCGAGCGCGGCGCCGTTGCCCGGCGCTTCGGTGAGCACCGCGGTGACCTCCTCCCCCGCCAACTCCCGCGCGGGCACCTGCTCGGGCGACAACTTGGCCAGTACGGCCTTCTGTTCGCGGTCCGCGGGGGCGTCGATCCGGGCGTAGGAGGGGGCGCCGAAGCGGCCGGCCAGCTCGGCGTAGTGCTCGGAAGGGGTGCGGCCGGTGACCGCGGTGATCTCGGCGGCCAGCAGCGCCAGCAGGATGCCGTCCTTGTCGGTGGTCCACACGCTGCCGTCGCGCCGCAGGAACGACGCGCCCGCCGACTCCTCGCCGCCGAAGGCGAGCGTCCCGCCGAGCAGTCCGTCCACGAACCACTTGAAGCCGACCGGGACTTCGGTGAGCGGGCGGCCGAGGCCGGCGACGACCTTGTCGATCATCGACGAGGACACGAGCGTCTTGCCGATCGCCGACTCCGGCCCCCAGTCGGGGCGGTGGCCGATGAGGTAGTCGATGGCGACGGCCAGGTAGTGGTTGGGGTTCATCAGGCCGCCGTCGGGCGTCACGATGCCGTGCCGGTCGGCGTCCGCGTCGTTGCCGGTGGCGACCTGGTAGTCGTCCTTGCGCGCGATCAGCGAGGCCATCGCGTACGGCGAGGAGCAGTCCATCCGGATCTTGCCGTCCCAGTCGAGCGTCATGAACCGCCAGGTGGGGTCGGCGACCGGGTTGACCACCGTCAGGTCCAGGCCGTGCCGTTCGGCGATCCGCCCCCAGTACCCGACCGAGGCGCCGCCCAGCGGGTCGGCGCCGATCCGCACGCCGGCCTGCCGTACCGCGTCCAGGTCCAGCACCGACGGCAGGTCGTCGACGTAGCGGCCGAGGAAGTCGTACCGCCCGGTGGTGTCGGCGGCCAGCGCGCGGGTGTACGGGATGCGGCGGACGCCCTTCATGCCGCCGGCGATCAGGGCGTTGGCCCGGTCCTGGATCCAGCCGGTGGCGTCGGACGCGGCGGGCCCGCCGTTGGGCGGGTTGTACTTGAACCCGCCGTCGCTCGGCGGGTTGTGCGACGGGGTGACGACCACGCCGTCCGCCAACTGCTCGGCCCGGCCGCGGTTGTGGACGAGGATCGCGTGCGAGACGGCCGGTGTCGGCGTCCAGCCGTCCTGCTCGTCGAGGAGGACGGTCACGTCGTTGGCGGCGAAGACCTCCAGTGCGGTGACCCGGGCGGGCTCGGACAGCGCGTGGGTGTCCGCCCCGAGGTAGAGCGGTCCGGTGGTGCCCTGCTGCGCCCGGTAGTCGCAGATCGCCTGGCTGGTGGCGGCGATGTGGTCCTCGTTGAAGGCGGTGGCCGTGGAGGACCCGCGGTGGCCGGAGGTGCCGAAGGCCACCGCTTGGGCGGGGTCATCGGGTTCGGGGTGCAGAGCGTAGTAGGCGGTGACCAGCCGGGGGACGTCCACCAGGTCTTCCGGCCCGGCCGGCTTTCCGGCCCGCTCGTGCGGCATCCGCGTCTCCTTCGTTGCGTCTCGTGCTCAGGGACATCTCGTACTGCGTGGTGTCTCGTACTGCGTGGTGTCTCGTGCGGTGGGGCGGGGGCCGGGGCGTGCGGCTGGGCGCCGCAGCCCCGGGTGACCTGCCCGGCAGGGCCATTCTCACGCCCGTTTCGGCCGGTCTGCCGCACGGGGCCGCCAATCGGCGCAGACTGTGACCGGAAGGCCGGGAACGATCACCTGAGAGGCGTGTGCGATGGCGACGGCGGAACAGTCCGCGACCGGGGGCGGCGTACAGCTGGCCTCCACGGCCGGCCGGTGGGTGCTGGCCTGCTCGGTGCTCGGCTCCGGCATGGCGCTGCTGGACGGCACCATCGTCAACATCGCGCTGCCGCGGATCGGCGAGGACCTGGACGCGACGCTGGCCGCCCTGCAGTGGACGGTCAACGGCTATCTGCTGACGCTGGCCGGCCTGATCCTGCTCGGCGGCGGCCTCGGCGACCGCTACGGGCGGCGGCGGGTGTTCGTCATCGGTGTGGTGTGGTTCGCGGTGGCGTCCGCACTGTGCGGGGCCGCGCAGAACAGCGGGACGCTGATCGCGGCGCGGGCGCTGCAGGGCGTCGGCGGCGCGCTGCTGACGCCGGGGTCGCTGGCGCTGGTGCAGTCCTCGTTCCGCCCCGAGGACCGGGCCAAGGCGGTGGGCGCGTGGTCGGGGCTCGGCGGCGTGGCGGGCGCGGTGGGGCCGTTCCTCGGCGGCTACCTGGTCGACGGCCCGGGGTGGCGGTGGATCTTCTACGTCAACCTGCCGATCGCCGCGGTCGTGGTGGCCATCGCGACGCGGCGGGTGCCGGAGAGCCGGGACCGGGGGGCCTCCGGCGCGTTCGACATCGGGGGCGCCGCGCTGGCCGCGCTGTGCCTGGCCGGCGTGACCTACGCGCTGATCTCGGCGTCCGCCCACCCGTCCCTGCTGTCGGTGGGGCTGCCGGCGCTCGCCGGGCTGCTGTGCGGCGCCGCCTTCCTCCGTACCGAGCGGCGGCGCGAGCACCCGATGCTGCCGCTCCACGTGTTCTCCTCGCGGCTGTTCACGTCGATGAACCTGGTGACGCTGTGTCTGTACGCGTCGATCGGCGGGGTGTTCTTCGTGCTGCCGGTGCAGTTGCAGATCGCCGCCGGGTACAGCGCGCTGCGGGCGGGCCTGGCGACGCTGCCGATCACCGTGCTGATGCTGCTGCTGTCGGCGCCGTCCGGCGCGCTGGCGCAGCGGATCGGCCCGCGGCTGCCGCTGACGCTGGGCCCGCTGCTCACCGCCGCCGGGCTGCTGCTGCTCATCCGGGTCTCGCCCGGCTCCTCGTCGTACTGGCTGGACGTGCTGCCCGCGGTGGTGGTGCAGGGGCTGGGCATGTGCCTGTTCGTGGCGCCGCTGACCGCGACGGTGCTGGCCTCGGTGGACGTCGACCACGCGGGTGTGGCCAGCGGCGTCAACAACGCGGCCGCGCGGGTCGCGCAGCTGCTGGTGGTGGCCGCGCTGCCGCTGCTGATCGGGCTGTCCGACCAGGCGTACCGCTCGCCGCACAAGGTCAACGCCGCGTTCGGGCGGGCGATGGTGATCTGCGCGGGCCTGTGCGTGGCGGCGTCCGCGCTCGCCGCGCTGCTGGTGCCGCGCGGGGCGCTGCGCGAGGAGGAAGCCCTGCACGAGCAGTTCGCCCGCCCGGAGTGCCGGGCGAACTGCGGTCTCAACGCCCCTCCGCTGGAGCCCGGTTCGGGCGGCGTGTCCCGCTGAGCCGGCGCTCAGGGCGGCGGTGCCTGCGGGGCAGGGGTCGTCTCCTGCTCGGTGAGCAGCAGCTCCAGTACGGGCAGCGCCGCCAGCAGCGTGTCGCTCTGCTCGGGGCTGAGCCGGGACATCCGGCGGGCCAGCAGCTCGGAGCGCGCGCGCCGGATGCGGTCCAGGTGGGCGCCGCCCTCGGCGGTGATGCTGACCAGCAGGGAGCGGCCGTCGGTGGGGTCGGCCTCCTTGCTGATCAGCCCGGCGGCGGCCAGCGGCCGCAGCGTGCGGGTCAGCGAGGGGGCGGCGACCTGTTCGAGCGCGGCCAGTTCGCCGAGCCGGACCGGGCCGTGCGCCTGCACCCTGGCCAGCGCGGACAGCTGGGCGTAGGTGAGGTCGAGGTCGTCGCTGGACGCCTGGGCGAGCTGCCGGTAGAGGCGCGCGACGATGAGCCGCAGCCGGGCGACGGCGGCCGAGGAGGGCTGTGCCCGTGCGGCGGAGGGCGCCCCGCGCCCGTCGGTGTCGGTCATGGCGGGGCGCCTCCGGGGTCGTACGGTCTCAGTCCTGCTCGATGTGGGCCTTGCGGGTGCGGACCAGCGAGGCCGCCGCCGCGACCAAGGACATCACGATCGCCAGGGAGAACACCACGACGAGGCCGTCGTGGAAGGGTCCGGAGATCAGGTGGGGGAAGAACTGCCGTCCGGTGAGGGTGTGCGCGTTGCCCGCGGGGAGCTTGGCGAGCAGGTCGGGGCCGAGGAGCTGCTGGATCGGGTTGTAGCCGAGGAAGGCCGCGAAGAGCGTGCCGACCGGCGGCAGGTTCGCGATCTGGTGGGCGTTGGCCGCGGGCACGCCCTGGGCGGTCAGTCCTGAGCTGAGGGTGTGCGGCAGTGATCCGGCGAGGCCGGCCACCATCAGCGAGAAGAAGACGCCGATGGACAGGACCATGCCGGCGTTCTGGAAGGTGGCGCGCATACCGGAGGCGGCGCCGCGCGCCTCGGCGGGGACGCTGGCCATGATGACGGAGGTGTTGGGCGCGGCGAACAGGCCGCCGCCGAGGCCGTTGAGGAAGACCACCACCGCGAAGACCCAGTAGCTGAAGTCGGTGGGGATGAGCAGCAGTCCGGCGAAGGAGCCGGCCATCACGACGAAGCCGGCGGCGGCGAACAGCCGGGCGCCGTAGCGGTCGGACAGGGCGCCGGCGACCGGCCCGGCGGCGAGGAAGCCGACGGTCAGCGGCAGCAGGTAGATGCCGGCCCACAGCGGGGTGTCGGCGTAGTCGTAGCCGTGCAGCGGCAGCCAGATGCCCTGCAGCCAGATGATCAGCATGAACTGCAGGCCGCCGCGGGCGATCGAGCCGAGCAGGGTGGCCGCGTTGCCGCCGGCGAAGGAGGCGTTGCGGAAGAGCGCGAGCGGGAACATCGGTTCCGCGACCCGGGATTCGATCAGGCAGAAGAGGACCAGCATCAGCACGCCGCCGATGAGGCCGGCGAGCACCCACGGGTTGGTCCAGCCCATGGTGTGGCCGCCGTAGGGCTGGATGCCGTAGGTGATGCCGGCGAGCAGCGCGGTGAGGCCGACGGCGAAGGTGACGTTCCCCCACCAGTCCATCTTCGCGGGGCGGCGGATGCCGGTGTCGTGCAGCGAGCGGTAGGCCCAGACGGTGCCGATCAGCCCGATGGGCACGTTGACCCAGAAGATGGAGCGCCAGTTCCACTCGGCGAGCAGGCCGCCGAGGACCAGGCCGAGGAAGGAGCCGGCGATGCCGGCGACCATGTTGACGCCCAGGGCCATGCCGCGCTGGCGGGCCGGGAAGGCGTCGGTGATGATCGCCGCGGAGTTGGCCATCAGCATGGAGCCGCCGACGGCCTGGGCGACGCGCCAGCCGATCAGCCAGAGCGCTCCGCCGCCGCCGTGCATCGGGTCGACGGAGAGGATCACCGAGGTGACGGTGAAGATCAGGAAGCCGGCGTTGTAGATCTTGACGCGGCCGAGGATGTCGCCGAGCCGGCCGAGGGTGACCACCAGGACCGCGGTGACCAGCATGTACCCCATCAGCATCCACAGCAGGTAGCTGACGTTGCCGGGTTCGAGCGGGTTGAGGCCGATGCCGTTGAAGATCGCGGGCAGCGAGATCAGCACGATCGAGGAGTTGATCGTGGCGATCAGCATGCCGAGCGTGGTGTTGGAGAGCGCGATCCACTTGTAGTGCGGGTGGCCTGCGTCGAAGCGCGGGGCCTTGCGCGGTATTCGTGTCGCCGCTTCGTCTTCGGTCGCCATGTGGCCGTTGCTCCCCACCCGGGCTGCGGTTACTTAACTTAGGTTAAGTAACTCTAGCATCGTCCGGGTGGGGAGGGCGGCGCGATCGGGCCGGTCAGCGCCTGCGCAGCAGCACGCCGTGCACGAAGGCCGCCTGGCCCGCGTGCTGGATGTCGTCGTCGATCACGCTGACCAGGCGGACCCCGAGGGTGACCGGCGGGTCCCAGCGGGTGTCGACCACCCGGTCGAGGTCCTCGTCGGACAGCCCCCTGACGTAGTCGAGCGTCGCCTCGTGGACGGCGTCGTAGTATCCGGTGAGCAGCGCCGGGTCCGGCACCCGGACCTCGGCCACCTGCTCCGAGCCGTGGCCGAAGCCGGTGGCGGCGGCCTCGAACGGCAGGCCGAAACGCTTCTCCCAACCCTCCGTCGTCCAGACCTGGTCACGGCCGGCCACGTCGGCGACGTGGTCGTCCTGGACCCGGGCGAGATGCCAGAGCAGCCAGGCGACGCTGTTCGCGCCCGGCTCGATCTGCTCGGCGATCTCGTCGGGGGTCAGTCCCTCGACCGCGCCGTGCACGGTCTTCTGGATTCGCCCGAAGGCGTCGGCGAGCAGTTCCGCGGTGTTCAATCGAGTCTCCCGTGGGGTGGCCGGTCGTACGTCCGGTCGCAACTGTGTTCACTCCTGTGCCCACTGTGAACGGCGAAGGCGGCGGCTACCTTCCCGCAACGCCCGGACGGGATGCGCCGTCCGATCTCCGGCGACCACGCATCCGTTAATACCGAGATTCTGTAGCCTTTTTGCAGCGCTTGCTGGAAGCTCTTGCACCGCGGACGCGTCCGCACCACCCGGGCGCACTCCGGCGCGCACTCCCGCGCACGCGCCGGGGCCGGGCGGGAGCGAACCCCCCGCCCGGCCCCGGCTCCTCACGCCGTCAGGAGGGCAGCGTCCACTGCTGGTTGGTGCCGCCGGCGCAGTCCCAGATCTGCAGCCGGGTGCCGTTGGCCGAGCTGGGTCCGGTGGCGTCCAGGCACCGGCCGGAGCCGTCGTTCACCAGGGTGCTGCCGGACTTGTGCCACTTCTGCGCGGCGGTGCCGTTGCAGTCGTACAGCTGGACCTTGGTGCCGTTGGCGGTGCCGGCCGACGCGACGTCCATGCACTTGCCGAGGGCCTGGAGCGACCCGTCGGCGCCGACCGTCCAGTTCTGCGCGGTGGTGCCGTTGCAGTCGTAGAGCTGGACCGCGGTGCCGTTGGCGGTGCCGGCCGCGGCGACGTCGACGCACTTGTTGGCGTATCCGGAGCGGACCGGGCCGGTGGCGCCGCTCGGCGGCGGGGTGGTGCCACCGCCGCCGCTGCCGGTGATGCCGTTGAAGATGCTGGAGAACTGCCAGGCCGACTGCGAGGTGCCGCTGCAGGAGTCGGAGAGCTGGCCGTTGCTGGCGCACGCCTTGTCGCGGCCGAGGGCCCAGAAGGACAGCTCCTGGATGCCGTTGGTCTTGGCGAAGTTGGCCAGGTCCTGGGCGTCGGAGGTGGAGAAGACCTCGCTGGTGGTGTCGTTCACGCCGAGCATCGGCGTGTTGCCCTCCATCGCCCACAGCTGGGCGGAGGTCTTGGTGTTCCAGATCTGGCCGAGCTGGGTGTGCAGGCCCTGGGCGGCGCTGATGGCGGCGTTGCCCATGTCCATCGCCGAGCCGTAGTCCATCGTCATGATGTTGACGAGGTTGACGTTCAGGCCGTGGCTCTTGGCGTTGTTCAGCAGGCTGAGCGAGTTGGACTCCAGGCCACTGGGGTCGACCGGCAGCGTGTAGTCGATGTCGAGCTTCTTGCCGGCCGCCGCGTACTGCTGCTGCAGCGCGGCCAGCGCGGTGTTGCGGCGGTCGTTGGCGGTGGTGTTGTCCAGCGCGCCGCCTTCGATGTCGAAGTCCAGCCGGGTCAGGTTGAGTCCGTCGATGACCCGCTTGTACTGGGTCTCCAGCGCGGAGACGGACGTACAGGCCAGCGCCTCCTCGCTGCCGGACGCGCCGCCGAAGGAGGCGATGACGTCGCCGCCAGCCGAGCGCAGGCTGTTGATCGCCGAGGTCCAACTCGCGTCGGTGATCGAGGTGTCGCCGTTGAAGGTGGCGTTGCAGCCGCCGCCGTCGATGACGAAGGCGAGGGTGAAGTACTTCAGGCCGGTGGCGTTGCGGACGGTGGTCAGCGCGCTGGGCGAGTTCCACACCTCCGCGTACGGGGCCGCGTACTGCGCGGGGAACCCGGGGCCGGCGTTGGCGGCGGCCTGTGCGGTGCCGCCGGTGGCCAGCAGGACGCCGGCGGCGAGTGCGGGGGCCGCGACGAGGGCGACGAGCCCCTTGCGGCCGATGCGGGGTCTTCTCATGTGGGGGAGGCCTTCCGTGGGCGGGCGGCCGGGCCCCGCTCGCTCCCTGATGTGTTCAGCGGAGTGAACGGAGAACGCCGTCGTGGCTGTGGGGCGCACCGGCGAAGGTAGGACTAGACCAATGCCGCGTCAACCCCCCGCGTTCACCAACTGAATCCTTTTCGCCCGGAGTCGGCCGATACGTGGGCAGCAGGACGTGCCCGCGTTCAGTTGCCGAACGCGGGCACGCCCCTGGCGCTGTTCAGTTCGGAGAGCTGATCTCCTCCTGCCTCGGGGTCAGTTGTTGACCGTGATGGTGAACGTGGTGGTGGTGTTCTGGATGTCCACCGCGTTGTCGCTCTCGCGCAGTCCGTTGAAGGTCACCGAGCCGACCGCGGGACCCTGGCCGGTCTCCGGCTGCGGGTTGGCCCACAGGCCGAATCCGGACTTGGCGTCGAAGGCGTCGCCGCTCTTGTGCGCCCCGGTCACGCTCACGTTGGTGAACACTGTGTCCGTGATCGGGTTGAGCGAGGTGCTGCCGCTCCACTTGGTCTGGAACATGATCCCCGAGTACGTCGGGTCGGTGATGTCGATGTTGCTGAACCGCAGCCCCTGGAGCTTGAACTCGGCGGAGAAGATCCACAGCGCCGGGAACGACTGCTGTCCCCAGAAGTGGCCGCCGTCGCGCGCCAGCGAGATGTTGTCGAAGGTGGTCTGCGGGCTCGACTCGAACCCGAGCGCCGGGATGCCGCCGAACTGCAGCGACCCCACGGTGATGCCGGGGTAGGTGAGGCTGTCGGCGATGTACAGGTTACTGAACTTGTTGCCGCCGCCGCCGTAGACCGCCAGGCCCGCCGCGCGCCACACCGTCTGCACGGTGAGGTTCTGGAAGGTGTTGTTGGTCTCCTGCTCGTTGTGGTTGTCGATGGCGGGGAACAGCGCGAAGCTGTCGTCGCCGGTCGAGCGGGCCTCGTCGTTGCTGACCAGGTTGCCGCTGCTGCCGTTGGTCAGGTTGACGCCGTCCGCGAAGGTGTCGCGGATCCGGAGGTTGGTGATCGTCGAGTTGTCGACGTTCGTGCCCCAGACCCCGCAGATGGTGTGCTCGATCCACAGGTTGTCGATGGTGAGGTTGCCGATCCCGGTGAGGTCGAAGACCTTGCCGGGGCCGTCGATCCGGCTGGTGTAGTTGCCGAAGAAGGCGAAGCCGGTGAAGCTCGACCCGTCGGAGCCCGACTGGAGGGAGAACCCGCCGTCGGTGTTCTCCTGGGCCTGCGGGGTGGAGAAGCGGGTGAACCAGGGACCGGCGCCGACCACCTTGATCGCCCGTCCGTAGACGGTGAACTTGTTGGCCGTCGCGTAGTCGCCGGCCGGCAGGTAGACACCGAGCTTGGTGGTGTCCTGGCGGGCGGTGTCCAGCGCGTTCTGCACGTCCTGCTGGGTGAAGCCGGCCGGCACCACGTACTTGGTCGGGTCCGGGTTGGCGACCGGGGTCGCCTGCTCCAGGTTGATGTAGTCGATGTTGTAGTAGGCCGCCGTGTTCGCGGCGTCCTTCTGCAGCTTGATGGTGTGGCCGGCCGGGACGGTGGTCCCGAGCAGCACGTTGGCCTCGTCGTAGATGTGCCGCGGGGCGCCGGAGCCGGCCGAGTTGCTCGGGCTCGCCTCGTCGCCGTACAGCCAGCTGAACTTCGAGGACAGGGTGATCGTCTTGAGGAAGGTGCCGTCCACGTACACGTCGAGCGTGGTGGAGTCGGTGCCGTCCGGGATGTTGAAGCGGGTCACCAGGGTGTTGGTGCTGTTGCGGGTGGTGAAGGAGACCGACGCGCCGTTGGCCGCCAGGTGCACGGTCTTGCGGCCGGACGCCTCACCGGCGGGGTCGCCGATGGTGCGGTTCGGGCCCAGCACCGTCGCGCCGCCGCCGAGGACGCCGTCCTCGGCCTCGTAGGAGTCGTACGGCATGTTGGCGCCGCGGCCCACGAAGAGCGACAGGCTGCTGGTGTTGTTGGCCTGCTTGAGGGACAGCTCGTTGGCGTCCACCGCGATCACCGTCTTGACGGTGTACTTGCCGTTGACCGCGGTCCAGCTGCCCAGGTTGACCGGGCTGGTGGTGGCTCCGGCGGCGATGGCGCCGCTGTAGCTGCCGGTGAGCGTCTTGACCACGGCGCCGGTGGTGGCGTCGGCGACGGTCAGGGTGACGCCGTGGGCGCCGCTCGCCGAGGCGACCGTGCCCTGGTTCTTGATCGCCACCGAGAAGGCGACGTTGTTGCCCGCGGAGGGGTTGCCGGGCGACCAGGCGACCGGCGCGGCCACCAGGTCGGAGGTGTCGACCGGCTTGACCACCAGGGTGGAGGTGGCGCTGTTGTTGGTCTCGTTCTGCTCGACGATCGTGTTGGCCTCGTCGACCTTCGCGGTCAGCTGGTAGGTGGCCGCGTCCTTGGCGCCGATGCTCGCCGACACCGTGCTGCTCGCGCCGGCCGCCAGGGCGCCGACGTTGGCGGTGCCGACCTTCGTGGTGCCGAGGTAGAAGTTGACGTTGGTGGCCGCCGAGGCGTTGGTGCCGGAGTTCTTCACGGTGGTGCTGACGGTGACCGGGTCGGTCTCCACCGGCGCCGCCGGCGAGGTGGTCGGCGCGCTCACCGTCAGATCGGGGTTCGGCCCGGGAACGCCGATGACCTGCAGCTCGGCCGCCTGGCCGCCGCCCGCACCGGAGTTGGAGCTGAAGATCGCCTTGACGTCGGCGACCCGCGCGGTGACCGGGATGGTCACCGAGTTGCCGGAGGCCGGGTCGAAGGAGTAGCTCTTGGGCGCCGCCAGCTGGGTGAAGCCCGACGCGCTCTGCTCGCGGCCCTGGATCTCGATGGTCTGGGTCCGCGGGCCCCACGCGCTGCTCGGGTTGAGCTTGACGACGATCTGGCTGGTGTCGACGTTGGCGCCCAGCTGGACGGTCAGCGAGCTGGTGCCGCTGCCCTCCCAGTAGGTGTTCGTGTCGCCGTCGTTCGCGTTGGCGGCGACGAAGTTCTGCACCGTCGAGGTGGCGGTGATCGGCTTGCCCAGCGCCTGGTTGGTGCCGTTGGGGGGCGGCGTGGTGCCGTTGCGGGTCACCGTGTTGCTGTTGCCCGACTCGTTGCCCGCGGCGTCCTTGGCCCGGACGAAGTACGACACGGTCGCGCTGTCCGGCTGGCTGTCGGTGTAGGTCAGCACGTTGGCCGCGGTGGTGCCGATCTGGGCGCCGTTGCGGAAGACCTCGTAGCCGGTGACGGCCGTGTTGTCGCTCGACGCGTTCCAGGTCAGCTTGATCTGGCCGGAGGCGGGCTGGGTGTACGCCAGGCTGCCCGGCACGGTCGGCGCCTGCGTGTCACCGGACGTGCCGGTGCGGGTCACGCTGTTGCTGGCCGCCGACTGGTTGCCCGCCGCGTCGTGCGCCTTGACGGTGTAGGTCACCGTCGCGGTGTCGGGCTGGCTGTCGGTGTACGTCAGCACGTTGCCGGCCACCGTGGTGCGCAGGGTGCCGTTGGCGTAGACGTCGTACCCGGTCACGCCGGTGTCGTCGGTCGACGCGTTCCAGGTCAGCTTGATCTGGCCGGAGGCGGGCTGGGTGTACGCCAGGCCGGCGGGCGCGGTCGGCGCCTGCGTGTCGCCGGTGGTCGGCCCGTACGCCTCGAACTCGGATATCTGGCCGGCCGGCCAGCCGGTGTTGCCGGTGACGTTCAGCCGCAGGTACCGGGTGGTGGCCTGGTTGAAGGTGATCGTCACGGTGTTGCCGGTGGCCGGGTCGAAGACGTATCCGGCCGAGGGCACGATGTCGGAGAAGTTCTGCCCGTCGGTGCTGCCCTGCACGGCGAGGGTCTGCGTGCGGGTGGCCCAGGCGGTGGCCGGCGGGAGCTTGAGCACCACCTTGTTGACCGGCACCGCGGAGCCGAGGTCGACGCGCAGCCACTGCGGGAAGGCGTTGTTGGCGCTCTCCCAGTACGTGTTGGCGTTGCCGTCGACGGCGTTCCCCGAGGGGTAGACGTCGGAGTGGCTGGACTCGGCGGTGGGGCGCCCGGCGGCGAGGTTGACGGTGGACGCCGCGGCGGCGTGCACCGTCATCTCGGACAGCTGGGCTGACTTCGACGCCGAGTTGGCGGTCACGTCCGCCCGCACGTAGCGGGCCACGGAGGCGGGGAAGGAGACCTTGACGGTGTTCCCCGCGGAGTGGCTGAAGGAGTAGGTGGCCGAACCGACCAGCGTGTCGAAGAGCGTGCCGTCGTCGCTCGCCTGCAGCGCGAGGGTCTCGCTGCGCGAGGTCCAGGAGGCGGGGAGTTTCAGCTGCACCTGGTCGATCAGCCGGCTGCCGCCCAGGTCGACCTGCGCCCACTGCGGAAGGGCGCTGCCCGAGCTCTGCCAGTAGGAGTTCTGGTTGCCGTCGTTCAGGTGGGCCGCGCTGTTCGCGCCGCTGGTGCTGCTGGCCGCGGCCGTCTTGCCTGCGGCCGCGTTCGGTCCTCCCGCGGCGATGGCCGGAAGGGCCTGACCACCGATCAGGAGCAGGCTTCCGGCGGTCACCCCCGCCAGCAGCCGTGGGATGGAGCGCTTCGTTCTCATGGCGTCCCTCTGTGTCGTGGGGTCTGGAGGATCAGGAGACGAACTACTCGACAATCCGTTTCGTGCGGGGTTGATCCAGCTAAGTTGCGCTTCTCCATGCGAATCCCTCGCTGATCTGCTCAGAATTTGCAGGCATGTTGGCGCAGTGTTACAGACGCGCTACGGCGGCGTCTACGCCCGGGACGGCATCGATTCGGGTGTGCGCGGTGCGGGAGCGACCGGAGGTCAGTCCTCCGACCGCCCGTTGGACCGGCCGAGGGCGGCCCGCATCGGGGCCGAGGTGCGCTGGACCACGGCGGTCGCGGCCAGCCGCCGCCGGATCAGGTGCAGCCGGGGGTGGCGCTCGCTCAGCTCGGAGCCGTACCGGTCCAGCTCCTCGACCAGCCGCTCGGAGCGCTTGTCCACCGCGAGTTCGTCGAGGATCCGGTCCACCTCGGCCAGCAGCGCGCCCTGCAGCTGCCACTGCCGCGGGTGCTCCCGCACCCCGGTCAGCAGCAGATCGGCGGTGCGGTCGCGGCTGACCGCGCTGTCGGCCAGCGCCTGGCCGAGCCGCTCCTCCGCCTGCTCCGCGTTCTCCGCCACCTGACTGGTGATCAGCACCGCGAAGCTCTGGATGGCGTTCGCCACGTGTCCGAACAGGTCCTGCAGCTCGGCCGCCACCTCGTCGGGGAAGAGCGACTCCTCGGTGCGGTGCTTGGCCAGGTCGGTGAGGGTGCGGGAGGCCACCCGCATCACGACGGCGCAGATCTCCAGCGTGTCGAGGCCGGTGCGCAGCACGATCCGCGAGAGCACCCCCTCGCGCACCCGGGGGTTCCACCGCAGGCTGTCCTCCGCCTGCCGCAGCGAGGCGTCGACCTCCACGATGGCGTGGTCGATCCGGCGCGCCTCGTGCAACCGGGCCGCGGCCCGGTCCACCGGCAGGTGCCCGGCGATCTCGCCGCCCATGTCGCGGAAGAGCGCGGCCATCCGGCGGGCCAGCGTGTCGATCGAGTCGCCGGCCGACGACACCCACACCGGCGGCGCGAACAGCAGGTTGAAGAGCATGCCGACGCCGGCGCCGATCAGCGTCTCGTAGACCCGGTCCCAGGCGGTGTTCGCCACCTGGGTGACGCCGAGCACCAGCATCGCGCTGATCGCCACCTCGATGACGAACTCGCCGACCCGCACGAACCGGCCGATCAGCAGCGAGACGAAGATGATCAGGCCGAGGCTCCACCAGCTCAGGCCGAGCAGCGCGCTGAAGCCGACCGCGATCAGCACGCCGACCACGACCGAGTTCACCCGGTTGATGCCGGTGCGCAGAGTGGAGTAGAGGGTCACCTGCACCACCAGCAGGGCGGTCAGCGGCGCGGTCAGCGGAGCCGGCTGGGGCAGCAGCCACACCGCCACCTGATAGGCGATGACGGCTGCGGCGGTGGAGCGCAGGACCTGGGCGGCGGCGGGCTCGGCGGTCCATCGGACCAGCTTGACCATGGGCTCTGGTACGTCGGGCATCCCGTGCCCTTTCCCGCTCTCGGCGATCTCACTGCTCCGGCCCACCCTTCGGCGCGTCGCCGCCGGGGCTGCCCGGTCCGTCGCTCGGCTCACCTTAGAGTCGGTCGACACCGCGGGACGGTGGCGGCGCGACGGGATCGCCCCGGGTTTCACACGTTCAACCGTCTCCCGCGGCGGCCCGCCGAGCGTGTCACCGACGCGTCGCGTGGTGACGCCGTGATGCGGTCGCTTTCGTTCGACCCCGTTGGATTGTGCGCTATTCAACTGTCTCGGAGCCGCGCATGCCGCACACAGAGCACCAGCGCCCCGCCCCCACGACCACTCTCCGTCACCCGCGCGGCCCTGCCGCCGCGCGCCGCACCGGGTCCGCCCTCCGCCGCCGGCTGACCGCGTCGGCCGCCTCGCTGGCGCTCGCCGCGGGCGGCCTGACCGGCGCCACCGCGCTGGCCGGTACCGCCGTCAGCGCGCAGATCGCCGCCGCTCCCCCGGCCGCGGCGGTCGGCAACGGACTGGCCCGCACCCCGCAGATGGGCTTCAACAACTGGAACTCCACCCACTGCCGGGCGGAGTTCGACGAGGCCATGGTCGAGGGCATCGCCGACCTCTTCGTCTCCGAGGGCCTGAAGGACGCCGGGTACACCTACGTCAACATCGACGACTGCTGGGCGCTGCCGAGCCGGGACGCCGCGGGCGACCTGGTCCCCGACCCGAAGCGCTTCCCCGACGGGATCAGGGCCGTCGCGGACTACGTGCACGCCAAGGGCCTGAAGTTCGGGCTCTACACCAGCGCGGGCACCAAGACCTGCGACAGCAACGGCTTCCCCGGCAGTCTCGGCCACGAGCAGCAGGACGCGGACCTCTTCGCGTCGTGGGGCGTCGACTACCTCAAGTACGACAACTGCAACAACGCCGGACTCGACGACAGCGCCCGGACGCAGGCCCGCTACCAGGCGATGGGTGACGCGCTGAAGGCCACCGGCCGCCCGATCCTCTACAGCATCTGCGAGTGGGGCAGCACCCAGCCCTGGACCTGGGCGCCGGCCGTCGGCAACTCCTGGCGCACCACCCTCGACATCGGCGACACGTGGGCCAAGATGATCGGCATCGTGCACCAGAACCAGCCGCTCGCCGCCTACGCGGGGCCCGGCGCCTGGAACGACCCGGACATGCTGGAGGTCGGCAACGGCGGCATGACGGACACCGAGTACCGCACCCACTTCAGCCTCTGGTCGGAGATGGCGGCGCCGCTGCTGATCGGCAGCGACCTGCGCACCGCGAGCGCCGAGACGCTCGCCGTCCTGAGGAACACCGACGTCATCGCGGTCGACCAGGACCCGCTGGGCCGGCAGGGCACGGTGGTGTCGAACGCCGGCGGCCTGGACGTGATGACCAAGCCGCTGGCCGGCGGCGACCGCGCGGTCACCCTCACCAACGAGAACGGCTCGGCGGCCACCATCAGCACCACCGCGGAGGCGGTCGGGCTGGGCGGCGCGCCCTGGTACACCCTCGAGGACCTGTGGTCCAAGGAGACCTCGACCACCGAGGGGGCGATCAGCGCCTCGGTGCCGGCGCACGGCACGGTCATGCTGCGGGTCGCGGCGCACGGGCCGGCGGCCGATCCCGATCCCGCCACCGGCTGACGCGGCGTCATGGCGCCGGCGGGCGGCCCCGGGCGGTTCCCGGAGGCCGCCCTCGCACCGGCATTCGATAGTTGTCAGGGGCGCGTCAGACCTCTAGAGTTGACGCGCGTAGCATCCGGCACCCCCCTCACTCCCGGACGTGACATGAGACGACGCCGCACCCTCCTGGCCGCCTGCGTGCTCTCCGCCCCCATCGCCACCGCCCTGCTGCCCGCCGCCGAGGCGGCGGTGCCGCCCGAGCACGCCGTCGTGGTGTGCCAGAGCGCCAGCTTCTACGCCAACTACGACAGCGCGAGCGGCCCGGTCGGCCTCAAGCGCGTGCTCGGGTACGGCGACAAGATCGGCCACACCCCCGGCTCCCACCCCGTCTACAACGGCTGGGCCGCGAGCTTCGACTACGGCCCGAACGACTGGGGCTACCTGCGGATCGAGTGCATCGGCGGCTACGACTCCTGGTGACCGCGGGCCGCGCCGCCGCCCGCCCCATCCGCCTCGTCCCGGCACCGCCACCCGACCGCGTCCCCTCCGCGTCCCCGCGCGCGCCACCCGCTCGTACCGCAGGACCGTCACAAGGAGCCACACCATGCTGCGTACTGCCTCCGCGACCGCGACCGCGGCCGCCGCCGTGCTCGCCGCCTCCGCCCTGGTCGCGCTGGCCGCTCCCGCGCAGGCCGCGAACGGCCGGGTCGGGGTGCGCGAGACCGTCTGCGCCCAGGACCTCGACGTCAGGACCCAGCCGCTCGGCGCCTGGACCGGCACCCTCTACCGGGGGCAGACCTTCCTGGTGGAGCAGCTGGACGGGTCATGGGTGTACGGGTTCGCCTACGGGCAGATCAACCGGCACGGCTGGGTACAGGACGGATGGTTCTGCTGAGGTCAGCGCCCGTACCAGACCGTGGTGACGTTGCAGAACGCGCGGATCCCGTGCCCGGACAGCTCGCGCCCGTAGCCGGAGCGCTTCACGCCGCCGAAGGGCAGCGCGGGGTGCGAGGCGGTCATGCCGTTGAAGTAGACCCCGCCGGCCTCCAGGTCGGCGGCGAAGCGCCGCTGCTCGTCGGTGTCCCGGGTCCACACGTTCGAACTCAGGCCGAAGGGCGTGTCGTTGGCCACGGCGACGGCGGTGTCCAGGTCGGGCACCCGGTAGAGCGTGGCGACCGGGCCGAACGCCTCCTCGCGGTGGATGCGCATCGCGGGCGAGACGTCGGCGAGCACGGTCGGCTGGTAGTACCAGCCGTGCCGCAGCGCCTCGGGCCGGCCCGCACCGCACAGCGCGCGGGCGCCGCGCGCCAGCGCGTCCTCGACCAGCTCCTCCAGGTCGGCGCGGCCCTGCTCGGTGGCGAGCGGGCCGATGTCGGTGCGGTCGGACATCGGGTCGCCGACCACCAGGGCGCCCATGGCCCGCCGGAAGCGCTCGGCGAAGCCGTCGTACACCGCGTCGTGGACGATGAAGCGCTTGGCCGCGATGCAGGACTGCCCGTTGTTCTGCACCCGGGCGGTGACCGCGGTGTGCACGGCGTGGTCCAGCTCGTCCGCGGCCGACGGCATCACCACGAAGGGGTCGCTGCCGCCCAGCTCCAGCACGGTCGGCTTGATCTCGTCGCCGGCCACCGAGGCGACCGCGCGGCCCGCGCCCTCGCTGCCGGTGAGGGTCGCGGCGGCCACCCGGGGGTCGCGCAGGACGCCCTCGATGGCGCCGGAGCCGACCAGCAGCGTCTGGAAGCAGCCGGCCGGGAAGCCCGCCCGGTGGAAGAGGTCGCCGAGGTAGAGGGCGGTCTGCGGGACGTTCGAGGCGTGCTTGAGCAGGCCGGTGTTGCCCGCCATGAGCGCGGGCGCGGCGAACCGCACGACCTGCCAGAGCGGGAAGTTCCACGGCATGACGGCGAGCACCACGCCCAGCGGCCGGTAGCGTACGAAGGCCCGGTGCGCGCCGCTGTCGGCGACGTCGGCCTCGGCCGGGTGCTCGTCGGCGAGCAGCCGCTCGGCGTTGGCCGCGTACCAGCGCATCGCCTTCGCGCACTTGGCCGCCTCGGCGCGGGCCGCGGACAGCGTCTTGCCCATCTCCAGGGTCATCACCCGGGCGATGTCGTCCCGCTCCTTGTCCAGCAGGTCCGCGGCGGCCGTCATCAGCGCGGCGCGGGAGTCGAACCCGGTGCGGCGGTAGTCGCGGAAGGTGCGCTCGGCCCGGTCGATCCGCTCCTCGATCCCCTCGGCGCCCAGCGGCTCGAAGGTCCTGACGGTCTCCCCGGTCGCGGGGTTCACGGTGGCGATCGGCATGGCGTTCCTCCTGGTGATGCGACCCTTGACCCGGCGCTGCACCCGGCCCTCGACCCGGCCGCGTACCCGCGCGGCCCGGGAGCATGCGGCTCCCCGCCCATCCTGCCCCCGACCCGCCGGGGCCGCGAGGGCTCCGCGTCCGGCCGGTCCGCCCGGCCACCCGGGCGGCGCAACGCGCCGCGAAGACCTTCCGCTACCGGCCGCACCAGCCGACCGGCAGCGTTCACCGTCTGGTTACGCACGGCACACCGCAGCCAGGTTCTACGCGCGCAGAATGCTCCCGCACCAGCCATCTCCCGCCCACTGACCGCCCCCCACCTGGAGGTTGACGGATGCTTGGAACCCGTACCCCGCACAGCCGCGTGCTGATCGGCGCCGCCGCGGCGCTGGGCGCGATCGCCCTGGGCGCCGCCGGACTCGCCGCGGGTAGCGCGCAGGCCGCCCCGGCCGGGCACGCCGCCGGGGTAGCGCCGGCCGCGGCGACCGCCCACCGCGTGCTCTTCGACAACACCAAGGCCGAGACGGCCGGCAACGCCGACTGGATCATCAGCACCAGCCAGCCGGACCCGCTGGGCCAGGACTCCACGCCCAGCTCCGAGACGGACTGGACCGGCGCGCTCTCCTCGTGGGGCGTGGCGCTGCAGAAGTCCGGCGGCTACGTCCTGAACACCCTCCCGTCGGGGAGGACCATCACCTACGGGGGGACGTCCGCGCAGGACCTGAGCAAGTTCGACACCTTCGTGATCGACGAGCCGAACGTGAAGCTCAGCGCCGCGGAGAAGACCGCGGTGATGACGTTCGTGCAGAACGGCGGCGGGCTGTTCATCATCTCCGACCACAACAACAGCGACCGCAACAACGACGGTTGCGACTCGCCGTGCGTCGTCAACGACCTGCTGACGAGCAACGGCGTCGACAACACCGACCCGTTCGGCTTCTCCGTCGACCTGCTGGACGTCAGCACCGACAACCCGCGGGCGATCAGTGACAGTTCGAACCCGGTGCTGCACGGCCCGTTCGGCGCGGTGACCGGCAGCATCCTGCGGGACGGCACCACCTTCACGCTCAAGCCGGGCGACAACCCGAACGTCAAGGGCCTGCTGTACCGGACCGGTTACTCCGGCAACACCGGTGCCTTCTTCGTCACCAGCTCCTTCGGCAGCGGCCGGGTGGCGATCTGGGGCGACAGCTCGCCGGCCGACGACGGCACCGGCCAGTCCGGCAACACCCTCTACGACGGCTGGAACGACCCGGCCGGCACCGACGCCGCGCTCGCCCTGAACGCCACCGCGTGGCTCGCCGGCAGCGGCACCGGCGGCACCACCGGCGGCACGTCCACCGGCACCACCACCGGCGGCACCACCACCGGCGGCACCGGCACCTGCGCCTCCCCCGGCCAGAAGCTCCTCAACCCGGGCTTCGAGTCCGGCACTTCGTCCTGGACCGCATCGAGCGGCGTGATCAACAACTCCACCCAGGAAGCCGCGCACAGCGGTTCGTACAAGGCGTGGCTGGACGGATACGGCACCGCCACCACCGACACGGTCTCGCAGTCGGTGGCCGTCCCGGCCGGCTGCTCCGCGACGCTGTCCTACTGGCTGCACGTCGACACCGCCGAGACCGGCTCGACCGCGTACGACACGCTGAAGGTGCAGGTGCTCAACTCCTCGGGCACGGTGCTCGCCACGGTCGGCTCGTACTCCAACGCCAACGCGGTGTCGGGCTACCAGCAGCACACCGCCGACCTGAGCGGCTACGCGGGGCAGACGGTCACGCTGCGGTTCACCGGCGTGGAGGGCTCCAAGCTGCAGACGTCCTTCGTGGTGGACGACACCGCGCTCACCGTGGGCTGAGCACCGCGGACCCGGCGTCGGCCGCGGGGCCGAACTCGCACCAGACGGCCTTGCCGTCGCCCCGCGGCTCGACGCCCCAGCGCTGCGCGAGCGCTTCGATCATCAGCAGCCCGCGGCCCGAGGTGGCCGCCTCGCCGGGCGTCCGGCGGCGCGGCCACACGCTGGAGCGGTCCTGCACCGACAGCCGCACCCTGCGCACCGGTTCGGGGAGCACCTCCAGGGTGAGCACCGCGCCGCCCTCGGTGTGCAGCAGCACGTTGACCAGCAGTTCGCCCGCGGCCAGCTCCACGTCGTCGGCGATCTCCGCCAGCTCCCAGCCCGCCAGCGCCTGGCGCAGCGCGGACCGCGCGTCGGCCAGGCCCTCGGGGTCCGCCTGGTGCACGTACTGGTGGATGCGCGGCGCCTGACGGGTGCCGGGGTCGGGGGCGCGCCGCATGATCAGCAGGGCCACGTCGTCGTTGGACCCCCAGCGCTCCCACAGGTGGTCCGCGAGGTGGTCGGCCAGCTGCTCGGGGCGCTGCGGGCCGTCGCGCACCACCTCGGCGAGCGCCTCCATGCCGATGGTGATGTCCAGGCCGCGCTCCTCGACCAGGCCGTCGGTGCAGAACACCAGGGTCTCCCCCGGCACCAGGTCGAGCCGGGTCTCGGGGAACTCGTTCAGGTCGAGGGTGGTGGCCAGTCCCAGCGGCAGGCCGCCTCGGACGTTCGGCCAGCCGGTCCTGCCGTCGTTGTGCC
Organism: Actinacidiphila polyblastidii; assembly: GCF_036353415.1. Lineage (NCBI taxonomy): Bacteria > Bacillati > Actinomycetota > Actinomycetes > Kitasatosporales > Streptomycetaceae > Actinacidiphila > Actinacidiphila polyblastidii. The sequence goes on from NZ_JAZEWV010000008.1 coordinate 35,621, forward strand.
GGATCAGCGGGCCCAGATGCCCGGCGCGCGCCACCCGCACCGTCCCGGTGGCCAGGTCGACCTGGGCGTACGAGCAGGTGGCGAAGCGCTCGGTGTCCAGCTCCGCGAGGAACCCCGAGGCGCGGGCGAGCACCGTGGAGGGCGAGTGGCCCTCGGCGGCGTACGCCCGCAGGGCTATCCGCAGCTGGCCCATGACGGCGGCGGCGTGCGTGTCGTGGCCCTGGACGTCGCCGACCATCAGCCCGACCCGGTTCTGCGGCAGCGCCACCACGTCGTACCAGTCGCCGCCGATCTCGCGGCCGCTCCACGCGGAGTGGTAGCGCACCGCGACCTCGGCGCCCTCGAACCGCGGGATGTGCCGCGGCAGCATGGAGGACTGCAGGCCGGTGGCGAACTCGCGCTCCTGGTCGAAGAGGGTGGCCCGCTGCAGCGACTGGGCGAGGATGCCGGCCAGCGCGCCGCACAGCTCCCGGTGCTCGCGGGTGAAGCGCTCGCGGCCGCGGAAGAACAGCGCGAGCCCGCCGATGGAGCGGGCCTCGGCGATCAGCGGGAGGAACGCCGCCGCGTCGATCCCGGTGTCCGCCAGGTAGGGCGGCAGCAGCGGGAAGCGCTCCGCCAGCTCGGTGAAGGAGGTCGAGTAGCGGGGCTGCTGGGTGACGACCGCCTCGCACAGCGGCAGCGACTGGTCCAGCCTGCGCACCCGCGCGTTGTTGAAGGCGATCGGGGAGGCGCCGCTGACCACCGCGATGCGCAGGTTGCCCTGCTCCACCACGCCGAGCGCCAGCGCGTCGGCGCCGAACCGCGCCAGGCTGCCCGCCCCGGTCAGCACGGCGGTCACGTCCTCCACGGTCACCGCGTGGGAGAGCGCCTCGGCGGTGCCCTGCAGGATCGAGGACACGCTGCGCAGGTCGGCCTCGGGGAGGGTGCCGTCCGGGGAGAGCGGCTGGTCGGACTCGCCGGCGTCCCGCACGATGCCCACCAGCCGGTGCGGCACGCCCTGCTCGTCGCGCAGCACGGTGCCCTGGGTGTGCGTCCACTGCTTGACGCCGTCACGGCGGGTGACCTGGAAGTACCCGGCGTAGCTGCGGCGGCCGGAGTCCAGCACCTTGCGCAGCGCCGCGTCGATCCTGGCGCCCTCCTCGGGCGTCACCCGCAGCACCATCGTGTCGGGGCGGCTGTCGAACTCCTCCGGCCGCAGGTCGAAGACCTCCAGGGCCACCTCGTCCAGGTCGAGCAGGCCCTGGTCGAGGTCCCAGTCGAAGCTCCCGATCCCGCTCATGGCGAGCCGGTCCCCGGGGCCGATGGACAGCGGGCGCGTGCCGCTCCGCCTCGACGAGGAGAGCCCCACGCGAGGGTCGTAGCCGCGCTCCGGGCGCTGGGGAGCTGTCATCCGCCTGTTCCGGGGGTCGGGCCGCGCACGGCCGGATATATCGGCATTGCTGCCATTATCCACCCGGTGGGGCGGCTGTCTCCCTGCCTCGCTTTCACGGTGGCCGCGCCGGGCGGGTCGTGGGCCGGGGCATCGGCCGGTCCGCAGCCCGGTCCGCAGCCCGGTCCACGGGCGCGGTCAGGTGGGAAAGCGCTCCACGGGACGGCGCGGCATGGGGGCGCGCCGACCGGGTACGAGTGCAGGGGTCCGGGCGCGGGGGCGCCGCACGGGGACCGCCCGAGGCGCCCCGGCCGCCCGAGCAGCCCGACGCGCCGGGTGCTCCCGGCGCGCCCGACCCGTCAGAAGGACCGGAGAACGCGATGACCGAGCCGACACCCGAACCCTTCCCCACGCACCCCGCGCCGCTGGGGCCGGGCGAGCCCGCACCGGGTCCCGATCCTTCTCCGGCGCCCGGACCGCAGCCCGTGCCGGACCCGGTGCCCGGTCCTGCGCCCGATCCGGTGCCGACGCCGCAGCCCGGCCCCGAGCCGGTGCCGCCCGGCCCCGGTCCCGGCCCGGTGCCGCCCTCGCCGACGCCGCAGCCCGTCCCGCCGACCCCGGAGCCGTCGCCGATCCCGGCGCCGCCGCCGCTGTACTGAGCGGTCGCACGTGCGTGCGCGCTTGCCGGCGACCGGCGGGTACGACGAGGCGGCGGTGCGCGGCGTCGAGCAGGTGCAGAGCGATCGCAGCCTGGGCTGCGATCCGCCGGGGGGCTGCGGGCCCTGCGCGCGGGCCGCGCTCACCGGCGGCTGAGCCCGGTGCCGGGCCGGGGGTTCCCGGCCCGGCACCGGGCTGACGTGCGGGCGCGTGGCGGCCGGCCTGTGCTTGCCGCGGGCCGGCCGCCACGCGCCCTTCCCGGCACTCGCGCGCGCCCACTCGCGCTTCGTGCCGGTGCTCGGGGGCGGTGTCAGATGAGCCGCCACAGGTGATCGGCGCTGCCGTTGTCGGTCCACTGGGTGACCTGTGCGCTGTCCGCCTGGGACATGCCGTCCACCGCGAGGACCTTGCCCGACCGCACGTTGACGATCTTCGACCAGCCGTCGCCGTTGTCGACGAAGCGCCAGGTGTGGTCGGGCGTGCCGTTGTCCTGGTACTGCTGGGCGTGCGCGCCGTCGTCCGTGCTCTGGTCGTGGACGGCGAGCACCTTGCCGCTGTTGCGGTTCTGGATGCGCACGGTGCCGTCGCCGTTGTCGAGCAGCGTCCAGACGTGGTCGGCGGTGCCGTTGTCGGTGTACTGCGTGACCTCCGCGCTGTCGGCGAGGGACATGCCGGAGACCGCCAGCACCTTCCCGGAGTTGCGGTTCTGGATGCGGTGCCAGGCGACGGTGGAGCCGGCCGGCTTCAGCAGCAGCGCGAACATGCCGCCGACCACCGGCCGGTCCTGGAAGCCGCGCTGCGCCGCGGTGGCGACCACGTACCAGTCGCTGAGCGGCACCCGCTGGGGGGTGCTGTTGGCGAAGGCGAAGACGCCGTTGACGAGGGCGTCGCGAGTGGCGCCGTGGTCGGCCAGCCAGGCCGCGGTCCACACCTCCCAGTCGCCCTTGGTGTAGTCGTTGCGCGGGTCGAGCACGACGCCGTTGGCGCCGGCGTGCGAGGAGTACCAGGCGGCCTCCCGCGCGGCGGTGCCGGTGGGCACCAGGTCGAGGCCGAGCAGCCGGTCGGGGAAGCCGTTGTACTTCAGGCTCCAGGTGCCGTCCTGGTCGTAGGCGAGCTTGAGGTGGCTGCCGGAGGAGTCCTCGGCGAGCGACGTCCAGCGGCTGATGTAGCCGCGGGCGGTGGTCGTGTAGTGCTTGGCGTCCGCGGTGTTGCCCGCCACGGCGGCGACGACGCCCATCGCCCCGATGCCGACGATGCCCTTGAGGGCGAGGTTGGCGCTGTGCGCGATGAAGCCGGTGAAGTCGTCGGTCTGGTTCTGGTAGCCGGGGTCGAGGGCGTTCGCGACGAGGTAGTCCGCCCAGCGCTTGAGGATCGCGTAGTGCGCCTGCACGAAGGACGCCGCGTCGGCGGCGGGCAGCCGCTGGAGCAGGGCCGCCGCCATGACGAGCGTGTTCGCCGACTCCTCGACCGGCATGTCCTCCTCGTTGCCGTCGTTGTGGCCGGTGGCGTTGGGGTAGCCGGAGCCGAGGTCGTGCTCGGCGAACTCCTTGGGCCAGCCGCCGTGTTCGGCGTAGTCGAGCAGCGGTTCCAGCAGCAGCCGCAGGTACGCCGGGGAGAGGTAGAGGTAGGCGGGGAACGCCGGGTAGGTGACGTCGATGGTGGACATGTTGCCGTCGGAGGAGATCTCCTTCAGGAACGCCCACGGGCTGCCGTTCCTGCTCACCAGCTCGGTGCCCGCGACCGCCTGGCGCAGCGCGAGCGCGCAGACCGCCGCGTAGTGCTCGCCGGTGGCGCCGCCGCCGACCGCGGCGGCCGCGTCGTCGTGGATGCGCTGGTCCAGGGCGGTGGCGGCGCTGAGCGCGGCGCCGTGGTCGGCGCCGAACCAGCTGACCATGTCGGTCCACGAGCCCCAGAACCGCGTCCACCAGGGCTGGAGTTGGCTGCCCAGATAGCTGACCGCCGGCGTGCGGACGTGGCCGAGGACCGCGGTGAACTCCGCGGACGCGGTCCCGGGGTTGACGGTGCCGAGGTCGCGGTTGAGGCCGAGCACCGGCCACCGGTCGCTGATCGCGCGGGGCTGGCCGGCGTCCACGCTCCCGGCCAGCCGCCCGGAGCCGGCCGACGCGGCCCGCAGCACGGTGTCCTGGCCGATCTGCCAGGTCAGTCCCGCCGTGGGGGCGGCGAGCACCATGCGGCCCCACGACGCCATGTCGCCGTTCTCCGCGAGCACGCCGGGGCTCGCCGGCTGGCAGCTGAGCACGGTCATGGCGCCGGCCTGGGTCTGCGCCCAGGTGATGGGCGTCGAGGTGTCGCCGTGCACCCACTCGCCCGACACGTCGAGGTGGAGGTCGACGGTGTGGGCGCGCCCGTCGTTGCTCGCGGCCTGCACGGTGACGTACGACAGCGGGACCGACTGGCGCTGGAGGTTGCCCAGGTCGACGGGCGAGAAGAAGGTGACGGTGAGGGTGACGCCGCCGCCGCTGAGCGTGTAGATCGAGCGGGTGGCGGTGAGCTGCAGCGAGAGTTGCTGCATCGTGGTCAGCGTGGTGCCGGGCACCGAGGGCGCGCCGGCGAAGACGTAACCGGCGCCGTCGATCCTGGCCAGGCCGCACAGCGCGGTGATGTGCCCGGTCCAGAAGGTCGGCCAGCTGCCGGCCAGGTTGTCGCCTGGCAGCCAGGTGGAGAGGTACGGGGAGCGCACGGCCAGCGGGACGGCGGGCGGCCGGAGGGGCGCGAAGGTCGAGGCGGCGGGCACGGCGGCGCCCGGCGCTGCGGCGGCGGGGGCTGCCGCTCGGGCGGGACCGGCGGTGAAGAGGCCGCCGCCGGCGGCGGCCGCGGTCAACGCGGCGGTCCACCTGAGCATGTCGCGCCGGCCGGGGCGGGGTCCTGGGCCGGATGCGGGGCCGGGTTCGGGGTGTGCGGGCACGCGGGACTCGTCGGAGGTCACGGTGGGGGGATCCGTCCTGGTCGCGAAGGGAGTGGGGGCTTGCGGCGGGGACTTGCGCGGGGAACTGCGGGGGTCTACGGGGTGTGGGGCGCCGGGGCGGGGCTCAGCTGAAGAACTGCCAGAGGTGGTCGGCGGTGCCGTTGTCGTCGTACTGCACCACCGGCGCGCTGTTGGCGGTCGACATGAGGTCGACGCCGAGCACCTTGCCGGAGTTCTTGTTGCGGATGCGGTACCAGCCGTCGCCGTTGTCGACCAGCTGCCACAGGTGGTCGGCGGTGCCGTTGTCGTCGAACTGCACCACCTGGGCGCTGTTGGCCGTCGACATCAGGTCGACGCCCAGCACCTTCTGGGAGTTGAGGTTGCGGATGCGGTACCAGCCGTCGCCGTTGGCGATCAGCTGCCACTGGTGGTCGGCGGTGCCGTTGTCGTCGAACTGCACGACGTGGGCGCTGTTGGCGGTCGACATCACGTCGACGCCCATGACCTTGCCGGAGTTCTTGTTGCGGATCTTCTGGTAGTCCGCGGTGTGGCTCCACTGGTGGCCGGAGGTCGAGACGGTCGGGAAGGCGGAGATCCGCAGCCGGGCGGCGCCCATCGGGATCAGGCTGACCGTCTCGACGGCCGCGGTGCTGAGGGCCGGCGAGTCCTGCAGCGGGGTGACCACGTGCTGCCCGTCGGCCTGCCACTCGGCGATCTTCCGGGCCGGCGCGGTGATCTTCACCGGAGTGCCGTCGTGGGTGAACGGGTTGGCGGGCACCGGTCCGCTGCCGCGCACGAAGGTCCAGGTGCCGTCGTTGGGGGCGAGCCCGTAGTTCCACGGCGTGGTCGCGTGCACCTCGTACGAGGGGAACTGCGCGTTGCCCGCGGTCTGCACGTAGTTCTCACCGATGTTGAGGGCGTAGGTGAGCGGGCCGTGGTCGACGGCGGTCGCGCCGTGGTTGCCCGGCCAGGTGCGCAGGGTGGTGTTCTGCGGGAACTTCAGGACGACGGTGTCGCCGCTGTGCCAGGTGCGGTTGACCACCGTCCAGGACGGGCCGGCGGCGGCGCTCACCGCGGCTCCGGCGACGGTGACCTGCGGGGCGGTGCACCAGCCGGGGATGCGCAGGTACAGCGGGAACACCAGCGCCTTGGGGGTGGTGACGGTGAGGGTGACCGTGTCGGAGAAGGGGTAGTCGGTGGTCTCGGCGACGGTGACCGCGGTGCCGTCGGCCACCTTGGCGGTGACCGAACTGGGCGCGTACATCGCGGCGGCCAGTCCGTTGTCGGGGGTGGCGAGCCACAGCTCCTCGGTGAAGTAGGGCCATCCCATGCCGTAGTTGTGCGGGCAGCAGCGGTACTGGTCGACACCCGGCAGGTACGCCTGCATGGCGAAGCCGTTCTGGAACTGCCCTTCGGTCTTGGTGGTGTTGTCCAGGTCGACGCTGTTGGCGCTGGTGATGTAGTGCACCGCCTTGCCGGACGGATCGAGCGCGGCGGGAAGCGAGTTGAAGGCCAGCTCCTCGCAGCGGTCCGCCCACACCGGGTCGCCGGTGATCCGGCCGAGCAGCTCGTGGCTGGCCATGAACTCGACGATGCCGCAGGTCTCGAACCCCTGCCGCGGGTCGCCGTAGCCGGGCCTGGCGTTCTCGTCGCCGGCGAAGCCGCCGCCCGGGAACTGCCCGTAACTCGTCATCACCGAGGTGTAGTTCTGGTACGCGGCCTGGGTGAGCGCGGTGGACGGGGAGCGCAGCGCGTACTGCGCGGGCTCGCGGAAGCCCTGGGCGATGTTGACGTTGTGCAGCGACGGCAGGTGGTTCACCCAGTTGGCGCCGTTGGCGTGGATCTTGTCGGCGAGACTGAGCAGGGAGGCGTCGCCGGTGCGGTTGTAGAGCCAGTAGACGGTGTCCAGGCCATCGCCCCAGCGCACCGAGACCCAGCTCTGGTTGAAGGCCGAGGGGCCCTGCGCGTTCATGAACCGGAAGAAGCCGCTGAGCAGCGGGATGATCCGGCTGTCGCCGCTGTACTCCTGCCAGTTGCGCAGCGCCCAGGTCAGCGGGAGGAACGGCCAGAAGTCCGGGCCGCCGCCGAGCGAGGTGCGCAGTGCGGTGGGTCCGAAGAACCCGTCGGAGGCGGCGGTCGCCACGATCGCGTCGATCCACCGGCGCACCGCGGCCAGCGCGGTGGCGTCCTGGGTGAGCACGGCCAGGTCGACGTAGCCGCGCAGCCAGTACGGGACCTCTTCCCAGCCGGCGAGCTGCGGGTGCGCCCAGCCGCTGTTCGCCATCACCAGGAAGTGCGAGGTGGCGGCGTACTGGCCGCAGAGCCCGGCGAGTTGCTGGCGCAGCTGACCGTCCAGCCAGCCGTGGGCGGTGACCGCGCCGGGCGGCAGCCGGAGGAACGCGGTGGGGGCCAGCGGCGCCGCGTTGGGTGCGTAGAGCCCGCCGCGCGCCGGGGCGACCCGTGCGGTGGCGGTGGCGCCGGCGTTCTGCGCGCCGTCTGCTTGCGGGGTGCCGGCCTGCGCGGCGCCGGGGAACGCCAGCGGCAGGGCGCCGGCTCCCGCGGCGGTCAGCGCGGTGGTGACGAAGTGCCTGCGGTTCAGGGGCATGCGGGGCCTCCTGGGCGCCTCGGGGCATCCGGTACATGTTCTTCCAACGTTGGAAAGAGCGATGCCAACCGGCATGACAGCACGGACCGGACGGCATGTCCAGGGGGTGCGCAGAAGTTGCCGGGAAGAGCGGCGGGAAGGCGCGCCGATCTTGGCGCAACCCCGCCGGAGAGCGCCGACTACGGTGCCGCCAAGCGCCGAACGCGCCGGTTGGGAGCGGTTTCGAAAAGTACGACAGCCTTCTTGTCGTCGGCAGTGCCGATCTGTATAACGTTGTAAACCCGAGCACGGGAAAGCCTCACAAGGCACACCCGGCGGCCGGCGCCCGGCCCCGCTCGGCCCATGGCCCGCCGGGTCCGTCCCCCTGGGACGGCCCGCCCCTCGTCGCACCCGCACAGCGCCCGCCGCACCCGCATCCGGGCCGTCGCCGAACCCAAGGAGTGTCGTGAGCATGACCATACGCCTGTCCGGACGCAGAAGCCGTTCGCTCGCCGCCGCCTGTCTGCTGCTGGCCACCGCGAGCATCGCGGCCACCGCCTGCTCCAAGTCCGAGGACGGCAACTCGGGTGCCACGCCCGGCGCTTCCGACCAGGCCGCCCAGCAGCAGGTCACCCAGTCGGCCACCGTGCCGGCCGGCAGCGGCTGCACGCTGAGCGCGTACGGCGCCCCCAAGCTCGACCTGAAGAACGCCGTCGTCGGCTTCTCCCAGTCGGAGAAGGAGGACAACCCGTTCCGCATCGCCGAGACCCAGTCCATCAAGGACGAGGCGAAGAAGATCGGCGTCAAGAAGCTGCTCACCACCGACGCGCAGTCGCAACTGCCCAAGCAGATCAGCGACATCCAGGACATGCTGGCGCAGGGCGCGCAGCTGCTCATCGTGGCGCCGCTGAACTCCGACGGCCTGGAGCCGGCGCTGCAGGCCGCGGCCGCCAAGCACGTCCCGGTGATCACCATCGACCGCAAGATCAACGCGACGTCCTGCAAGGACTACGTGACCTTCCTCGGCTCGAACTTCGTCGAGCAGGGCAAGCGGGCCGCCGACGCGATGGTCAAGGCCACCGGCGGCAAGGGCCAGGTGGCGATCCTGCTCGGCGCCTCGGGCAACAACGTGACCACCGACCGCACCAAGGGCTTCGTGGACGAACTCACCGCCAAGGCCCCCGGCCTGAAGATCGTCGCCCAGCAGACCGGCGACTTCACCCGGGACAAGGGCCAGCAGGTGATGGAGCAGCTGATCCAGTCCAAGCCCGGCATCACCGCGGTCTACGCGGAGAACGACGAGATGGGCCTCGGCGCGGTCACCGCCCTGACCAGCGCGGGCAAGAAGCCGGGCAAGGACGTCAAGGTGGTCTCGGTGGACGGCACCCGCAACGCCGTGCAGGCGATCGTGGACGGCCACTACAACGCCGTCATCGAGTCCAACCCGCGGTTCGGCCCGCTGGCCTTCGCCACCGCGCAGAAGTTCTACTCCGGCGAGGCGATCCCGGAGAACGTGATCATCACCGACCGCGCCTACGACGAGGGCAACGCAGCGGCGTCGGTGGCCGGCGCGTTCTGACCCGGCCCCGCGGCCGCACTCCCCCGTCACCATCGGACCACCGCGAACCCGGAAGGCCTGACCATGGCACCACCCGAAGCCGCAGCGGCGCCGTCCGCGCCGCCCGGCCAGCCGCCGCCCGGCGCCGGGCCTGCCCCCGCGCCCGTCCTTGAGGCGCTCGGCGTCAGCAAGCGCTTCCCGGGCGTGACCGCCCTCGACGACGTGACCTTCACCCTGCGCGCGGGCGAGATCCACGCGCTGGTCGGGGAGAACGGCGCGGGCAAGTCCACGCTGATCAAGATCCTCACCGGCGTGCACCGCGCCGACGAGGGCGAACTGAGGCTCGGCGGCGAGCCGGTGGTCTTCCACCGGCCGCACGAGGCTCAGCAGGCGGGCATCTCCACGATCTACCAGGAGGTGAACCTGGTCCCGCTGATGAGCGTGGCCCGCAACATCTTCCTGGGCCGGGAGCCGAAGAACCGGTTCGGGCTGATCGACTTCCCGCGGATGCACCGCGAGGCGGCCGAACTGCTCGGCGGCTTCGGGGTCGGCGCGGACCCGCGCCGGCCGCTGCACACCCTGGGCGTCGGCACCCAGCAGATGGTGGCACTGGCCCGCGCGGTCTCGGTGAAGGCCCGGGTGGTGGTGATGGACGAGCCGACCTCCTCGCTCGAACCGCGCGAGGTGGAGACGCTCTTCCGGGTCATCGGCGAACTCCACGCCCGTGACATCGCCATCGTCTACGTCAGCCACCGGATGGACGAGCTGTACCGGATCTGCGACCGCGTGACGGTGCTCAGAGACGGCCGGCTGGTCCACTCCGGCGACCTGAAGGACACCGAGCGGGTCAAGCTGGTGTCGCTGATGCTCGGCCGGGAGATCGCCGAGGTGCGCCGCAGCGGCACCACCAGCTTCGGCGACGGGCACGACGCGGCGCGCGAACCCGTTCTCACCGCACAGGACCTGACGCGACGTCACGTCCTGCACGACATCGGCCTCGAACTGCGGCCGGGCGAGGTGCTGGGCCTGGGCGGTCTGCTGGGCTCCGGCCGCAGCGAGACCGCCAAGGCGCTGGCCGGGGCGCTGCCGCTGGACTCCGGCGAGGTCCGGATCGGCGGGACGGTGCTGCGCCGGCTGACCTCGCCGGCCGCGATCCGCGCGGGCATCAGCCTGCTGCCCGAGGACCGCAAGGCCGAGGGCATCGTGCCGGGCCTGTCGGTGCGCGAGAACATCGTGCTCGCCGCGCTGCCCCGGCTCTCGCGCGGCGGGATGGTCTCGCGGGGGCGGCAGGACCGGGTCGTGGAGATCTTCATGAAGCGACTGCGGATCAAGGCCGCGAGCCCCGAGCAGAAGGTCGGCGAGCTGTCCGGCGGCAACCAGCAGAAGGTGCTGCTGGCCCGCTGGCTCTGCCTGGAGCCCCGGGTGCTGCTGCTGGACGAGCCGACCCGCGGGATCGACGTCGGCGCGAAGGCCGAAGTCCAGGCGCTCATCGACGAGTTGGCGAAGGAGGGGCTGGCTGTGCTGCTGATCTCCTCCGACCTGGAGGAACTGGTGGAGGGCGCCGACCGGATCGTCGTGCTCCGCGCCGGAGCGGTGGCCGGTGAACTCACCGGCGACGACGTCTCGGAGAGCGCGTTGCTGTCCGTGCTCGCGGAGGCGGACGCGGAGCCCCGGAGGGAGGCCGCCGCGGACACCGGCCCCGGCGCCGATGCCGACACGGATGCGCGCGCGGGCGCGGGCGCGGGCGCGGACGCCGAGCGTCCGCCGCAACCGGCCGCCACCGCGAAGCAGTTCGGGGCGAACGACGCGACGGAGGAGACCTCATGACCTCGCTGGCCCTCCCCCGCGGCATCGACCGGCCGCGGATCGCCGACTGGCTCCAGCGGTACGGGGTGTACGCCGCAGTCGTCGCACTGCTGGCCTTCAACGGCCTGTTCACCGACCACTTCCTGACCGCGGACAACCTGCGCACCCAGGCCGTGCAGGTCTCCCCCGTGGTGATCGTCGCGCTCGGCATGGCGCTGGTGATCGGCACCGAGGGCGTCGACCTGTCGGTCGGATCGACCATGGCGCTGGCCAGTTCGGTGCTGCCGCTCTACCTCGGCTACGGGCTGCTGCCCTCGCTGCTGGTGGCGCTGCTCGCCGGTGTCGTCGTCGGGCTGGTGAACGGCTCGCTGGTGGCGCTGGTGGGCCTGCAGCCGATCGTCGCCACGCTCGCGCTGTTCGTCGGCGGCCGGGGCCTGGCCCTGGTGATCGCCGACGGGCAGCTCAAGGAGATCCGCAACAAGGACCTGCTGAACCTCGGCACGGCGAGCGCGGCCGGCGTCCCGGCGGTCGTGCTGATCGCCGCCGGCCTCGCGGTACTGGTCGCACTGCTGGTGCAACGCACCACCTTCGGACGCCAGTTGGTCGCGGTCGGCGGCAACAGGGCGGCCGCGGCACTGGCCGGGCTGCCGGTCCGCCGGGTGCTGATCGGGGTCTACGTGATCTGCGGCGTGCTGGCCTCGCTCGCCGGGGTGCTGGCCACCGCGCGGCTGACCGCGAGCGACCCCTCCTCGCTCGGCAATCTGATGGAACTCTCCGCGATCACCGCCGTCGTGGTCGGCGGCACCCCGCTGACCGGCGGTTCGGTGCGGGTGCTCGGCACCGTCATGGGCGCGCTGCTGATGCAGTTGCTGCACGCCACCCTCGTCACCCACAACCTGCACGACTCGACCGCCCAGATGGTCCAGGCGGGCATCATCCTGCTCGCCGTCTACGCCGCACGGGAGCGCCGATCGCGATGACGTCACCCCTGAACCTCAAGTCCGCGCCCGCGACGGCCGCGAGCAGCTCGCTCACCCCGACCGCGCAGGCGCGTCCGTCCGGTCGGCAGCGCGCCGCCGAACTCCTGCAACGCCAGGGCGCGCTGGCCGTGCTGGTGCTGCTCTGCGCGATCTCCGCGGCCCTCTTCCCGGCCTTCCGCACACTCGACAACACCCGGGGCGTCACCATCCAGGCGTCGTTCCTGGCGATCGTCGCGCTCGGCATGACGATGGTGATCATCACCGGCGGCATCGACCTGTCCGTCGGGTCGGTGTTCGCGCTCGGCGGCGTCCTGGCCGCGTGGGCGTCGCAGTACGGCTTCCTGCCGGCGCTGCTGGTGCCGCTCGCGGTGTGCGGGGCGATCGGCGCGATCAACGGGCTGCTGGTCGCCCGCGCCGGGATGGCCCCTTTCATCGTCACCCTGGCCTCGCTGCTCGGCGCCCGCGGGCTGCTGCTCGCCCTGACCCACGAGGGCGCCACCACGTATCTCGTGCCGCGCGGCTCGGCGTTCCAGAAGCTGGGCGGCGGCGCGGTGTGGGGCTTCGGCTATCCGGTGCTCATCGCGGTGGCGCTGTTCGTGGCCGGCGGCGTGGTGCTGCAGCGCACCTCCTTCGGCCAGGCGCTGTTCGCGGTCGGCGGCAGCGGCGACGCGGCGCTGCTCATGGGGCTGCCGGTGGCCCGTACGAAGGTGCTGGTCTACACCCTCAGCGGGCTGCTCGCCGGGCTCGCCGGCGCGCTCAACGCGGCACGGCTGTCCTCGGGCGTGACGATCATCGGGGTCGGCATGGAACTCGACGCGATCTCTGCGGTGGTGATCGGCGGCACGCTGCTGGTCGGCGGCGCGGGGTCGGTGTCCGGGACGCTGTGGGGGGTGCTGCTGCTGGGCGTCATCCAGAACCTGATCAACCAGATCGGCTCGCTCAACTCCTCCTACCAGTCGGTGGTCAGCGGCGGGTTCCTGATCGTCGTGGTGGTCGCGCAGCGGTATCTGTCCGCCGCCCGGCGCGGCACCTGACCGTGCGCCGTGCCGCGCCGCCCTCGGGGCGGCGCGGCGCCGCGCACACCGAGGCCCGGAACCGCCGTGTCTCCCGTACGGATGCCGAGGGAAGGAACTCCGTGGGCGCCAGCCTCAAAGACGTCGCGCAGCTGGCCGGCGTGTCCATCAAGACCGTCTCCAACGTGGTGAACAACTACCCGCATGTCACCCCCGCGATGCGCGAGCGCGTCCAGCGGGCCATCGACGAGCTGGGCTACCGGCCGAATCTGACGGCGCGTCATCTGCGCAAGGGCAGGACCGGCATCATCGCGCTGGCCGTGCCGGAACTCGGCAACCCGTACTTCGCCGAGCTGGCCGGGGCGGTGATCGACGCGGCGGCACGCCATGACTACACGGTGCTGCTCGACCACACCGCGGGCCAGCGGCAGAAGGAGGTGCTGGTCACCCAGGGCTTCCGCGCGCACGTCATCGACGGCCTGATCCTCAGCCCGATCGAGCTGGAGACCTCCGACCTGCTCGGCCGCCGCGACGACGCGCCGCTGGTGCTGCTCGGCGAGCGCGAGTACGACGCGCCCTACGACCAGATCGCCATCGACAACGTGGCCGCCGCGCGCACCGCGGTCCGCCACCTGACCGGCCTCGGCCGCCGCCGGATCGCCTTCATCGGGGCCCGCAGGGAGATCGCCAGGCGCCCCGCGCACCTGCGGCTGCGCGGCTGGCGCGAGGAGCTGACCGCCGCCGGCCTGCCCTGCGACGAGTCGCTGGTGGCGGCGACCGACGCGTACGGCCGATGGGACGGCGCGGCCGCGATGAACGCGCTGCTCGACCGCGGTGAGCGGCCCGACGCGGTCTTCGCGTACAACGACCTGATGGCGCTCGGCGCCATGCGGGCGCTGGTCGAACGGGGGCTGCGGGTGCCGCAGGACGTGTCGGTGGCGGGCTTCGACGACGTCGAGGAGGGCCGGTTCTCCACCATCGCGCTCACCACCGTCTCGCCGGACAAGCAGGCCATCGCGCGGCTCGCGGTCGAACGGGTGGTGGCCCGGCTCACCGGCGCGCCGCAGGTCAGCGCGGAGCGCATCCAGCCGGGATATACCCTGATCGCCCGGGAGTCGACGGCGCCGTCCCCCGTCTGACGTGCGGTTCCGCCCCGCACGGCGCCGCCGCGGCGCCGTGCGCGGAGTACCGCGCGCCGCCCCGCGCCGCTCGCGGCGCCCCCGAAGCCAGCCCGCCGAACCCGAGGACCGCCCATGCCCCGTTCCGCCGCCGCACCGACCAGCGAACCGTTCGGCGCCACCCCCGACGGACGGCCGGTGGAGCGCTGGCGGCTCGCGTCGCCCTCGGGCGTCGGCGCCGAGATCCTCACCTACGGCGCGATCCTGCACGCCCTGCGGGTCCCCGACCGGGCCGGCCGCGCCGAGTCCGTGGTGCTCTCGCTGCCGGACACCGCGGCCTACGCGGCGGGCCGCGCCTACCTGGGCGCGGTCGTCGGCCGCTACGCCAACCGCATCGCCGCCGGCCGCTTCACGCTGGACGGGCAGACCCACACGCTGCCGGTCAACGACCGCGGGCAGACCCTGCACGGCGGCCCCGACGGTTTCCACCGGCGGGTGTGGCAGGCGCGGCCGCTGCCCGACGGAGCACTGCGGCTCTCGCTGCACAGCCCCGACGGCGACATGGGCTTCCCCGGCGCCCTGGAGGCGTCCGTCACCTACTCGCTGGACGACGAGGGCACCCTCGCGCTGGACTTCACCGCCCGCACCGACCGGGCCACCGTCGTCAACCTGACCAACCACGCCTACTTCACGCTGGCCGGCGCCGGCCACGGCGACGTGCTGGGGCACACGCTGCGGGTGGACGCGGACCGCTTCCTGCCGGTGACGGCGGAGGCGATCCCGTACGGGCCGCCGCAGGACGTGGCGGGCACGCCGTTCGACTTCACCGCCCCGCGGGCGCTCGGCGACGGCATCGACGACCCCGACCCGCAGATCAAGTCCGCGGACGGCTACGACCACTGCTGGGTGCTGCGGCCGCCGGCGCGGCCGGACCTGCCGCGTACCGCCGCGGTGCTGCACGACCCCGCGAGCGGCCGGACGATGGAGGTCCGCACCACCGAACCCGGCGTGCAGGTCTACACCGCCAACGGCCTCGACGGCCGGCCTGCCGGCGCGGACGGCGGGCCGCACGGCCGGCACAGCGCGGTCTGCCTGGAGACGCAGCACCTGCCGGACTCCCCCAACCGCCCCGAGTACCCCTCGACGGTGCTGCGGCCCGGCGAGACGTGGCGCAGCCGCACCGAACTCCGCTTCCCGCACCTGGCCGCCGAGGGCGCCGGGGGCGCCGGGGGCGCCGCATGAGCGGGCCGGGCCGCCCGCTGCTCATCGTCGACGGCGCCAATGTGGTGGGCTCGGTGCCGGACGGCTGGTGGCGGGACCGGCGCGGCGCCGCGGAACGGCTGCGCGACGCGCTGGCCCCGCTGGCCGCGGCCGGCCTGACCGCCGACGCCGACGCCCCCGCATGGGCGGTCGGCGTCCCGCTGGAGGTGGTGCTCGTCGTCGAGGGCGCGGCCCGCGGCGTCGAGCCGGTGGACGAGGTCCGCGTGGAGTCGGCGCGGGGCAGCGGGGACGACCTGATCGCCGAACTCGCGGCGCTGGCCAGGGTCGCGGCGCCGGACCGCCCCTGCGTGGTGGCGACCGCCGACCGCGGGCTGCGCGCCCGGGTCGTCGCGACGGGCGCCGCGTGCATCGGCCCGCGCGCGGTCAGGCCCGGCTGAGCCGTCGGGACGCGGCGTCCGAAATCCGCCGGCGGGGCTGCGCGCGGCCCCCGATACTGGACGCATGGCAGCGGAGGACAGCAGATACGAGGCGGTGCGCAGCCGGGACGCGCGGTTCGACGGCATGTTCTTCTTCGCCGTGGCCACCACCGGGATCTACTGCCGCCCGAGCTGCCCCGCGGTGACGCCGAAACGGCAGAACGTGTCGTTCTACCCGACCGCCGCGGCCGCGCAGGGCGCCGGCTTCCGCGCCTGCCGGCGCTGCCGCCCCGACGCGGTGCCCGGCTCGGCCGCCTGGAACGCGCGGGCCGACGTGGTCGGCCGGGCGGTCCGGCTGATCGGCGACGGTGTGGTCGACCGCGAGGGCGTCGCCGGGCTCGCCGCACGCCTCGGCTACAGCGCCCGCCAGGTGCAGCGCCAGCTCACCGCGGAGCTGGGCGCCGGACCGATCGCGCTGGCCAGGGCGCAGCGCGGGCACACCGCGAGGGTGCTGCTCCAGACCACCTCGATGCAGGCCGCCGAGGTGGCGTTCGCCGCGGGGTTCGCGAGCGTGCGGCAGTTCAACGAGACGATCAGGGAGATCTACGCGGCCACGCCGACCCAGCTGCGGGCCGCCCGACCGGGCCGCGCCGCGGGGGCGTCCGGCGCGAACGGGGTGCCGCTGCGGCTGGCGTACCGCGGGCCCTACGACGGCGAGCAGGTCTTCGGCTTCCTCGCCGCGCGGGCGGTGCCGGGTGTGGAGGAGGTCACCGGCTCGCCGGGCGCCCGCCTCTATCGCCGCACCCTGCGGCTGCCGCACGGCCCCGGCGTCGCCGAGGTCGCCGAGAGCGTCCGGGGTCCCGGTGCGGCGGGCGGCGGCTGGCTCGACTGCCGGCTGCACCTGGCCGACCTGCGCGACCTCACCACGGCCGCGCAGCGCGTCCGGCGCCTGTTCGACCTGGACGCCGATCCGTACGCGGTGGCCGAGCGGCTCGGCGCGGACCCGCGGCTGGCCCCGCTGGTCGCCGCCCGCCCGGGGCTGCGTTCGCCCGGCGCGGCCGACCCCGAGGAGCTCGCGGTCCGCGCGGTGCTCGGCGCCGGGCTCGACCCGGCGGACGCCCGCCGGCGCGGCGCGCTGCTCGCCGCGGCTCACGGCGACCCGCTGCCGTCCGCGGGCGGCACCCTCGCCTTCCTCTTCCCGACGGCGTCGGCGCTCGCCACCGCGGACCTCGCGGACGCCTCCGGGGCGGCGGCCGTGCGCACGCTCAGCCGCGCCCTCGTGGAGGGCACGGTACGGCTCGACGCCGGCGCGGACCGCGACGAGGCGCAGCGGGCGCTGCTCGCGCTGCCCGGGGTCGGGCCCTCCGCGGCGCGGCTGATCAGGATGCGGGGGTTGGGTGATCCTGATGTGCTGGCAGTGGACCGGGGCTCCACGGCGGGCGGTTCTCCCGAGGCGGGGTCGGCCTGGCGGCCGTGGAGGTCCTACGCCACCCACCACCTCTGGGCGTCCGCCGCCGCCCCATGACCCTCGGCCCCCGGCCCAGACCGCGCCGGGCGCTGCGCGCCACCAGGGGCGCGGGGAACGGCGCGAGCGACCCACCACCGGCCAGTGGCCCGGCGACGACAGCAACAGCCCCACCGGCCGGTGGCCCGCGAACCCCCCCCTCGGGGGGTCAGAGGCGGGTGCGGCGGGTGCGTTCCTCTTCGAAGAGCGCCAGGAACCTGCGCGTGCGCTCGTCGGGTTCGGGGGGCGGGGAGTCGTCCTCGTCGGGGGCCGCGGGGTCGTGGGCGAGGGGCGGGGGGACCGGGTCGGCGTCGGAGGGGCGGGGGCCTTCGGGGCCCTCGGGGCCGACGCGGACCAGCCGTTCGACCCGGACGATCCTGAAGTGGCGTCCGGCGACGGCGAGTTCGTCGCAGTGCTGCTCGTCGAGGCGGTCGGCTGCCCGCTTGTAGACCTCGCGTTCGGCCACCGTCAGGTCCTGCTGCCACGGCACCATGACCCGCAGGTGCAGGGCGAGTCCGTCGCGCGCGTCGCCGGGCGTGGCGGCGGTGCCGGTGGAGTGCGGCCGCCAGCGGCCGCCCTCACGCTCCGCGGCCATGAAGGTGGCCGGCAGCAGCACCCCGCCGGGGTGGCTGCCCGCCGCGAGCCGGGAGTCCTCGTGGACCTCGCGCGGCACCGTCCCCTTCTTCCGCAGCGCGGCGAGGAGTTCGACCCTGAGCACGCCTGCGGCGCCGTCCTGCGTCGCCTCCGCCGGGTGGATGACCAGGCCCGCCGCGGGGTCGTCGCTGGCGTGCAGGTCGCCGGAGCCGCGGTGGCCCGCGCCCGCGTCGGGGTCGCTGCGGCGCGGCGGTTCCGGTCCGTCGGGCCCCATCCTGATGAAGCGTTCGGCCCTGACCACCCGGAACCGCTCGGCGCCGACGCGGATCGCGTCCAGCGGTTCGCGGTCCAGCCGCCCTGCGGCGGCGAGGTACTCCGCGGCGGCCCCGTCGTCGCCGCGGTCGGTCGCCGAGCGGGCCAGGAGTCGCAGGTGGGCGGCGAGCCCGTCGCGCGCGTCCTGGGGCGCGAGACCGGCGAAATAGGGGTGCAACTCCCAGCCGCCGTCGGGTCGTTCGTGTGCAGCGCCGAAGACGGGACCGCCCGCGAAGAGGGTGGAGGGATAGTGCTTGCGGGCCTTCCACGCCTCGATGTCGGCGAGCGCCGTGAGGGGTTCCTCCTCCGCCGCGGTCAGCCGGCCCGTGCGATGCGACGGATCGTCGTCGGTGCTCGGATTCATGCCACCAGCATGCCCATCCTGCCCACCGCTACGCGGCCGATTCGGACAAAGGATCTTGGTCCGCGGGCCGCGCCGGGCCACCCCGGACGCTTGGCCGCCGACCGGGCGGCAGGCAGGCGGCGGTCAGCCGGCGAGCATCCGCGCGATGCCCTCGGGGGAGAGCAGATGGTGGACGGCGCGCCGGCGCGCGCCCTCGATGCCGGCCCTGCGGCCGAGCAGCGTGGTCTCGATCGCCACCGTGCGGGTGGCGAGCGGCAGCGCGCGGCGGTAGACCGCGGCGCGGATGTCGGCGAGCAGGTCGTCGTGCAGGCTGGCGATGCTGCCGCCGAGCACGATGGTGTCCGGGTTCCAGAAGCTGACCAGCGAGGCGAGCACGTCGCCGATCCGCTGCGCGGCGAGTCGGACCTGGCGGCGGGCGGCGGGGTCGCCGGCGGCGACCAGCCGTACGACGTCCGCGACGTGCGCGACCGGCAGCCCGGCCTCGCGCAGCTTCGCCGCGATGGCGGCGCCGGAGGCGACCGCCTCGACGCAGCCGGTGTTGCCGCAGTGGCAGAGCACGTGGTCCTGGCCGGGCACCCGGATGTGGCCGATGTCGCCCGCCGCGCCGGACGCGCCGCGGTGCACCGAGCCGCCGGAGACGATGCCGCAGCCGATGCCGGTGCCGACCTTGACGTACATCAGGTGGGCGGTCGCGGGCCGTTGGGCGTACTCGCCGAGCGCCATCATGTTCACGTCGTTGTCGACGAGCACCGGGGCGTCGTAGCGGCCGGCGAAGAAGCCGGGCACCCGGTAGCCGTCCCAGCCGCGCATGATCGGCGGGCGGATCACCGTGCCGGTGCGGGCCTCGACGGGTCCGGGGACGCCGATGCCGATCGCCTTGACGTGCGCCGGGGGGTGGCCGCAGCCGGCGAGCAGCCGGCCGACCTGCTCGTGCAGTCCGGTCAGCACGGCCTCGGGGCCGTCGTTGATGTCCAGCACCTCGGTGGCCTCGGCGAGGACGGAGCCGCCGAGGTCGGCGACGGCGACCGAGCTGTGGGTGGCGCCGAGGTCGACCGCGCAGACGACGGAGGCGTGCGAGGCCAGTTGCAGCGCCAGCGGCGGCCGGCCGCGCTCGGTGGCGACGGTGCCGGTCTCCACCAGCAGGCCCTTCGCGATCAGCAGGTCCACCCGCTGGGCGACGGCCGCGCGGGACAGTCCGGTCGCGGTGGCGAGCTGGCTGCGGCGGGTGGTGCCGCCGGCCACCAGGCCGGCCAGTTCGCTGAGCGCGGCCAACTGCCGGTCGGCTGCTGCCGTCACGTGGGGTCCGCCCTTCGTCCGTGCCCGGGAGGCCCCGGAGCCCGCGAGTCGCGGGCGCTTATTTATGACAGAAGTTAGCGTAAATATGGCCATTGTCAACCGAAAGACGGGTGGCTAGCGTTTCTGGAAAGCGGAAAGGGAGGGCAGTTGTGGCTCAGATGCCATCGGCTCCGGGCTCGACGGCCGGCAGGTCGTCGTCCCTGCGCACGGCCATCGCCGGCGCGGGCATGATCGGACGGGTCCATCTGGACGCCGTGCGCCGCAGCGGCGCGCCGGTGGTCGGGATCAGCGCCTCCACCCCGGCCCGCGCGAAGGAGGCCGCCGCCGCGCTCGGCGTGGAGCGGGCCTTCGACAGCTCCGAGGCGATGGTGACCAGCGACGACGTGGACGTGGTGCACATCTGCACGCCCAACGACGCGCACGCCCGGCTCGCCGTGCTCGCGCTGCGTGCGGGCAAGCACGTGGTGTGCGAGAAGCCGCTGACCACCTCCGCCGACGCGGCCGGCACGCTGGCCGCGCTGGCGGCCGACAGCGGCAGGGTCGCGGCGGTGCCCTTCGTCTACCGGTACCACCCGATGGCCGCCGAGGCGCGCGCCCGGGTGCTCGACGGGCGGGCCGGCGACGTGCGGCTGCTGCACGGGCACTACCTGCAGGACTGGCTCTCGCTGCCCGGCGACACCAACTGGCGGGTGGACGCGGTGACCGGCGGCCCCTCGCGCGCCTTCGCCGACATCGGCTCGCACTGGTGCGACCTGGTGGAGTGGGTGACCGGGCACCGGATCGCCGACCTCACCGCGGTCACCCAGACGGTGCCCCGGCACGGCGCGGACGGCCCTCCCCCCGTCCGCGCCGCCGGCCCGGAGGCGCAGCGGCAGGCCGCAGGGGCCGGCAGGCCCGCCACCGAGGACGCGGTGCAGCTGCTGTTCCGCACCGACCAGGGCGCGACCGGCGCGCTGACGGTCTCCCAGATCTCCCCCGGCCGCAAGAACCGGCTGTGGTTCGAGGTGGACGGCGCGCGGACCTCGCTCGCCTTCGACCAGGAGAACCCCGAGTCGCTCTTCGTCGGCAGCCGCGGCGAGAACACCACGCCGCTGCGCGAGCCGGCGCTGCTCTCCCCGGCCGCGGCCCGGCTGTCCACGGTGCCCGGCGGCCACCCGATGGGCTACCTCGACTGCTTCGCCGCCTTCGTGCGCGACGTGCACGCCGCGATCCGCGGCGACGGGGACGGGGACGGCGGCCGCCCCGCCGCGCTGCCCACCTTCGACGACGCCGCCCGCATGGTGCGCCTGACCGAGACCGTGCTGGACTCGGCGGCGCAACGGTCCTGGAAAGAGGTCTCCTGACATGAAGCTGGGCTTCCTGACCGCCTGCCTTCCGCAACTGCCGCTCGACGAGATCGCCGCCTGGGCGGCCGCGCACGACTACGAGGCGCTGGAGGTGGCCACCTGGCCGTCCACCGGCTCCCGGGACTTCGAGGCGAGCCACATCGACGTGGCGGACTTCGGCGAGCGGCAGGCCGACGGCGTGCGCGCCCTCTTCGACAAGCACGGCCTGACGCTGTCCTCGCTGGCGTACTACGAGAACAACCTGCACCCCGACGAGGACCGCAGGTCGCAGATCGCCGCCCATGTGCGGGCCAACGTGGACGCGGCCCGGCTGCTGGGCGTCGACTACGTCGGCACGTTCGTCGGCCGGCATCCGGGCCTGTCGGTCAAGGAGAACATCGCGCTGGCCGAGCGCGTGCTGCCGCCGCTGGTGGAGTACGCCGGCGAGCGCGGCGTGAAGATCATCATCGAGAACTGCGTGATGGAGGGCTGGCACCCGGACGGCTACCCGGGCAACCTGGCCTACTCCCCCGAGCTGTGGGAGTGGATGTTCGGCCTCGGCCTCTACCTCAACTACGACCCGTCGCACCTGCTGTGGCTCGGCATCGACCCGGTCGCCGCGCTGCGGCCGTACGTGGACCGCATCCCGCACGCCCAGGCCAAGGACGCCCAGCTCGACCCGCGCGCCCGGGACCGGTACGGCTTCTTCGGCCGCACGGTCGAGCGCGCCGACGGCTGGGACAGCGGCTGGTGGCGCTACCGGGTGCCCGGCCTCGGGGACGTCGACTGGCGCCGGATCGTCGACACGCTCTACGAGGGCGGCTTCACCGGGGTGCTCTCGGTGGAGCACGAGGACCCGGTCTGGAGCGGCGACGTCGAGCGCGTCACCCAGGGCCTGGAGATCGCCCACCGCACCCTGCGTCCGCTCATCGTCGGCTAGGCCGCCGACCCGACCGGCACCGCCGCCGCCCCGACCGGTGCTCCACCCGCACCCGCCGTACACCTCGCCGTACTTGGAGGCATCGCTCCGATGGCCACACCCCTGAGCATCCAGCTCTACACCCTCCGGGACCAGATCGCCGCCGACCGCGACGGCACCCTGACCCGGCTCGCCGAGATCGGCTACCGGTCGGTCGAGGCGTACGACCCGATGGCGGACCCGACCGGTTTCCGCAAGGTCGCCGACGCGCTGGGGATCAGCGTCTCCAGCACCCACGCGTACGCGCTGTTCAGCCAGGACGCGGGCGAGGTGTTCGACGCGGTCGCCACCATCGGCACCGACCTGGCGATCGTGCCGGGCGGCATCGAGCACGAGGAGTTCACCACCCTCGACGGCCTTCAGCGCACCGCGGACCTGCTCAACGGCTTCGCGGAGAAGGCCGCTTCGCGCGGCATCCGGATCGGCTACCACAACCACTGGTGGGAGATCGAGCCGCGCTTCGCGGGCCGCACCGCGCTGGAGGTGCTGGCCACGCTGGTCGCGCCCGAGGTCTTCCTGGAGGTCGACACCTACTGGGCGCAGGTCGGCGGCGCCGACGTGCCGGAGCTGCTGGGCCGGCTCGGCGGCAAGGTGCTGGCGCTGCACGTCAAGGACGGCCCCGGGGTCAGGGACGAGCCGCACGTCGCGGTCGGCGCGGGGGTCATCGACGTGCCGGCGATCCTGGCCGCCGCGCCGGACGCGCTGCGGATCGTCGAGCTGGACTCCTGCGCGACGGACGTCTTCGACGCGGTCGCCGCGTCGCACGCGTACCTGACCGCGCTGGAGGGCCGCTCATGACCGGCGGGCCGGTCGGCGTCGCCCTGGTCGGCGCCGGGGTGATCAGCACCCAGTACCTGACCGCGCTGTCGGCCTTCCCCGACGTACGGGTGCTGGCCGTCGCGGACCTGGACACCGGGCGGGCGCGGGCGCAGGCCGAGGCGTACGGGGTGCCGGCCTCCGGCGACGTCGCGTCGGTGCTGGCGATCCCGGAGGTGGAGATCGTCGTCAATCTGACGATCCCGGCGGCGCACGCCGAGGTGGCGAGCGCCGCGCTCCAGGCGGGCAAGCACGTCTACGGCGAGAAGCCGCTGGCGCTGGCGCCCTCCGACGGCGCGAAGATCCTCGCCGAGGCCCAGTCGCGGGGACTGCGGGTCGGCAGCGCGCCGGACACCTTCCTCGGCGCGGGTCTGCAGTCCGCGGCGCGCGCGGTGCGGGCAGGGCTGATCGGCGAGCCGGTGAGCGTGACCGCGGTCACCCAGGGCCCGGGGCCGGAGAGCTGGCACCCCAGCCCGGAGTTCCTCTTCCAGTACGGCGCCGGGCCGCTGTTCGACATCGGCCCGTACTACCTGACCGCGCTGGTCGCGCTCCTCGGTCCGGTGACGCGGGTGGCGGCCAGCGCGCGGCAGGCGCGCGCGCGGCGGGTGATCGGGTCGGGGCCGAAGGCGGGGACGTCCTTCGCGGTCGAGGTGCCGACGCACGTGCACGCGCTGCTGGACTTCGCGAGCGGGCCGAGCGCGTCGGCGACCTTCAGCTTCGACTCCGCGGCGCCGCGGCGGATGATCGAGATCACCGGCACCGAGGGCACGCTGTCGCTGCCCGACCCGAACACCTTCGGCGGTCCGCTGCGGATCAGGGCGTTCACCGACCCGGCCGTGGACGACGCGGACTCCGGCGACGGCTGGCGCGAGCTGCCGGTGACCGGGACGACCGCGGGACGCGGGATCGGCGTGCTGGACATGGCCCGCGCCCTCCGGTCCGGCGCCCCGCACCGGGCGTCCGGCGAACTGGCCCAGCACGTGCTGGAGTTGATGACCACGGTGACGGACTCGGCGGAGCGGCACGGCTTCGTCGGCCTGGAGTCGCACGCCCCGGCGGTGGAGACGCTGCCGGCGGACTGGGACCCGGTGGCGGCGACCCTGACCTGACCGGGGTCCGCCACCACCGCACGCCCGGCCGGCCCACCCGTGGGGGGATGGGTCGGCCGGGTCTCTCCCCGTCAGCGCACGTAGCCGGTGTTGACGTACTGGTCGGCGTCGAGCATGCCCCAGGAGCCCTCGTTGACGAGCTTCCTGGTCACCGCGTGCAGGGACGGCGTCTGGAACAGCGGGAAGTAGTTCGCGAGCGCCCACAGCTCCTGGTCGGCCTGGTTGTACAGGGCCTGCGCGCGCGCCGGGTCGGTCTGCTCCGCGGCCTGCTGCATGGTCGCGTCGAGCCGGTCGGTGCCGATCTCGCCGTAGTTCTCGTAGACGTTGCCCTTCACGGGTTTCTGGTAGTCCGGAATGGATTGCGACGCGAAGACCTGATCGACCTCGCGGAAGACGGTCAGGTCGTATTTGCCGACGTTCACGTACTTTTCGAAGAAGTCGTTGGCGGGTACTGATTGAATATCCACATTCACACCGATACGACTCAACATGCTCTTGACGATCTGCGCTTCCTGTGACGCGGTGCTGCTGCCGCCGGAGATCACGTAGCGCAGGGTCAGCTTCCGGCCCTTGGCGTCGGTCCGCGGTGTGCCCGCCCCGTTGTCCTTCCAGCCGTCCTGGTCCAGCAGCCTGCCGGCCAGCGCCTGGTCGAAGGCGCCGTAACTGCCGGAGTTGTCGTGGTAGCCGGCCTGGGCGGGCATGTAGAAGTGGTTGTTCAGCAGCGGCGGCGTGAAGGGCAGCCCGGAGCCGGCGATCTTGGCCAGCGCCTCGCGGTCGACGGCGTGCTGGAGCGCCTGGCGCAGCTTCTGGTCGGCGAGCAGGCCCTGGTTGCTGAAGGACATGATCGTCTGGTCCCAGCGCGAGCCGGTGCGGATGTCGGCGCCGGGCGCCTTGGAGAGCGACTTGTACTCGTCGGGCGTGCCGGCGCCGGTGACGTCGATCTCGTGGTTGAGGAAGGCGTCGGTCATCGCGTCGCCGCTCATCGCGCGGGCGACGAGCCGGTCGAGCTTGGGCCGGGTGCCCCAGTACGCCGGGTCGGGCACCATCGTCACGGTCTGCGTGGTCTTGTTCATCGGGCCGAACTTCCAGGGGCCCGCGGTGATCGGCGGCTTGGCCTGCCAGCCCTTGTTGAACTTCTCCGGGGTGTCCGCGGCGGCCGCCGGTATCAGCGGGTCGAACAGCTGCTGCCAGGAGCCGAACGGCCGGCCGAAGGTGACCACCACCTGCTGGTCGTTCGCGCCGCGGCGCACGTCGGTGATCTGGCTGTAGCCGGTCGAGGTGGTGATCAGGTACGCCGGCTCGCTGCCGTCGAGGTCCTGCCACTGCTGCCGGAAGTCCTTCCAGCCGATCGGCGTGCCGTCGGACCACTTCGCCTTCGGGTTCAGGGTGTAGGTGACCTGCTGGTGCGGCGAGGTGGCGGTGACGGACGCCGAGACCAGCAGGTCGGGATTGGCGTGCGGGGTGCCCTGGGCGTCGGTCCTGAACGGGTCGGGCAGCGTCAGTTCGGCGAGCCACGCGCCGTCGCCCTGCGCGCCGTCGACCTGGTACGGGTTGTACTGGTCGATCCACTGGTCGATGGCCAGCGTCTCGGTGCCGCCCTGCACGACCTTCGCACGCGCGGTCAGCGCGACGCCGGAGGAGCCCACCGCGGGAGCGGCGGAGTGGCCGGAGTGCGCGCGGGAGTCCTTGCCGGAGGAACCGCAACCGGTGGCCGCCAGGGCGAGGCCGACGACGGCGGCGGACAGGGCGGTGAGGCGTCGCTGCTGGCTTGGCACGTGGCTGCTCCCGGTGGGGGACGTCGAGGAACGGCGGCGCCGCCCGGTCGGCAGCTCCGCCTGGTGAAGAGGCCGATTCAACGTAGGCACCACCGGCCCCTCCCGCCTAGCTGGGACGCGTTATTTCATATCGCGTTCATACCGCGGAGACAATAGGGCCGGACGCCGCTCGCGCCCTCTCGCAATTCCCCTGGGCCTGCTACGTTTCCGCCGAATACGCCAGGGGAAAGGAGTGGGTGCGATGCTCGCGTTCGCCGGACGGCGGCTGGGCTATTACGCCGTGCTGCTGGTCGTCGCCACGTTTCTGTCGTACCTGCTCGCGGCCACCGCGCTGGCGCCGCGCGGCTACTTCGAGGCCAAGCAGCCGCGGCCTGCGGCGGCCTCCGTGGACCGCGAGTTGACGCATCTGGGCATCAACGACCACACCCCGGTGACCGAGCGCTTCGGCGACTGGGCGGGCCGCGCCCTCCACGGCGACCTGGGCAGGACCATCGACGACACCTCGGTGAACGACGAGTTCGGCCGCCGGATCGGGGTGAGCCTGCGGCTGCTGCTGGTCGGCACGCTGGTGGGCACCGGGGCGGGGATCCTGGTCGGCGCCTGGGGCGCGGTCCGGCAGTACCGGGCCTCCGACCGGATCGTGACCGTGCTGTCGTTCGTGGTGCTGTCGATGCCGACCTTCCTGATCGCGGTGCTGCTGAAGATCGGCGCGATCAAGCTCAACTCGCTACTGGGGTACGACCTGTTGCAGTTCACCGGCCAGTCCACGCCGGACCTGACCGGCGGGCCGCTCGCCCATCTGCGCGACGACGCCGTGCACCTGGTGCTCCCGACGCTCGCCATCGCGCTGGGCACGATCGCCGCCTACAGCCGCTACCAGCGCAGCACCATGCTCGACGTGCTCGGCTCGGACTACGTGCGGGCCGCGATGGCGCGCGGGCTGACCCGGCGCCGCGCGCTGCTCAAACACGGCCTGCGCGTCGCGCTGATCCCGATGTCGACGTTCTTCGCGTACGGCTTCCTGGGGCTGTTCACCGGCGCGACCTTCACCGAGAAGATCTTCGGCTGGCACGGCATGGGCGAGTGGTTCATCGACTCCATCGACCGCAGCGACGTCAACGCGGTCGTCGCGGTCAACATCTTCACCGCGGTGCTGGTGCTGATGTCCGGCCTGCTCGCCGACGTGCTGCACGCCGCGCTCGACCCCCGTGTCCGGCAGTCCTGACGCGCCTCAGAGAGGGAACGCCCCCGATGACCCTGCCCCCCGAACTCCTCGTCGCCGACGTGCCGCAGGCGCCGCCGCCGGTGGCGACCGGCCGCGACCGCCGCGGCGCCGGCCGGGTCCGCGTGGTGCTCCGGCGCTTCCTGGCCAACCGCGGCGCCGCCGCGGGCGCGCTGGTGATCCTGGCCCTGTTCGTCCTGGCCTTCGCGGGACCGCATCTGACGCGGTGGTCGTACGCGTCGGTGGACTACGAGGCCATCCGCACCCCGCCGGGCGCCGCGCACTGGTGGGGCACCAACGCCATCGGCCAGGACGTCTTCGCGCAGACCGTCAGGGGGTTGCAGAAGTCGCTGCTGATCGGGCTGCTGGTGGCGCTGTTCTCCACCGGCGCGGCCTCCCTGGTGGGGGCCTGCGCCGGGTACTTCGGGGGCTGGACCGACCGGGTGCTGATGTTCCTGGTGGACCTGCTGCTGGTCTTCCCCGGCTTCCTGGTCATCGCGATCGTCTCGCCGCGGCTGAAGTCGGCCGGCTGGATCGCCTTCGTCGGGCTGCTGGCGCTCTTCGGCTGGATGATCACCGCGCGGGTGGTCCGCTCGATGACGCTGTCGCTGCGCGACCGGGACTTCGTGCGCGCCGCGCGCTTCATGGGCCTGCACCCGTTCCGGGTGATCGTCCGTCACATCCTGCCGAACGTCGCGTCGTTCCTGATCATCGACGCCACCATCCAGGTCGGCGGCGCGGTGATGAGCGAGACGGGCCTGTCGTACTTCGGCTTCGGCGTGCAGCCGCCCGACGTGTCGCTCGGCACGCTCATCGCGGACGGC
This sequence comes from Actinacidiphila polyblastidii, assembly GCF_036353415.1. Classification (NCBI taxonomy): domain Bacteria; kingdom Bacillati; phylum Actinomycetota; class Actinomycetes; order Kitasatosporales; family Streptomycetaceae; genus Actinacidiphila; species Actinacidiphila polyblastidii. Next base: position 63,389 of record NZ_JAZEWV010000008.1, read on the forward strand.
ACCAACTCGGCGCTGACCTTCCCGTGGATGTTCTTCTTCGCGGCCGGGCTGCTGGTGGTGTTCGTGCTCGCGGTGAACCTGGTCGGCGACGGCCTGCGCGACGCGCTGGACCCGACGTCCGACCGCGCCCGGCGGCGCGCGCGGCGCCGGACCCGCCGCGCCGCCGGCCGGACCGGGGCCGCGGAGGCGGCCGGGGCCGCCGGCGCGGGCGACGACCGGGCGGAGGCGACCGCGTGAGCCGCCCCGACGCCCTGCCGGGGCCGCGCGCCGCGCAGCCGGCCGGCGCGGCGCTGCCCAGCGCGCCGCCGCTGCTGCGGGTGCGGGACCTGCGGGTGGAGTTCGCGGCGCGCGGCGGCGGCCGGCGGGCCGCGGCGGTGCCCGCGGTGCGCGGCGTGGACCTGGACCTGGCGCGCGGCGAAGTGCTGGGCCTGGTCGGCGAGTCGGGCTCGGGCAAGTCGGTGACCGCGCTGGCGCTGACCGGTCTGCTGGGCGCCGACGCACGGGTCTCCGGCTCGGTGCTGCTCGGCGGCACGCAGGTGGTCGGCGCCTCGGACGGCGCGATGGCCAGGCTGCGCGGCAGCCGGATCTCGATGGTCTTCCAGGACTCGCTCTCCGCGTTCACCCCCGTCTACCGGATCGGCGACCAGATCGCCGAGACCGTACGGGCGCACCGCGGCCTGTCCCGCCGGCAGGCCCGCGACCGGGCGGTGGAGCTGCTGGACCTGGTGGGCATCCCGGAGCCCCGGCTGCGGGCGGACGCCTACCCGCACGAGTTCTCCGGCGGCATGCGGCAGCGCGCGATGATCGCCGCCGCGATCGCCAACGACCCCGACCTGATCCTGGCCGACGAGCCGACCACCGCGCTGGACGTCACCATCCAGGCGCAGGTGCTGGACGTGCTGCGCACCGCGCGCCGCGAGACCGGGGCCGCGCTGCTCTTCGTCAGCCACGACCTCGGCGTCGTCGCCGGCTTCGCCGACCGGGTCGCGGTGATGTACGCGGGCCGGGTGGTGGAGACGGCCCCGGTCGACGAGTTGTTCGCGCGGCCCCGGATGCCGTACACGCTCGGGCTGATCGGCGCGGTGCCGCGGCTGGACGCCCCGGACGGCGCCGCGACCGGGACCGCCGGGTCCGCGGGGGGCACGGGCGTCGCGGCCCTGGTCCCGATACCGGGGTCGCCGCCGCCGATGGCCGCGCTCGCCGGGGGCTGCCCGTTCGCCGCGCGCTGCCCGCTCACCCGGGACGCGTGCCGCGACGCGGAGCCCGCGTTGGCGCCGCTGCCCGCTGGGCCCGGCGGCGGGCCCGCCGCGGCTGCGCCCGCGCCCGGCCCCGACTCCCCCGGCGGCGGCCCGCACCTGGTCGCGTGCGTGCGGGCCGGCGAGACCGCAGGGCTCGCGCCGCAGGACGTCTTCCCCGTCCCGGCGCTGCCGCCGGCGCCGGGCACGGCCCGGCCCCGGGCGGAGCGCGCGCCGATCCTGCACGTCGAGGGGCTGGTGCGGACCTTCCGGCTGACCAAGGGCACGGTGGTGAAGCGCACGGTGGGCGCGGTGTACGCGGCGGACGGCGTGGACCTGGACATCCGGGAGGGCGAGACGCTGGGCCTGGTCGGCGAGTCGGGGTCCGGCAAGAGCACCACGCTCTTCGAGCTGTTCCGCGACGGCGGGCCCGAGGAGGGCACCGTCACGCTGCTGGGCGAGCCGCTCGGGGGCGCGGCGCGCGGCGGCGGCCGGCGGGCGGTGCGCGAGGCCCGCGGCCGGGTGCAGATCGTCTTCCAGGACCCGACCGGCAGCCTCGATCCGCGGATGACGATCGCCGACATCATCGCCGAGCCGATGCGCGCGCGGCGCATGCCGCGGGAGGAGATCGAGGCCCGGGTGCCGCGGCTGCTGCGCCAGGTCGGTCTGGAGGAGGCGCACGCCGGGCGCTTCCCGCACGAGTTCTCCGGCGGGCAGCGCCAGCGCATCGGCATCGCGCGGGCGGTGTCGACCTCACCGCGGCTGGTCGTGCTGGACGAGCCGGTGTCCGCGCTCGACGTGTCGGTGCAGGCCGGGGTGCTCAACCTGCTGCAGCGGCTGAAGGCGGAAATGGGCCTGGCCTACCTGTTCGTGTCGCACGACCTGTCGGTGGTGCGGCATGTCGCGGACCGGGTGAGCGTGATGTACCTGGGCCGTACGGTCGAGGCCGGCGACGTGGCCTCGGTCTTCGCCCGCCCCCGGCATCCGTACACCCAGGCGCTGCTGTCGGCGGTGCCGATCCCCGATCCGGCGCGGGAGCGGGCCAGGACGCGCATCCTGCTCGCGGGCGACCCGCCGAGCCCGACGCGTCGGCACACCGGGTGCCGGTTCCGCGCCCGCTGCCCGCTCCTGCCGTCGCTGGACGCCGGGCAGCGGGCCCGGTGCGCCGAGCAGGTCCCGGCGCTCGCGCCGCACGGCCCGGACCACGTCGCCGCCTGCCACTGGGCACGGGAGCGCCCGGTGGTGTGAGGGGCGGCGGCACGTGGCACGGGTGAGGGGCCGGCCGACGGGATGCGCCCCCTGGGCCGGCCGGCCCCCGCTCTCGGTGTTGCGTTGCCGCGTCCTCGCCGCCGGGCCGGTGGGCCCGGCGGCGCGGCCGCTACGGGTAGCTGGTCAGGGTCTCGTGGTTGTGGCTCGCCGTCACCGCGGCGCCCGAGGTGTCGATGATGTGGTTGATGTTGCCCGCGCCGCCCAGGACGGTGGTGACCATGTCGTGGAACTTCACCCCGGCGGTGGTCGGCGCCTCGATGGCGTGGCCGAGGACCAGGCTCGGGTGGTCGCGCAGGTAGGCGTAGACGCCGACGCCCCACGCCTCGTGCGTGGTCACCGTGTTGGCGACCTTGTAGGAGGCGTAGCCGAGGTCGCCGCCGGTGGTGGTCCAACTGCCCTGGTCGGGCACGTCGTACGGCGTCTCGCTCTGGTAGAAGTAGGTGCGGCCGCCGTTGCCGTTCCAGGTGGTCTGGTACTTCTCGTAGTGCTCGACCGCCAGGCCGTACATGGTGACGTTGGCGCCGTTGACGATCAGGCCCTGTGCGGCCGGGTTGGTGTTCCAGCCGACGCCGTTGGAGTGGTCGCCGCGCCAGAGCCACAGGTCGTCGCCGATGACGTTGGCGCTGTTGACCACCAGGGTGGTGGTGGCCTTGCCCGCGATGTCGCCGCCGACGCGGAAGAACACGTCCTGCAGGACGGTCGGGTCCGCGGCGTGCGAGGCCGTCGCGCCGGCCGGGCCGATCTGCATCAGCGTCGCGGAGTTGGTGGTGTTCGCGCTGATCAGCAGGCCCGCGATGTCGATGCCGTCGACGTCGGCGGTGGTGATCGCGGTGACGCCGTTGTCCGGTACCAGGGTGGCCAGGCCGAGGCCCAGCACGACCGTGCCGGGCCGGGTGATGTTCAGCGGCGCGGACAGGTGGTAGACGCCCGGGGTGATGATCAGGTTCTTGCCCGCGGCGAGCGCGGCGTTGATCGTGGTGGCGGTGTCACCGGACTTGACGATGGAGAACTGGTCGATCGGGATGGAGGTGCCGGCCGGCGTGCCGTTGGTCCAGTCGGGGCCCTGCGCGTTGGTGCGCAGCGCCGGGTTGAACACCTGCCAGTTGCCGGAGCCGTCCACGTAGAGGAACGGCTTCTCCTTGGTCGTCGGGCTCTGCGCGACGGTGGTGTAGGGCGCGTTGGGGAAGGTGTTGCCGGGCGCGCCGGTGTCGCCGACGAAGACCATGTTCCAGTTGCTGCCGGACCAGCCGCCCATGGCGGTGTCCTTGGTGAGGTACTGCTGCTGGGTGCCGGAGCTGATCGTGCCGGAGATCCGGGAGTCGCCGATGTAGCCGCCGCTCGACCAGTTGGACGAGGTGCCGTGCGTGTTGTCGTAGAGCAGCATGCCGCCGTGCACGTCCATCCGGCGGAACGGGTCGGCCTGGGAGGCGGCCCACATGGTGCTGCCGGAGCTGGGGCTGACCGACATGTTCTCCGCGTCGCGCCAGAAGATCTGGGTGGCGTTGCCGTCGCTGGTGTGCCCGGCCACGTGCACGCCGCCGCCGGTGATGGACACCTGGTCGGGTGACAGGCCGAGGCCGGCGACCTGGGTGTTGTAGCCGACCGGGACGTCCACGTTGTACGTGCCGGGGGTGAACAGCAGGGCGTTGCGCTGCGTGCCGAACTCGTTGCCGACCTGCGCGTTGTAGACCGAGTTGATCTTCGACTGGATGGTGGAAGCCGACATCGACGGGTCGAACACGGAGACGTTGGGACCGAAGTCCGGCGTGTTGGGGTTGGTCGGCGGGGTCGTGGTGCCGCCGCCGCTGCCGCTGACGTCGAACGACTGCGCGGCGGTGCCGTTGCAGGTGTACTGCTCCAGCTGGACGCTGTCCGCGGTGGACGCGCCGGGCACGTCGAGGCACTTGCCGCTGTTGCGGTTGACGAAGTGGAAGGCGCCCGAGGACTCGGCGACCGGCTGCCACTGCTGGTTGGCGCCGCCGCCGTACAGCCACAGCTGGGTGAGCGCGCCGTCCGCGGTGGACACGCCGGTCTCGTCCCAGACCTGGGCGGGCGCGGAGGCGACGCCGATCCGGTAGTAGCCGCTGTCGGTGGCGGTGAACTGCCAGGACTGGGCGGCGCTGCCGTTGCAGGCGTACTGCTGGACGGCGGTGCCGTTGGCGGTGGCGGCGGCGCGGGCGTCCACGCACTTGCCGCTGCCCGCGTTGGTGACGGTGGCCGGCGCGGTGGGGACCGTCGCGGCGCCGGCGTCCCGTGCGGTGACCAGGGCGATGCCGACGGATGCCGGAAGCAGGAGAGCCGCCGCGAGGGCGGCCGTCCGTCTGCGGCGACGGGTGGTGCCGGGGGGTGTTCCGGGCATGGGGGGGACCTGGATCACGCGTGTCTCCTCGGTCGCGTTGTGGGGTCGCGATGCGGTCTGGACGCTAGGGGCCGACTGTCGGGGAGTCAATACACATCAAAAAATAAGTCGTGAACTATGAGGCGGCACGGGGTGCGCAAAAGGGGCCCGGCCGTCAAGGCCGAGCCCCTCACCTGCGGTTGTGCCTGCGGCGGTGCGCCTCAGGAGTCGAGCACATTGGTCGACAGCAGCCCGATCAGGACCAGTCCGACCACGATCCGGTACACCACGAAGGAGTTGAAGGAGTGCTTCGCGACGAAGCGCAGCAGCCAGGCGATGGAGGCGTACGCGATCACGAAGGAGACCAGCGTGCCGACGGCGAGCGCGGGCATGCCGACGCCCCCGCTGGTGGCGTCCTTCAGCTCGTACAGGCCGGCGCCGGTGAGCGCGGGCAGCCCGAGGAAGAACGACAGCCGGGTGGCGGCGGTCCTGTCCAGGTCGCGGACCAGCGCGGTGGAGATGGTCGCGCCGGACCGGGAGAACCCGGGGAAGAGCAGGGCGAGGATCTGCGAGGTGCCGACCAGCATGGCGTCCTTCATGGTGACGTCCGGCTCGCCGCGCTTGAAGCGCGCCATCTGCTCGGCGCACCACATGACGACGCTGCCGCCGATCAGCGAGAAGGCGACCACCCACAGCGAACCGAGCGGTCCGTCGATGAGCGGCTTGGCGGCCAGGCCGACGATCACGATCGGGATCGTGGCGTAGATCACCCACCAGGTGAACTTGTAGTCGTGGTTGTCGCGCTCCCCTTTGTCCGTCAGCCCGCGCAGCCACGCGGTGACGAACCGCATGATGTCCTTGAAGAAGTAGACGAACACCGCGGCGATGGCGCCCACCTGGATCACCGCGGTGAAGCCGACGACGGCGTCGTCGTCCACCGGGATGTTCATCAGCCCTTCGACCATCTTCAGATGCCCGGTCGAGGAGACCGGCAGGAACTCGGTCACTCCTTCGACGATGCCGAGAACGACGGCCTGGCCGACGCCGATGACGCTCATTGGGTGGTCCCGTCCCCTGGTCTGCCGGTGATCACCCCGGCCCGCTCCGACTACATGTTCGTAGACGTCGGGTGAGACTTTAGAGGATCGGCGGCCGGGCCCCGAATCCGGGGCCCGGCCGCCTGGGGGACCTGTGCCGTGGTCCGGGCGCCGGGATCAGCAGGCGCCGAGGTCCTGCCAGACACCCCATTCACCGGTGGTTCCGGGCGTCTCGCCGGTGGTCCACCACTTGGCCTTCCAGGTGTGGCCGCCGTAGGAGACGGTGTTGCCGCCCACGTAGACCGCGGTGGAGCTCCAGGGCGCGGCCGTGCAGGAGGTGGTGCCGCCGGTGACGGTCAGCGTGTAGGTGGCGCTGTGGCGGGTCGAGCCGGCGGTCCCGGTGACGGTCAGCGCGTAGCTGCCGGAGACCGCGGCCGAGGTGGTGGAGACCGTCAGCGTGGCGCTGCCGCCGGCGCTGACCGAGCCGGGGCTGACCGAGGCGGTCACACCGGCCGGGGCGCCGCTGACCGCGAGGCTCACCGACTGGGCCGAGCCCGCGGTGACCGCGGTGCGCACGCTGGAGGTGGTGGACTTGCCGGCCTGGACCGAGCCGGAGGCCGGCGAGAGCGACACCGAGAAGTCGTTGGCCGGGGGCGGGGTGGTGGTGCCGCCGCCGGTGAACGGCTCGAAGGTGTGGCTGAACTGCCAGGTGCTCTGCGTGGTGCCGGAGCAGGTGTCGGAGCCGCCCTGGCCGGGGCAGCCGCCGTTGTCGCGCTGCAGCGCCCAGAAGGACAGGGTGTTGATGCCCTTGCTGACCGCCCAGTTGTAGACGGACGTGGCGTTGGCGGTGGTGAAGGTCTCGGCCGCGCCGAAGTCGTCGATGCCGGGCATCTCGGTGACGCCCACCGTGCCCCACAGCTGCGCGTCGGTCTTCGACGGGAAGAGCGTCTTGAGCTGGTCGTGCAGGCCCTGGGCGGCGGTCTGGGTGTCGTTCGCCATGTTGTGCGTGGCGTTGTCGTAGTAGTCGAACGTCATCAGGTTGACGACGTCGAGCTTGACCCCGTTGGAGATCGCGTTGCGCAGGATCGGCAGCGCGGAGCCGTCACCGAGGGTGCCGTCGGTCAGTCCGTGCGTGGTGGTGGGGAAGGTGTAGGAGAACTGCACCGAGCGGCCGTTGCTCGCCGCCCAGTCCTGCACCAGCTTCACCGCCTTGTTGCGGCGGTCCAGGCCGGCCGACTTGGTCAGCGAGTTGTCCTCGACGTCCAGGTCGATCCGGCTGACGTCGTAGGTCGTGATGACCTTCTCGTAGGCCGCCGCTATGGAGTTGACGTCGGTGCAGCTGTCGGCGATGTCGGTGCCGGCGTTGTCGGCCGCGTAGCCGCCGAAGGACGGGATGACGTCGCCGCCGCCGGCCTGGATGGTGTCGATGTCGGCGCCGAAGTTCGCCTGGGTGATCGGCATCGAGCTGTCGCCGTTCCAGTACGGCGTGCACGAGCCGGCCGAGGCGGTCTGCAGGAACGCCATGGTGAGGTACTTGTTGCCCGAGGCGGCGGCGAGCCCGGAGAGGCTGTCGCCGTTGTACGCCTCGAAGTAGGGGGCGAACACGTGGCTCGGCAGGGGGGTCGCCGCGTGGGCGGCGCCGGCGCCGGTCAGCGCCAGTCCGGCCGAGGCGGCGACGGTGGCGAGGCCGGTGAGTACGGCGCGGAGGGGTCTGCGAACGGGTCCGGTCATGGACCGCGCTCCCTTCGACGGTGGGGGCGTCAGCACGGGAGGCGTGCTGGTCTGGACCAATAGTGATGGTCTGGACCACCCAACTGTCAAGGGTCCTAACAGATATCGGGATCAGACCACTGGGGGCCCGCGGGTCACCGCCGCGCCGGGGAGGACGCGGCGGTGACCGCTCATGACCTGCGCCGCGAGGTCATCGACCCCAGCTGGTCAGGGCCAGCGCGGGGACGAACCGCGCCGCGTCCGGAGTGCCGACTCCGGTCGCCATGTCGTAGCCCTTCACCGCGGCGTAACCGGTGACGCCGTCGTACGAGTTGTTCGTACCGTCGGCGACGTCCACGATCCCGCCGAACCGGGCCGGGCCCTTGGAGAGCGCGTACAGGGCACTGTGGATGTCGCCCACCCGGTGGCCGCCGAGCTGGTCGGCCAGCGCCACGATGCCCGAGAAGAGCGGGCTCGCCTCGCTGGTGCCGCCGTAGACGTCCCAGCCGACCGCCGTCGGGTCGAAGCTGGAGTACACCCAGGCGCCGCCGTCCACCGCCGCGGACATCGAGATGTCCGGAGTGCCGCGCCGCGCGCCGACCACGGCGCGCACGCCGTTCTGGTACGACGGCCTGGCGAAGACGTGCGACTGGCCGCCGCCGCCCGCGCCGTAGTCGTTGTACACGCTGTCCGGGGCGGTGCGGTCGCCCGCGTCGTCCAGGTGCAGCTGGGTGCCGCCGATCGAGGTGACCAGCGGGTCGGAGGACGGCCAGGAGTTCACCGGGTACGGGTAGTCGGTGACGCCGTCGGCCATCGCGTCGGTGGCGCCGCCGTCACCGGAGGACGCCAGCACCGTGACGCCGTGCCGCCGCGCGTCCTCGAAGGCGTACCGCAGCTTCTGGATGCTGGAGAAGTCGCCCTTGTCGAAGCCGGGGAAGGTGTTCTCGGTGGCGCCGAAGCTCTGCGTGATGACGTCGCCGACCCCGTGGTCGACGAGCGCCCGCTCCGCGTCCATCATCTCCGGCAGGCCGGTGACGCCCTCGGTCTCGGCGACCCCGGTCTCCACCAGGACGATGTGCGCGTCCGGCGCGACGGCGTGGGCCATCTCGACGTCGAGCGTGCTCTCGCCCGCCCATCCGGTGTGGTCCGGGTCGGTCGGGTCGAACGGCGGCACATCACCCCACCTGACCACCTGCACCGTGGAGCTGGGGATGCCGAACTGGGCGCTGTAGACGTCGAGATCGTGCTGGATCGTCGGCGAGCCGAAGGAGTCCACGATCACGATGGTGCGGCCCTTGCCGGTCACCCCGGCCCGGTAGAGCGGCTTGAGGTCGTACGCCTGCCGGTACTGCAGCGGGGTGTAGCAGTTGATGCCCCACCTGGCCTGGCACTGCGCGGTGGTCAGCGGGCTGCTGACGCCGTGGACGAGGTGGTGCCCCGCCACCGCCGGCACCACCTTGACGGCGGGGGCCGCGTGGACGGGGGCGGCGATGGCCGCGCCCGTCGACGGTGCTGCTATCAGAGCGGCGACCGTGAGGGCGGTGGCCCCAGCCGCGGCGGCCACGGCACGCGGCCTTGGACGAGGTCTGCGCATGGACTCTCCTTGTGTGGAGGATCTCCTCGTGAGCTGTGCGACCGCACAGAGCGGTTGCAAGCGATCACATATGCAGATCATCCGCAGAACAAGGGAATGCGCCGTTCGCTGCCCCGTGCTTTACCCGGACGGCGCAACCTTGGCCCATTCATGGACATGACATTACTGTCTCCGGGGTGGACATCGGCGCGACAGCCCGTCAGGACACGATGTCCTTGGTCCTGAAGCCACGGAACGCGAGCGCGCCGAGCACCACCGCGTAGGACACCGACACCGAGGTGCCCTGCAGCATCCCGGTCCACTCCATCGTCGGCTGGACCGCGTCCGCCCAGGAGAACTGCCAGTGCGCGGGCAGCACGTCCCGCCACGAGCCGAGCGCGGTCACCGCGTCCAGCACGTTCCCGACGATGGTCAGGCCGACCGCGCCGCCGACCGCGCCGAGCGGCGCGTCGGTGACCGTCGACAGCCAGAACGCCAGCGCCGCGGTGACCAGCTGCCCCACGAAGATGTACGCCACCACGACGACCAGCCGGGGCAGCGCGCTGGCGGCGGGCAGCGCGCCCCCGGTGGGCAGTTCGAGGTCGCCCCAGCCGTAGGCGACCGTGCCCGCCGCGAGCGCGACGGCCGGCAGCAGCACGATCGCCGCCGCGCTGAACCCCAGCGCCACGGTGAGCTTCACGCCCAGCAGCCGGGCCCGCGGCACCGGCGCCGCCAGCAGGTAGCGCAGGCTCGCCCAGCCCGCCTCCGAGGCCACCGTGTCGCCGCAGAACAGCGCGACCGGCACCACCAGCACGAAGCCGGCCGAGACGAACAGACACGTCGCGGCGAAGTTCGGACCGGACGCGGTCGCGGTGTCGATCAGCGTCGGGCCGTTGCGCCCGCCGCCGTCCGGGGTGCCGCCGATCGCGAACGCCGCCATGAGGACGAACGGCAGCGCGGTCAGCAGCCCCGCCACGATCATCGTGCGGCGCCTGCGCAGCTGGCGGCGCGCCTCGACGCGCAGCCGCAGGGTGCGGCCCGGCCGGTAGCCGGGCGCGGTGCCGCCGGCGCCGGCGGGCGCGGCCGGGGGCGCGGGGACGGGCGCCGGGGCGGACGAGGCGGTCACGCCGGACCTCCGATCAGGGTCAGGAAGGCGTCCTCGAGACGTCGGTGCGGCCCCACCTGGGCCACCGCCACGTCCAGCCGGACCAGTTCTGCGACCAGCTGCGGCGCGGTCATGCCGTCGAGCACGGCGAGCAGCCCGTCCTCCTCGCGGACCGCGGTGGCCACCCCGGGCAGCGCCGCGACCTTGTCCACCAGGGTCTGCGGCAGCTCGCCCGCGACGCCGACCAGCACGGTGTCCGCGGAACCGACGATCTCCGCGACCGGGCCCGCGGTGACCAGCCGCCCGCGGTCCATGACCACCAGGTGCGAGCAGGTCTGCTCCACCTCGGACAGCAGATGGCTGGAGACGATCACCGTGCGGCCGCTCCCGGCGTAACGGATCATCACCTCGCGCATCTCCCGGATCTGCGGCGGGTCCAGGCCGTTCGTCGGCTCGTCGAGGATCAGCAGGTCGGGCAGGCCGAGCATGGCCTGCGCGATCGCCAGCCGCTGCCGCATGCCCTGCGAGTAGGTGCGCACCGCGCGCTCCAGCGCGTCGCCGAGCCCGGCGATCTCCAGCGCCTCGGCGAGGTGCGCGTCCTGCTCGGGCCGGCCGGTGGCCTGCCAGTACAGGTCGAGGTTGGCCCGGCCGGTCAGGTGCGGCAGGAAGCCCGCGCCCTCCACGAAGGCGCCGACCCTGGACAGCACCGGCGCGCCGGGCCTGACCGCCTCGCCGAAGACCCGGATCTCGCCCTCGTCGGGACGGATCAGGCCCATCAGCATCCGCAGCGTGGTCGTCTTGCCCGCGCCGTTCGGCCCGAGCAGGCCCAGCACCTGGCCGGGTTCGACCCGGAAGGACAGCTCCCGCACGGCGTAGCGGTCGGCGGACTTCGCATAGCGCTTGCTCAGCCCGCTGATCTGGAGCGGCACCGCGGCGAGCGCCGGGTCGGCGGGCAGCGGCCGCACCCGGCGGCGGCCGGTGAGCAGCAGCCCGGCCGCGACGGCCAGCGCGAACGGCGGCAGCGCCCACGCCCACCACGGCAGCGGGGCCGCGTCGGCCCGCAGCCCGGGGTCGGTCGGCAGCGCGACACCGGCGCCGGCGAGCGAGACGGTGTACGCGGCGGGCGCGGTGGGCGAGGCGTATCCCAGGTCGGTGGTGGCCAGCACCAGGGCCAGCCGGTGGCCTGCCGCGAACTGGTGGTCGATCGCGGGCAGCCGGACGCGCACCACGCGGCCCTGCGGCGCGCCGGCCACCCGGACCGGCGCGGCCAGCGAGGCGGGCAGCGTCTGCCGGCCGTCAGGCGCGACGTCGTACAGCTTGGCGAAGAGCACGGCGTCCGGCGCCGCGGTGGCCACCCGCACGTCCACCGAGGGGGCGCCGGTGACGGTGACGGCGCCGCGCAGCGCCGCCGACTCGAAGCGGGCGGACTGCCCGGGGAAGTCGACGGACAGGCTCGCACCGAGCGAGGACAGGCCGCTCAGCGCGCCCAGCCCCGGCACCGAGGAGATGGCGGGCGGCGCGCCGCCCGCCGGGTTGGCGATCCGCTGCCGTGAGCCGGTCAGCGCGAGATCGCGGCTGCGCGCGCCGGCCAGCCCCGGGTAGCCGTCGCCGCTCGCGCCGCGCAGCACGACGCTGCCGTCGGTGGAGTTCAGCCCGCCGGTGCGCGTCACCCGGAAGGCCGGGCCGGTACCGACACCGGTGCCGCCCTTCAGATAGCGGTCGAACCAGGTGGTGACCCGGCGGTCGATCCTGGCGTCCTCGGTGTCGCCGCCGTCGTGGCCGCCGGCGATCCAGTCCACCGCCACGGGCGCGCCGTTGGCGCGGAGCGCCTTGGCCATCGCGTCGGACTGGGCGAGGGTGAAGAGCGAGTCGCTCTGGCCCTGCACGATCAGCGCGGGCACCTTGATCCGCGAGGCGACGGCGGCCGGGCTGAGTGCGGTCAACCGCACCCTGGCCGCCGCGTCGGGCCGGCCGGACTGGGCGACGCGCTGGTAGAGCGCGCAGACGCCGGGGGCGAACCGCCCGCAGTCCTGGCCGCCGGCCGCCACGGTGCCTTCGGGCCGCGCGGCGGTTCCCGATGGCGCGGCGGTTCCGGACGGCGCGGTGGCGCCCGGCCGCGCGGTGGTTCCCGGCTGTGCGGCGGCCGCGCTCTCCAGCGGCACCGAGCCGGTGGAGAAGAAGATCCCGGACCAGAGCTTCTTGTAGACGTCGTCGGGGAACAGCGCGTCGGCGAGGTTCCAGTACGTCTCGCGGGGCGCGATCGCGTCGATGCGGCGGTCGTAGCCGGCGGCGAGCAGTGAGACCGCGCCGCCGTACGACACCCCGGTGACGCCGACCCGGGGGTCGCCCGGGGCGTCGAGCCGCACCTCGGGCCGCGCGGCCAGCCAGTCGACGAGCCGGCTGACGTCGGCGACCTCGCCGTCCCGCGCGTTGAGCCCGATGAGGCCGCCGGAGCGGCCGAAACCGCGTGCCGACCAGGTCAGCACCGCGTAGCCGTGCCGGGCGAGGGACTCCGCCTGGCCGCGCACGTCGTCCTTGCTGCCGCCGAAGCCGTGGCCGAGCAGCACGGCGGGCCTGCGGCCGGAGCCGCCCGCGGTGAAGTACGAGGTGTCCAGGCGCACACCGCCCGCGCCCGTGAGCATGGCGTCGCTGCGGTGGACCGCTCCCCCGCCGCCTGCCGCCGACGCGGCGCCCGCCACGACGACGCCCGCGACCAGTACGGCCAGCGCGCCCACGGCCGCCGGCCACCGCATGAGCCGGGCGCGGCCGGAGCGAGGCCGTCCCCCCGGCCGCCGCACCCGCGGCCATCGAAGATCCATCCCACGATCCTAGGGCGCGGGTCGGACACACCGGACAGCGGCGAGGGTTTCTCCGGGATTTCACAGAATGGGCGCGGCCCCGGACACCGAGCGGCCCTTCGGCGGCATGGCGCGGAGAAACGATCACCGGATGATCGTTTTCACCGTCCGGCATTCCACCGATGGACGGCCGGCGCCGCCGGCCGGACGTATTGACGGGGCGACATGTGGGGCGGCAGGGGAAAACCGTCCGGTCGCGCCGAATTCGCGCCACCGGAAGATCAGAAGACCGGAAGACCGGCGGCGGAATTCGGCCGCCGACGAAAGCGTCACGAAATGAGCCTGGATCGTGGCTGCGAACCGGGGCCGCGGACCGGACCGCCTGGCGCGGTCACGGAAAGCGGTCACGGAAAGCGGTCACGGAGCAGGGCCGGGACCGGCGCCGCCGGCGTGCTGCTCGGCGCCGGCCGGCGCGGTCCCGGCCCTGGTGGCCGGAGGCTCCGCGGAACTCAGCGGTGCGAGGAGGAACGGCGCTTGCGGGCGACCACGAGTGCTCCGGCGCCCACGACCACGGCCGCCGCGGCGATGCCGGCGATCATCGGGGTCGCGCTGGAGCTGCCGGTGTCGGCGAGCCCGCCGGAGGCCGGCGCGGAGGAGGTGGCCGCCACCGGAGCGGTGGTGGTCGCCGTCGGCGTGGGCGTGGTCGGCGGCGCGGTGGTGGGCGGGGTCGTGGGAGGCGCGGTGGTCGGGGGCGCCGTCGTGGGCGGTGTCGTCGTGGGGGGCGGCGGCGTGGTCGGCGGCTTCTCGCACACCGGGGAGGTCTTGGTCTCGTCCACGTTGTACTTCGCGTTGTCCCCGGCCTTGACGACCAGGTGCAGCTGGAGCGGGGTGTCGTGGGCGGGCAGCGACTCGTCGTAGGTGTAGGAGCCGCCGAAGTCCGGGTTGAAGGCGAGGACGCCCTCGCCGCCGACGATCTGCAGCGTCACCGAGTTGGTGGCCTGCTTGTCGTAGTCCTTCAGGTGCACGGAGACCGAGTTGCAGGTCACCGACCAGACGCTGTTGTGCGCGGAGGCGGGCACCGCGAAGACGCCGGCCGTCGCCAGCGCGGCCATTGCGCCGCCGGCTATGACGGCTGATCTTCCTCGGGTCCGGCGTGATCCGCTCATGATTCCTCCTCGTATTGCTGAACTGCCCCCGGGCGACTCCCGTTCGGGTGCTGGTGCGTAAGACCGGGACCGTACACCCGAGGTTGTACGGCCCCTTCGCCGGGTTCCTGCCTTATGCGTTCCGTAGCAATTGCGCACCGGCCCTGTCGGTGCCGGGAGTTACGCTCCACGGCATGACCAGAAGGCTTTCGCCCGCTCAGCGCAGGGCGGTGGGCGAGGCGGACCCGGCGACCGGGCGGTTGAGCGCGGCCGCGCGGGTCTGCTCGGCCCTGGCCGCCGCCGGGCTCGCGGTGCCGCACGGCCGCGGCGGCCACCACAGCTACTACCTGACCGCGGACGGGCGGCGGCTGCGCGATGCCCTGGCCGAGGGCGCGGCGGACGCGGCGGCGGACGCCGCCGAGCCGGGCACCACGCCGGGCGCGAGGTCCGGGCCCGCGGCCGGCTCCTTCCGCGCCGACGACGGCACCGGGAAGGACCCGGCGCCGCCCGCGGCGCAGCAGGCCCGGCGGGCCGCGGACGTCACCGCCGCGTGGGAGGGGCTGCTGCAGATCAGGGCGGTGCTGGCGGACGGGGTCACGGGGGTGCCGGCGCCCTGGGAGCGGGACCGGCAGGTGCACGCGGTGGCACTCGCGCTGGAGGCCGCGGGGTGCCCGCCGGCCCGGCCCGGCTCCCCCGGCTACCGGGTGACGCCCTCGGCGCACCAGGGCCTGGCGGAGGTCGGCTGGACCGAGCCGTCCTCGGCGGCCGCCGCGCTGGCCAAGTGCGCGGAGCTGCTCGCGGCGTTCGGCTGGCAGCCGACCACCCACAGGACCCGCGGCGGCGTCCCCTACCTGCTCACCTCCCCCGCGACCCGCTGAACCGCAGCGGGCGCGCGGCCGGCGGGCCGTCCCGCCGGGCCCGGGCCCCGGGACCTCCGCGACCCCGGGCCCCACCACCGCACCCGCCGGCGTGCACGATCTAGAGTCGGCAACCATGGAATACCGTCACCTCGGCCGCAGCGGCCTGGTCATCAGCGAGATCGCCTACGGAAACTGGCTCACCCACGGTTCCCAGGTGGAGGAGGACGCCGCCACCGCGTGCGTGCGCGCGGCGCTGGACGCCGGGATCACCACCTTCGACACCGCGGACGTCTACGCGCAGACCCGCGCGGAGTCGGTGCTCGGCCGGGCGCTGAAGGGCGAGCGCCGCGAGGGCCTGGAGATCTTCACCAAGGTCTACTGGCCGACCGGTCCCGGCCGCAACGACCGCGGCCTGTCCCGCAAGCACATCATGGAATCCATCGACAACTCGCTGCGACGGCTGCAGACCGACCACGTCGACCTCTACCAGGCGCACCGCTTCGACCGGTTCACGCCGCTCGAGGAGACGATGGAGGCGTTCGCCGACGTCGTGCACTCCGGCAAGGCCCACTACATCGGTGTCTCGGAGTGGACCGCGGACCAGATCCGCCGGGCCCACGCGCTCGCCCGCGAGCTGCACATCCCGCTGGTCTCGAACCAGCCGCAGTACTCGGCGCTGTGGCGGGTCATCGAGGGCGAGGTCGTCCCGGCCTGCGAGGAGCTGGGTCTGGGCCAGGTGGTCTTCTCCCCGGTCGCGCAGGGCGTGCTCACCGGCAAGTACCTGCCGGGCGAGCAGCCGCCGGCCGGTTCGCGCGCGACCGACGACAAGGGCGGCGCGGGCATGATCAGCCGCTGGATGAGCGACGAGGTGCTGGAGCGCGTGCAGCTGCTGCAGCCGGTGGCCGCGGACGCCGGGCTGAGCATGGCGCAGCTGGCGGTCGCCTGGGTGCTGCAGAACCCCAACGTCTCGGCGGCGATCGTCGGCGCCTCGCGCCCCGAGCAGGTCACCGAGAACGTCAAGGCGGCCGGCGTGCGGCTGGACGCGGACCTGCTGGCCAGGATCGAGGACGCGCTGGCGCCCGTGGCCGCCACCGACCCCAAGCGGGTGCACGACAACGTGCCGGCGCAGCGACCGTAGCGGTGCGCCCGGCGGCCGGCACACGATCCCGGCCGCCGGGGGGGTCGTCGGACGTCAGGCGTCAGGCGTCAGACGGAGACGCCGTGGGCGCGCAGGTAGCGCAGCGGGTCGACGTCGTCGCCGTAGACCGGTCCGGTCCTGATCTCGAAGTGCAGGTGCGGCCCGGTGGCGTTGCCGGTCGCGCCCGAACGGGCGATCCGCTGGCCCTCGTTGACGTGCTGACCGGCCTTCACCGAGATCTGCGAGAGGTGCCCGTACTGGCTGAAGTGGCCGTCGGCGTGCCGGATCACCACCTGGTAGCCGTACGAGCCGCCCCAGCCCGCGGTCACGACGGTGCCCGCGGCGACCGCGTGGACGGCGGTGCCGGTGGAGACCAGGAAGTCCACGCCGGTGTGGTAGCCGCTGGCCCAGCTGCTGCCGGAGGCACGGTACGGCGTCCCGATGGGCGCGTGCTCGACGGGAAGCGTGTATCCGGTACGCACCGGGGTGGGCGCGGGCTTGGTGTGCCGCTCCAGGGTGCGGGTGCCGCCCGGCTTGGCCGCGGGCTTCGGCGTGGCCTTGGGCGTCGTGCGGGGAGCCGCCTTCGGCGCCTGCCTGGGGGCGGGCTTGGGGGTCGTCCTGGGCGCGGTCCTGGTCGCGGGAGCGTCGAGCGCGAGCCGCTGACCGGGCAGGATGAGGTCGGGGTCGCCGCCGACGACCGTGCGGTTGTCCCGGTAGAGCTGCGGCCAGCCGCCCGCCACCTCGTGGTCCTCGGCGATTCCGGAGAGCGTGTCGCCGCTGACGACGGTGTAGCGGTCCTTGCCCGCGGCCGCGGCACGCGCGGCCGCCGGGCGGGCCGTCGCCGGGTGCGCGGCCGCCGGGTGCGCGGCGGCTGCCGGCTTGGCCTGCGGCGTGCTGTGGTGGGTGCTCGCCTGCCGGATCCTGGCGGGCGGCATGTGCACGGTGTGCGAGGTGGTGGCCGCCTCCGGGCTGAGGCCGCCCCGCACCGAGCAGACCGGCCAGGCGCCGGGACCCTGGCTGCGCAGTACCGCCTCGGCCACCGCGATCTGCTGGTTCCTGGTCGCCAGGTCGGCACGCGGCGCGTAGGACAGCCCGCCGAAGGACTTCCAGGTGCTGGCCGCGAACTGCAGTCCGCCGTAGTAGCCGTTGCCGGTGTTGATGTGCCAGTCGCCGGACGACTCGCAGTTGGCGACCTTGTCCCACACCCCCGTCGTCGCCGCGTGGGCGCTGCTGAGGCCGATGAGCGGCAGGGCCAGCCCGGCCCCGCTCGCGGTGACGGTCAGCGAGGCCTGGGAGACCCGGCTCGGACGGTAGCGACGGTGACGTCCGCGTAAGGGCATGGCGCGAGTCCTCTCCTGGACCTGGGCCGCCGTGCGGCCGGGCGGGGCCAAGATAGGCCCCTCCCCGCCCGCCGACAAGGGCGCACATGCCGGGCGGGGAGCCGCCCCCGCGGGAATGACGCGCCGCGGTGGGCGTTGACACCTACGTGAGTTCCGTGCTGCGCGACACCCCGTTCTCCGTGCTCGACAGGTCCCGTACCCGCGAGGGGCAGGACATGGCGAGGGCGCTGCGGGACACGGTGGCGTTCGCCCGGCAGGTGGAGGACCTCGGCTACCAGCGCTTCTGGGTGTCCGAGCACCACAGCGTGCCCGGCGTGGCGGGCTCGGCGCCCACGGTGCTGGCCGCTGCGGTCGCCGCGGCCACGCACCGCATCCGCGTCGGCACCGGCGGGGTGATGCTGCCCAACCACCGGCCGCTGGTCGTCGCCGAGCAGTTCGGCGTGCTGGAGTCCCTGTATCCGGGCCGGATCGACATGGGGCTCGGCCGCTCCGTCGGCTTCACCGGCGGCATCCGCAAGGCGCTCGGCCACGGCAAGGAGGACGCCGAGGACTTCGACGGCCTCCTCACCGAACTCCTCGGCTACTTCACCGCCACCCAGCGGGTCCACCCCCAGGTGCACGCGTGGCCCGCGGAGGGACTGCGGCCCGCACCGTTCGTGCTGGCCACCGGCAGCGGGGCGGACCTCGCCGCGGCGCACGGCCTGCCGCTCGTCATCGGCGGGGTCCGCGGCGAGGACGCGATGCTGCGCGCGGTGGACCGCTACCGGGCGGCCTTCCGGCCGTCGCAGTGGGCCGCGGAGCCCTACGTGGTGCTCTCCGGCACGGTCGCCGTCGCCGACGACGGCGAGCAGGCGCGCCGCCTGCTGGTCTCCGAGGCGTGGTCGGCGGCCTGGTCGCGCACCCACGGCGTCTTCCCGCCGCTCGCCCCGCCCGAGGCGGTCGCCGCACGGGCGATGAGCCCCGTGGAGCGGGACCGCTTCGAGGAGGCCATGACCGGCCACCTCCACGGCACGCCGGAGGACGTGTCCAAGGCGCTCGAGTCCCTCCTCGCCCGCAGCGCGGCCGACGAGTTCCTCGTCACCACCAGCACGTACGAGCCTGCGGCTCTGCTCCACTCCTACCGTCTCCTCGCCACCCTCCGCGCCTGACCCGCCCCCCCCCCGCGACGATGGCCGGACCACCGGCCGGCGGGTGACTGCGCGCGCCCGCGCCCTGGCAACACGCAACGCCCACCGCATTCCGGGCGCAGCCCGGGTTTTCAGGGGCGCGGGGAACGGCGCGACCAGCCACCACGACGGCTGCACGTCGCCACCACCCCCAAGGGGCAATTGCGGTCGCAGACCGGACCACCGACCGGCGGCCGGTCGCCCGCGCAGTTCCCCCCCGATCAGCCGCAATGCCCACCGCAGACCGGGCCCGGCCCAGGCTTTTCAGGGGCGCGAGGAACGGCGCGACCAGCCACCACGAGTGCTGCACGTCGCCACCGGCCCGAAGGGCCAAACGCTGACGTGCCCGCCCCACCGGGCGGACGTCCCCTCACGTAGAGGAAATTGCGCCGGATGTGACGGCGCGTCCGCTTGCGCCGGCGCACCCCTCATCCGGATGGCGTCCGCCGCCGCGCACGACCGCGGAGGTCGTTTTTACGGTGACGGCATGACAGCCTCACGCCTCCCGCACCACACGGCCGCGCAGGGCGGCCCCGCCCGGCGCCGGACCGCCGCGTCGACCGCCGCCTCGATCGCCGCCGCGTGCTGCCTGTGCGCCCTGCCGCTGCTGCCCGCGCTGGCGGGCACCGCCGCGGCCGCGGCCGACGCGCACGGCTCGTCGACCTCGCCCGGCTCCTCCGGCTCCTCCCGCTCCGGCACGGACACGGGCACGGGCACCGTGCACACCGCCGCGGACTCCTCCGGCGCCGCCGGCACGCTGCTCGCCGAGCCCGGCGTGCACGTGCTGCCGCACGACGGCGCGCCGGCGCTGCCGTCGGGGATCTCCGCCCTGTCCTGGACGGTGTCCGACGCCACGACCGGCCAGGTCCTCGCCGCGAAGGACGCGCACAAGCAGCTGCCGCCGGCGTCCACGCTGAAGACGCTCTTCGCCGACACCGTGCTGCCGCGGCTGCCGCGGGAGCTGTCGCACAAGGTGACCGACGCGGATCTGGAGGGCATCGGCGCGGGCAGCAGCATGGTCGGGGTGCAGGCGGGCCAGACGTACACGGTCGCCGACCTGTGGCGCGGCGTCTTCCTGGCGTCGGGCAACGACGCGGTGCACGTGCTGGCGCATCTGAACGGTTCGGTCGAGCAGACCGTCCAGCAGATGCAGGCGAAGGCGAAGATGCTCGGCGCGAACGACACGCACGTCGTCTCACCGGACGGCTACGACCAGCCGGGCCAGGTGAGTTCGGCGTACGACCTGGCCGTCTTCGGCCGCACCGGCCTGCAGAACCGGGACTTCGCGGAGTACTGCTCCACCAGGACCTCGCTGTTCCCCGGCGGTTTCGACGCGCACGGCAGCTACGTGACCTCCTTCGGCATCCAGAACACCAACCGGCTGCTGTCCGGCGCGAACGGCGTGACCCCGTACCCGGGGATCATCGGGGTGAAGAACGGCTACACCACCAACGCGGGGAACACCCTGGTCGCCGCGGCCCGGCGGGGCTCCCGCACGATGCTCGTCACGGTGATGAACCCGCAGTCGGGGGTGCCGCAGGCGGTCTACTCCGAGGCGGCGAAGCTGCTCGACTGGGGCTTCGCGGCGGCCGGCCGCACCACGTCGGTCGGCACCCTCAACGCGGCGCCGCGCCCGTCGGACTTCCAGGCCGCGCCGGCCCGCGCCCGGCTCCCCTCCGGGCCCGCGCAGAAGCCGGCCGCGGCGGCGGCCGGGACGCCGGTCGCCGCGCGCTCCACCGCCGCCTCACCCACCGCGTGGTACGTCGGCGGCGGCCTCGCGGCGGTGGCCGCGGCGTCGGTGCTGGTGCTGCGGCGTCGCGCCGGTGCGAAGCCCTGACATGCGCGGGAGCGCCGGGTTAGGGTCGGTGGACCGGCAGTCGACGCTGCCCGCGCACCCTGGCGCACACCGAGAGGAAGCCGTTTCCGCATGAGCCGTCGTTCGCCCGGACTGGTGTCCGCGTGGGCCGAGATCCAGCGTCAGCAGCAGCGGCAGACGGAGGCGCAGCGCCGGGCCAGGGCGCAGGCGCAGCGGGAGGCGGAGCGGCAGCAGCGCGCCATGGAGCGGGCGCAGGCGCGCAGCCGCCGCGAGCAGCAGGCGGCGTACCGCAGCGGCCGGGAGGCCGACGTGGCCCGGCGCACCGGCGAACTCGACGCCAGGATGGCGGAGTTGCGCGGCCTGCTGCGGGCCGGCTGCGCCGCGCCCGCCTTCTCCCCGGCCGCGCTGACGACCGCCGAGGCGCTGCCGCCGTTCGCTCCCGGCCGGCTCGCCGAGCCCGTACCGATGCCGCGTCTTGAGGCGTACGTGCCGCAGCAGCACACCGGTTGGGGCGGCCGCCGGGCCCAGGAGGCGGCGGCGCGCGCCCAGTTCGAGACGGATCTGGTGGCGGCGCAGGCCGCCGAGGCGCAGCGCCGGCAGCAACTGGCCGGCTACGAGCGGCAGTACCGGCAGTGGGCGGACCAGCGTCTGGCGGAGATACGGCGGCACAACGACGCCGTGCGCGCCTGGCTCGACGGGCTCGGGCGGGGCGAACCGAGCGCGGTCGAGGAGTATCTGACCGCAGCGCTCTACGCCGCCACGGTCTTCCCCGAGGGGTTGCCCCGGCAGGTCTCCGCGTCCTTCCAGCCGCCCGAGCGGCGGCTGCTGCTCAGTTGGGAGCTGCCGCCGTTCTCGGTGGTGCCCGAGGTCTCCGCGATCCGCTATCTGCCGGGCCAGGACCGGGAGAAGGAGGTCGCCCGGCCGGTCACCGAGCGCCGGGCCGCCTACCGCGACGTGCTGGCGCAGCTGATGCTGCTGGTGCTGCGCGAGGTGTTCGCGGCGGACTCCTCCGGCCTGCTGGACTCGGTCGCGCTCACCGGTTTCGCGGACGCCACCGACCCGGCGACCGGCCATCGTTCGCCGGTGTCCCTGGCGACGGTGCTGGTCTCCCGAGCCGACTTCACGGCCGTCAACCTGTCCCGGGTGGACCCGGTGGACTGCCTGGTCGAGGGGCTCGGCGGTCAGCTGTCGGCGCGGCCCGACAAGCGTGCCGCCGTCACCGCGGTGCGGCTGCCCGGCACCGCGGGGCGCGCGGCCGTCTCGCACGGCGGCGGGGCGGAGCCCGATCTGCTGGCCATGGACCCGCTGGAGTTCGAGGAGCTGGTCGCCGAACTCTTCCGGGCGATGGGCATGCAGGCGGTCACCACGGTCCGCTCCGGCGACGGCGGGGTGGACGTGGACGCCCTGGACCCGGACCCGATACGCGGTGGCACGATCGTCGTGCAGGTCAAGCGGTACCGCAACACCGTGTCGCCCAGCGCGGTACGCGACCTGTACGGCACCGTGCAGAGCGTCGGCGCCAACAAGGGCGTGCTGATCACCACTTCGGGCTTCGGGCCGACCTCCCACACCTTCGCGCACGGCAAGCCGCTGACGCTGGTGTCCGGCACCGAACTCGTCGAGCTGTTGCACCAGCACGGCCTCACCGGGCGGCTCGGCCCGGCGCCCGCCGCCGGCCGCGCCGGCTCCGGCGATCCAGGCGGCTCCGACCCCGGCGCGGCCGGCGGCGACGGTGGCGCCAGCGGCGACAGCGGCCGGCGCGGCGCCGGGCCGGACGTCCTGGACGACCCGGAAGCCAGCGTGCTGGGCATGTGGTGGGACGGTCCGGTGCGGCTGGACGTGTGCGCGCTGGTGTGCCGGGGCGGCGCCGCGCTCAGCGACGCGCACTTCGTCTTCTACAACAACCCGTGCACCGCGGACGGCGCCGTGCGGATGACGCCGGGCCTCGGCGAGGACAAGGCCGCGGTGTGGGTGGCCTTCGACCGGCTGCCCGCGGCGGCGGACCGGCTGGTGCTCGTCGCCGCCGTCGACCCGGCGGCGGACCCGCACGCGGACCTCGCGGGCTTCACCGGTGCCCGCATCCGGCTGACCGACTCCTCCGGTGCGGAGGCCGGCCGGCTGGAGGTGTCCGACGGGCGGCCGGGCGAGACCGCGCTGGTCCTCGGCTCCTTCCGCCGCCGCTCCGGCGGCGACTGGGACTTCGTCCCCGGCGGCAGGGGGTACGGCGGCCAGAACGCGCTGGAGGACCTGCTCAGGGACCACGGCGTGGACGTGGAGTGAGCCGACCGCCGACCGCCGACCGGTGCCAGGAACCCGGTGCCGGGAGCCCGGCAGCCGTGCTATCCTCAGCATGAGGGACTCATAGTCCGTGCACTTCTGTGGCACCTGTCCCTCCGGTTCGGGCACTGAACACCCGGCCTTCCGCACCATCTCCTCTCCGGCCTCCGCGCCGGGCGCGTTCCGGCTTCCTCGTACGAGCCATCCTCGTCGTACCGGCCGATTCCGCGCCGCCACCGGTTTTCGCGGCGACCCCTCGCAGGCGGTCCGACACAGGACCTGACCCTCGTGGACCGGCCACCGCCGGTGGAGGCTTCCGCGGCTCGCGGAGCGTGACGTGACCGCTCGCGCCGCCATCCCCACCCCGCGCCACCCACGACTTCCTCCGTCCGCGAAAGGACGACCCGCACATGACCGACATTCTCGAACGCCCCGCTGCCCGGCAGGAGTTGCCGCAGCGGATCACCGGCGTACTCGACATCGACCGGGGCGGCAACGGCCACCTCAGGGGACCGGGCCTCCTCCCGGGACCCGACGACGTCCAGGTCTCCCAGGCACAGATCCGCAAGGCGGGACTGCGCAGGGGCGACCTGGTGGAGGGCACGGCCGGGCAGCGGCCCGGCGTGCTCGGGGAGGTGCGGCTCGTCGGCGGGCGGCCTCCCGCCCGCGACCGGCGGCACTTCGGTGACCTGACCCCGCTCCACCCGCGCGAGCGGCTGCAGCTGGAGAGCGCGGCGCTCAAGGGCTCCGGCGCGGTGGCCGGCCGGCTGATGGACCTGATGTCCCCGGTCGGCAAGGGCCAGCGCGGCCTGATCGTCGCGCCGCCCAAGGCCGGCAAGACCGTGCTGCTGCAGAGCATCGCCGCCGCCGTCGCCGACAACCACCCCGAGTGCCTGCTGATGGTGCTGCTCCTGGACGAGCGCCCCGAGGAGGTCACCGAGATGCGCAGGAGCGTCCGCGGCCAGGTGATCTCCTCCACCTTCGACCAGCCCGCCAAGCAGCACATCGCGGTCGCCGAGCTGGCCGTGGAGCGGGCCAAGCGCCTCGTGGAGCAGGGCCAGGACGTGGTGATCCTGCTGGACTCGCTGACCCGGCTGTGCCGGGCGCACAACGCCGTGGCCGCGAGCGGCGGCCGTACCCTGTCCGGCGGCGTGGACGCCGCCGCGCTGCTGGGCCCCAAGCGGCTGTTCGGCGCCGCCCGGCTGGCCGAGGAGGGCGGTTCGCTGACCATCCTGGCCACCGCCCTGGTCGACACCGGCTCGCGCGCGGACACCTTCTACTACGAGGAGCTGAAGGGCACCGGCAACATGGAGCTGCACCTGGACCGGTCGCTCGCCGAGCGGCGGATCTTCCCCGCCGTCGACGTCACCTCCTCCGGCACGCGGCGCGAGGAGCTGCTGCTGCCGGCCTCGCAGCTGCAGACGGTCCGCGGGCTGCGCCGCGCCCTGCACGGCAGGGACGCGCAGGGCGGCCTGGAGACCCTGCTCGACCGGATCCGGCACACCCCGGACAACGCGAGCTTCCTCCGGCAGATCCACGGCACCCTGCCCGAGCAGGGCTGAACCGCCGCGCCGGGAAAAAGCGTTGGCGCCCGCGCGCGGCCCCGCGTGATGATCGGCAGGTGGACGACGACGCGTTGGAGCAGCGCTTCCTGCGGGACGGGTACGTGAAGCTCGACGGCGCCTTCCCGGCGTCGACCGCCGAGCGGTGCGCCGCCCTGCTCTGGGAGCGGACCGGCTGCGACCCGCACACGCCGGCGACCTGGACGAAGCCGGTGCACTGGGTCTTCGACATGGCGCAGCCGCCGTTCGCCGAGGCCGCCAACACCCCTGTTCTGCATGCCGCGTTCGACCGGCTGGTCGGGCCGGGCCGCTGGGCGCCGCGCACCTCGCTGGGGTCGTTCCCGTTGCGTTTCCCGCACGAGGAGGAGCCGGACGACGCGGGCTGGCACATCGAGGGCAGCTATCTGCCCGACGGCGAGAGCTGGTACTTCGCCAACGTCCGCTCCCGGGACCGTGCGTTGCTGATGCTGTTCCTCTTCACCGAGGTCGGCGAGCAGGACGCGCCGACCAGGATCAGGGCCGGCTCCCACCTGGATGTGCCGCCGGTGCTGGCCCGGTACGGCGAGGACGGCGCGTCGATCCTGGCGCTGGCGAAGGAGCTGGACGCGGTGAGCGCGCACCGCCCGCAGGCGCTCGCCACCGGACGCCCCGGCGACGTCTACCTGTGCCACCCCTTCCTCGTGCACGCCGCCCAGCCGCACCACGGGACGCGCCCGCGGTTCATGGCGCAGCCGCCGCTCTACCCGACGGCGCCGTATCTGCTCGACCGGGCCGACGGCGACCACTCCCCCGTCGAGACGGCGATCCGCCACGCGCTCGGCGCCGGGCAGGACCGGGGGGCGCGCCCGGGGGCCGCACATCCGTCCGGCCCCGGACGGGCGATCGGCTAGTGCTCTGGCCGGAAATGCCTGCCTGGTTCGCGGTGTCCGGTGCGGTGCGTCGCCACGCGCAGGATCGTCCTCGTACTGGGCGTACCCGGGCGACTCCGACAACGCCGCGAGGTGCCGTGCCGGGCGCCGCGAACCAGTGAACATTTCCGGCCGGAGCACTAGCGTGCCCGGCATGCTGCACGGACGGGACGGGGAGGCGGCCGCGCTCGACGCGCTGCTCGACGGCGCACGCGAGGGCCGCAGCGGTGTGCTGGTGCTGCGCGGTGACGCCGGGATCGGCAAGTCGGCGCTGCTGGAGTACGCGGCGGGCGCCGCCTGCACGATGACCGTGGTGCGCGGCCAGGGCATCGAGTTCGAGGCGGAACTGCCCTATGCCGGGTTGCAGTTGCTGCTGCGCCGGGCGATGGGCTCGGCCGCCGCGCTGCCGCCGCCGCAACGGCGGGCGCTGGAGGCCGCGTTCGGGCTGGCGGCGGACGGCCCCCTGGGCGCGCGCGGCGACGGATCGGGCGGCACGGGCCCCGGCGGCACGGGGGGCGCGGGGGAGCCGATGTTCGTCGGGCTCGCGGTGCTCTCGCTGCTGTCCGAGCACGCGGGTGACGGGCCGCTGCTGTGCGTCGTGGACGACGCGCAGTGGCTCGACCGGGCCTCCGCCGACGCCCTGGCGTTCGCGGCCCGCCGGCTGGACGCCGAGGGCGTCGTGATGCTCTTCGCGGTACGGGACGGCGAGGGCGCGTTTCCCGCGACCGGGCTGCCGGAGCTGCGGCTCGGCCCGCTGGACGGCGCCGCGTCGGCGGCGCTGCTGGCGGAGCGCGGCACGCCGCCGGCCGCCCCGGCCGGCGCCCAGGTGCTCGCCGAGGCCCAGGGCAACCCGCTCGCCCTGCGCGAACTGCCGCTGGGCCTGCGCGGCGAAGGGCGCGCGGCGCCAGCAGGCTTCGCGGCGCTGCCGCTGACCAGCCGGCTGCAGCTGGCCTTCCACGGGCAGGTGAGCCGACTGCCCGCCAGGACGCAGACGTTGCTGCTGATGGCGGCCGCCGACCACAGCGGCGACGCGGACACGCTCCTGCGCGCCGCCACCGAACTCGGCGTCGGTGTGGAGGATCTGACGCCCGCCCAGAACGCCGGGCTGGTCTTCGTCGACCACGTGGAGGACAGGCTGCACTTCCGGCATCCGCTGGTGCGCGCCGCGGTCTACCAACGCGCGCCGCTGCCCGACCGGTTGGCGGTGCACCGGGCGCTCGCCGCGGCGGCCGACCCGGTGCGGGACCCCGACCACCGGGCCTGGCACCTGGCCGCCGCCGCCACCGGCCCCGACGAGGCGGTCGCCGCCGCCTTGCAAGCCACCGCGGGCCGCGCCCGCGAACGCAGCGGCCACACGGCGGCGATGGCCGCGTACGAGCGCGCCGCCCGGCTCAGCACGGACCCCGAGGCGCGGATCGAACGCCTGGTACTGGCCGCCGAGTCCGCGTCCGAGGCGGGCGACCTGGGCGCCGCCCGCGACTTCGCCGACCAGGCCGCCCGCCGGGCCGCGCGCCGGGACGACACGCGGGCCGGCGCGAGCGGGGCCGCGGGCCCCGACGCGGTCGTGCGAGCCCGCATCCTGCACGTCGACGGGCTCGCGGAGTTCTGGCGGGGCGACTTCCCCGCCGCCCACCGGACGCTGACCGGCGCGGCGGCGCTCGCGGCGGCGCCGGACCCCGCGCGGGCCGCGCGGATGCTGGTGCAGGCCGCCCACACCGCCTGGTACCTCGGCGCGGACGAGGTGGCCGGCACGATGGCGCGGCTCGCCGCGCTCGACCTGCCCGCGGACACGCCGATCCGTCCGGTCGCCGACTTCGTCACCGGCGCGCTGGCCCCGGCCGCACGGCCGGCCGGCGCCCCGCCGCCGTCCCTGGCCGCGGCGGCCGCGGCGGCGCGGGCGGCGCACGGCGGCCGGATCGACCCGCGCGACCTGGTCATGCTCTGCGGCGTCGGCCTGACCCTCGGCCAGGACGCGGACGCACACGAGCTGACCACCGCGCTCGCCGCCGAGAGCCGCGAGAGCGGCGGCGTCGGACGGCTGGCCACGATCATGTTCTTCCGGGCCGAGACGGAGATCTTCGACTCCCGCTACGACGCGGCGTACCGCACCGCCACCGAGGGGCTGCGGCTCTCCCGCGACACCGGACAGGGCCAGTGGGTCAGCCAGTTGAGCAGCGCGTTGGCGCATGTCGCGGCGGTGCGCGGCGCGCAGGAGGAGTGCCGGCGCCATGTCGACCTGGCGCTCGGCGGCGGCTCCGGCGCGGCGATGGCCCCCGGCGCTCCCTGGGCGTACTGGTCGCAGGGCCTGCTCGACCTCGGCCTGGGGCGCGCCCGCTCCGCCCTGGACCGGCTGCTGCTGCTCGGAGAGCCGACCGTACGGCACCACATCAGCGCCACCCGAAGCGTCCCGGACCTGGTGGAGGCCGCGGTCAGGATCGGCGAACCCGGGCGCGCCGACGAGGCGTTCGCCCGCTTCCGCGACTGGGCGGAGCGCTGCGGCCAGGGCTGGGCGCGGGCGCTGGTCGAACGCTGCCTGGCGCTGCGCGCGCCCGACGAGCGCGCCGAGCGGCACTACGCCGCCGCGCTGGCCGCGCACGAGCCGCACCGGCGCGCGATGGAGTCGGCCCGCACTGAGCTGCTGTACGGCGAGTGGCTCCGCCGGGCGCGCCGCAAGACCGAGGCCCGCGACCGGCTGCGCACCGCGCTCGACGCCTTCGAGCGCCTCGGCGCCCGCCCCTGGGCCGACCGGGCCCGCAGCGAACTCAACGCGACCGGAGCACGTGTGACGGCTCGTCAGCCGGCGTCGCCCTCTCCCGCGGACACCGCGGGCCTGACCCCCCAGGAGTCGCAGATCGTCCGGCTGGCCGCCGAAGGACTGTCCAACAAGGACATCGCCGCCCGGCTGTTCCTGAGCCCCCGCACGGTCGGCTACCACCTCTACAAGGCGTATCCGAAGCTGGGCGTCGTCTCGCGCACCGAACTCCCCTCCCTGTTCGCCTAGTTCGGCGAGCCGGCGGGCCGCCGGCGGAGGTGGCGTGCTCAGTACGTGCCGGCCGGGCCACCGATGCGCGCGTCAAGGGTGCGCGAGAGGCGGTAGGCCACCGGGCGGAAGCCGACCCGGGGCCAGTGGTCGGCGGCGAGCGACGCGGAGTGCCACCGCGCCGACATGTGGCGGTGGCCGCTGTCGTACGCCCAGGCCAGCGCGGTCGCCAGCAGCACCCGGCTGATCCCCTCGCCGCGCGCCGAGGGGACCACGTACGCCTCGGCCAGCTCGACGCACGACTCGGGCGTGACCGGATCGGGGGCCGCCGGGACGACGACCACCATGCCGATCTCCTCGCCGCGCCGCGCCGCGATCCACGCGCCGCAGCGGGAGTCCGCGAGCGCGTCGGCGTAGTGCAGCCGCAGGGCCGCCAGTGGGCCCTCGGGCTGCGGCTTGAACACCGCGGAGCCGCGCTGCCTGCGCGAGGACTCCGCCGCCATCCGCCCGATCTGCGGCAGGTCGCCGGGGCCGGCGCGCCGGATGCCGAGGCCCTCCACACCGCGCGGCTGCCGGCCGCGGGCCCTGACGGCCATCAGGCCGTGCACGATCTCGCGGCCGAAGCCGAGGTCGGACCAGGGCGCGGTGGCGGTGTCGCCGGCCGGCACGTCCACGTAGTGCACCAGGCGCCGGTCGGCGACCAGGCGTTCCGCGACGCGCGTGTAGAGGGCGCGCAGCACCTCGGTCTCGCGGCCGGCCGGAAGCGCGTGGCCGCCGTGCGGCACGAGCGCGGAGTGCGGGTGGCTGCGCAGCGCCGCCGGGTCGTCCGGGGTGAGGTCGAGCGGCACCGCGGCGAGGTGACCGATGAGCGCGCCCTCGGCGTCGAGCGCCCGGCACGCCTCCAGACCGGGCGCGTGCTGGAGCTTGCCGAGCAGCTCCTCGCCGCGGACCGGGCCGTCGGCCAGCCAGGACCGCTGCGAGGGGGGCCGCCTGGCCCGGGTGAACCAGCGGTCGTACCGCTGCACGGCCGCGGGTATGTGCTCGGAGGTCAACGGCGCGATGGCGACAGTCATGGTGCTCGTGGACGCTAGCGGTGCGCGCGGCCCCACGGCAAGGCGCTCCCGGCGGCGGTTGTGTGACGGTCCGGCGGGCGCGTCAGCCCGTCCACGCGGGGTGCGCGGGGTCGTCGGCGCGCACCACGACGTCGGCGGCCTCCTCGGGCAGCGCCTCGCGGGCGTACCGCTCGTACGCGGGCAGCGTCCACTGCTCCCCCGGCTCGGTCCTGCGGCGCAGCGCGGCCGGTGACAGCCGCAGGTGGACGGTCAGGTCGAGGGGCAGGCCCTGCCCGAGCAGCAGCGGCCCGTCGAGGACGAGGACGCCGCCGGGCGGCAGCGTCACGTAGGCGGCGCGGGTCGAGCGGTCGGTCGCCGGGTCGCGCAGCGAGGGCAGCGCGCGGCCGCTGCCGCCGGGGCCGAGCGGGTCCAGCACCTCGCGGCGCAGCGCGCCGGTGTCCAGCCACAGCTGGTAGTACGCGTCGACGTCCTCGTGCCCGTACTCCAGGCGGAGCGAGGCGGGGCGCCAGAAGTCGGCGGCGCGGACCCGCAGCGCGGGGTGGCCGAGGGCGGGCAGCTCCGCCGCCAGCGCGTCGGCGAGTTCGCCCGGGCGGGCGGCGGGGGCGCCGTCCACGGCGACGCGCCACCGGGCGCCGCCCCCGGGCGGCGGCGTCGTCGCCAACCGCTCCGCCAGGGCCGCGGCCAGTCCCCGCCACGAGATCGGTGTCAACTGCACCCCACCATCATCCGCCGGCAACCGCCGACACCTGCGGCAGCCCCCCTCACCCCAGGGCCACGCCCGAAGGCACCGCCCGCCGCCGGGTGGCCGCGGCCCAGCAGCGCACCCGCCGCACCCCCGCGATCCGCCGCAACCCGCCAGTGCCAGCGGCACCGACCCCGCCGCCGCGGTGACCACCCGCGGCCCGTGGGGAGCGCACCAGGCGCCGGCCGGCACGCCCCCGGGGAACGCCCGAGGATTCCGCCCGCCACCGGCCGGTGGCGGGCGGTGGCGCGCACCCCGCCGAGCCGGCCGCCACTCGCGCGCCGCACGCCCGGCGCCGAGCGTCGTGCCCCGGCAGCCCGCAACGTGCCAGCGGCCGGCCACGCCGACCCGCCGAGACGTTGACCATCCGCGGGCAGCGCGCCCCGGCGCGGAGCCGGCGCGCCCCGAGATCGGCCGCGCGCCGAGCGCCCCTCACCCGTCCGGGCGAAGCCGTTGCTCCACCGGCGGTGCTCTCGGCGAGGAGTCGGGCGAGGGCCCGGCGGCGGGCAATGATCGCGCCGTACGGCCGCGCGCCGCGGCCGCCCCTCTCCCCCAGGTGGTGGAAATGATCCACAAATCACTCTTATGCCGCCGGGCGGGATCGATGACTTCTTGTGAGCCTGGAAGAACTCATGGTGACCGTCCCCATCACCCAGGAGAAGAGCCCAATGATCCTGTCCATCTCCGGCGTCGTTCTTCTCGGCGTCATCGTGTTCCTGTTCTTCCGCAAGGACGGCCTGAAGGTCTCGCACGGCGTCGTGTGCGCCCTTTTCGGCTTCTATCTCGCGGGCACGGCGATCGCACCGAGCATCAAGGCGGGTGGAGCGAGCCTGGCCGGTCTGATCGGCGGGCTGAAGATCTAGGTCACGGCACCGCGGCCGCTCATGCCACCGCGTGCACGGGTCCGGCGGCGGTGCCACCGCGCGCCGGGCCCGTACCCGCTCGCTGTGGCGCGCCCGTCCCCGGCGCGCCCTTCGTACCTCCGGTACCCCCACTCGAACGACCCATGGAGAACCCGTGGTCAGGCGTCCTCTTCCCAGCATTCTGAGCGCTCGGCCGGCGCTCGTCCGCGGCCGTGACATGGCCCGCAGCGCCGCCGACGGCGCCACCGACGTGCTGCACCCCGTCATCACCATCGCGCGCGGCATGCGCAGGCAGGCCGCCTGGGCGGCCGGATGGTGGGGGCGCACCCCCAAGGACCGGCGGATGCCGGCGCTGCTGCTGGCCGCGGCGGGCCTGGTGATCGTGGTGATGATGCCGTACGGGCCGATCCTCGCGGTGGTCGCGCTGATGGCCTCGGCGGCGTGGATGGGCCGGGACCGCGCCGTGCCCGCGCCGACCGGACCGACCGAGGCCGAGGCGGTGCGGCTGCAGTCGCTGTACGAGGCCCTGGTGCCGTACCTGTCGGTGGACGGCGATCCCGCGCCGCTCTACGCGCCGGACGGCAGCTGGGACCGGGCGTTCGCCGAGTACGCCTTCGCGAACGGCCGGCTGTCCCGGCTGCACCTGCGCTACCCGGCGTACTTCACCGACGGCGAGGCGGACTCCCGGGAGCGGGTCGAGCAGCTGCTGCACGCCAAGGCGGGCCGCGGGCGCGAGTACCGCTTCGACTGGAACGAGGAGGAGAACCACGTCACCCTCACCGTGCTCCCGCCGCTGCCGACGGACATCGTCGCGCAGCGGTACGTGACCGCGCCGGGCGAGACGGTGCTCGGGTTCACCGACGCGGAGGCCGTGCAGCGCACCGTGCCGGTGGCCTCCGGCGGGGAGACCCGGGACGCGCCGCCGGTGGTGTGGCGGACCGGTGCGCGCTCCTCGGAGCCGCATCTGCTGGCGCTCGGCCAGCCCCGCTCCGGCACCACGACGCTGCTGCGGTCCATCGCCCTGCAGGCGCTGCAGCACGGCGACGTGGTGGTGGTCGACGGCAGCGGCGCTGGCGAGTACGCGTGCCTGGCCGGGCGGCCGGGCGTGCTGGCCGTCGAGGACGGGCTGCTCGGCGCGGCGGCGACGCTGGAGTGGGCGGCGCACGAGACCGAGCGCCGGCTCATCGCGGTCAACCGGGCCCGGCAGTCCGGCAATCCGGTGCCCGAGGACGTGCGGCGGCCGCTGTGGATCGTGCTGGACCGGCCGACCGCGCTGAGCCAGCTGGCGCTCGCCGAGGGCCGGCCCGACCCGCAGAGCCTGCTGGACGTGCCGCTGCGGCACGGCCGCACCGCGAACGTCGCGGTCGCGGTGGCCGAGCAGCTCGACGCGACGGAGTCGCTCGCGCCGGTGGTGATCGCGCAGACCCGGGCGCGCGTCGTGCTCGGACCGATGGGCCCCGAGCACGTCGCGGCGGTGCTCGGCGAGCGGCCGCGGACCACGCCCGCGGCGGACGTGCCGGCCGGGCGCGGCTACGCCCGGCTCGGCAGCGGTCCTGTGCTGCGGCTCCAGGTGCCGGCGACGCCCGACCCCTACGACGAGGAGACGCCGGCGGCGGAGCGGGCCGCGGTCCTCTCCCTGCTGCCGGGCGCGGACGTGCCCCCGGCGGACGCCCTGGCCGGCCCCGCCGCGGGGCCGGACCGGGAGCCGGACCGGGAGCCGGTCTCCCTCGGCAAGGACACGGTGGTCCGCACGGTCGCGGACCTCGAACTCGGCTAGGGCCCGTCGTGCGGATCTCCGCGGGAGAAGGAGCGGGGTCCGGTGCGTGCGGCTGCAAGGCGGAGGAGGAGAGCGACGCGGTGGGGTCGCCTCCCCGGCCGCCAGGCCGAGGGGGCCGTCGTCGACCGACGGCAACGCCGCAGATGGGCGTGCCGGGCGACGCGACGCCGCGGAGATCCACACGCCGGGCCCTGGGGCGGTGCGGGCGGCGGGTGCCGATCTCAGGCCACGAAGAGGCCGGTCGGCTCGCCGTCGGCGCCCGCGCCGGAGCGGACCAGCCGGGCGGCCTCGGCGAGCCGCGCGCCCGCCTCGTCGGCGGCGGGGTTGCTGACCGTGAAGGGGATGCGGACGTAGGACTCGAAGGCGCCGTCGACGCCGAAGCGGGGGCCCGACGGGACGCGGACGCCGAGCCGCTCGCCGGTCACCGCCAGGCGTGAGCCGGACACGTCGCCGGTGCGCACCCACATCGTCATGCCGCCGCGCGGCACCGTGAACTCCCAGTCGGGCGTGTGCTCGCGCAGCGCCGCCGCGAGGTCGTCCCGGCACTCCCTGGCCCGCGCCCTGCGTGCGGCGAGCGCCTCGTCCCAGGCCCCTTCGCGCAGCAGCCAGGCGACCGCGAGCTGGTCGACGACCGGGGAGCCCAGGTCGAGGTAGGCGCGGGCGGACACCAGCCGGCGCACCACCTCCGGGGTGGTGCGGACCCAGCCGATGCGCAGCCCGGCCCAGACCGTCTTGCTCGCCGAGCCCACCGTCATCACCGTGCCGCCGCGGTCGAAGGCGGCCATCGGCCGGGTGCCGGAGTCCTCGCCGTCCAGGACCAGCTCCGCCATGGTCTCGTCGGCCACCACGACCGTGCCGGCCGCCCGGGCCGCCTCCACCAGGTCGCGCCGCTGGTCGTCGCCGATGAGGGTGCCGGTGGGGTTGTGGAAGTCCGGCATCACGTACGCCATGCGGGGCGCCGCGTCCCGCAGCACCCGCCGCCAGGCGTCCATGTCCCAGCCGCCGAGCCGTTCGCGCAGCGCGACCGGGACGAGCCGGGAGCCGGTCTCACGGAAGAGTTCCAGCACGTTGGCGTAGCTGGGCGACTCCACCGCGACCCGTTCGCCGTAGCCGACGGCGCGCCGCGCGGCGGCGCCGATCGCGCCCATCGCGCCGGTGGTGACCATGATCTGCTCGGGCATGGTGGGCACGCCGCGCAGGGTGTAGCGGTCGGCGATGGCCTCGCGCAGCACCGGCAGTCCGGCCGGGAAGTCGCCGTGCGTGGCCGCGTAGGCGGGCAGTTCGGCGAGCGCGCCCTGCATGGCCTGGCTGAGCCACGGCTCGGTGGCCGGCAGCGCGGCGGTGCCGAGGTCGATGACCCGGCCGGCGGCGTCCGGCGGCAGCGGTTCGAGGCTGCGCGAGGGCAGCAGGTGGCCCTCCGGTATGGCGGTCCAACTGCCGGCGCCGCGCCGGGACTTCGCGAACCCCTCGGCGCGCAGCGCCTCGTACGCGGCGGCCACGGTAGTGCGGCTCACGCGCAGCGCGAGTGCCAGTTCGCGCTCCGCCGGGAGGCGCGCGGCCACCTGGACGCGTCCTTCGAGCACCAGCAGCCGCACCCCGTCGGCCAGCTCGCGGTAGGCGGGCAGCCTGCGCCCGGCGGCGCGGCCGTCCTCGGCGCCGGTACGGGGACGGGGGGCGAGGAGCCGGGCCAGATGCGCCGCACTCACCGACGCAGTCCACTGGGACATCGAATTCAGTCCACCTTTCGCAGATTGGCCGTGGATCTCATGCCGCCACAAGCCACAGAGTGGCATGCGCGCCGACTCGACCGCCAGGGGGGTTCCGTTGTTCCCGCGCCCGCAGCGTCCACGCCCGTCACACCCGTCACACCCTTCCCGTCCTCGCTCCCGCCTCTCCCTCGTCCGCGGGCCGCTGCCCGGCGGACCGCAGCCGTACCGGCGGCTGCTGCGCCTGTACGCCGGCCTCGCCCTCTACGGCGCGAGCGACGCGCTGGTGATCCGCGGCGATCTCGGCCTGGACCCGTGGGACGTCTTCCACCAGGGACTGGCCCGGCACACCGGGATCAGCATCGGCAACGTCTCCATTGTCGTCGGCGCGGCCGTCCTGCTGCTGTGGTGGCCGATCCGGCAGCGCCCGGGGCTCGGCACCGTCTCCAACGTCTTCCTGGTCGGCGCCTTCATCGACCTGACCATGGCGCTGGTCCCGCAGTACCAGGCGCTCGGCGTCCGGGTGCCGCTGCTGGTGGCGGGGGTGGTGCTGAACGGCGCCGCGACCGGCCTCTACATCACCGCCCGGTTCGGGCCCGGCCCGCGGGACGGGCTGATGACCGGGCTGCACCGCAGGACGGGACGGTCGCTGCGGCTGATCCGCACCGGCATCGAGGTGACCGTGCTCGCCGCCGGCTTCCTGCTGGGCGGCGGGGTGGGCGTGGGCACGGTGCTCTACGCGGTCGCGATCGGCCCGCTCGCACAGTTCTTCCTCAGGGTCTTCGCACTCCCCCACGACACGACCGCGCAGACCCCTGCGGCGCGGGCCCCGTCCGTACCGCGCCCCGACGTCCACGATCCGGACGCGGGCGGCCCGTATCCGGGCGCGGGGGCGGGCGGTGTGGGCCGTCCGGGAGGTTCTGCACCGGTTCGCCGGGAAGCGCCGGAAGGCGCGACGGTGGACACGATTTAGCCCTCAGCGGTGCGGACCGGTAGTGTACGCGGTTGGCCCAGAAGCTTGACCGTTACTGCACGGAAAACATACGACGACACCGGGTGACATCTCCGCCCAGATGTGACAAACCGGGCACCGGTGGGTAGAAACAGGGGCGACACGACGGGCGACGCATCTCCCGAAACGGGAATCTTCACCGCCGACCGGACGTTGACCGGATGACGACGACAGCGACACCTGTCCTGTGGGCGACCAAGCCCGGGAGGCACGATTCATGAGTGAGCGAGCTCTCCGCGGCACGCGACTCGGGGCCACCAGCTACGAGACCGACCGCGGTATCGATCTGGCCCCGCGCCAGACCGTTGAGTACGCATGCCGGAACGGCCATCGATTTGAGATGCCGTTCTCGGTTGAGGCCGAGATCCCGCCGGAGTGGGAGTGCCGCGCCTGCGGCCAGACCGCTCTGCTGGTGGACGGCGAAGGCCCCGAGGAGAAGACGACCAAGCCCGCGCGTACGCACTGGGACATGCTCATGGAGCGGCGCACGCTCGAGGAGCTGGAGGAGGTGCTGGCCGAACGGCTGGCCGTCCTGCGATCCGGTGCGATGAACATCGCGGTGCATCCGCGGGACAACCGTAAGAGCGCCTGACCCCAGCATCACACCCGGCCCTCCCCGGACCTCCGGTCCGGCCAGGGCCCCGACACTTCTGCGCCGCCGCCGCCCGTTTTTCTGTGGTCCGACCGTCAGCCCGCGAGACGACGGGGCGACGCCCGGCCATCCGTCCCGCCGGGCTGGCGCCTCAGTCGCGGTCGATGACCTCGCCCTGGATGACCTTGCCGTCGGGGCGGTGGATACGCGCCTGCTCCTCGGCCTCGCGGGCCTGCTGGTAGAGGTCGCCGAGCGAACCGGGATCGCCGGGGGCCGCCTGAGGGGGGTGCTTGCGCAGGTGCCGCTCCGCGGCGCGTTCGCCCAGCGCGCCGATGAGCTTGCGGGTCGGCGGGAAGAGCAGCAGCAGCGCCACCGCGTCCGAGAGGAACCCGGGAATGATCAGCAGGATGCCGCCCAGCATGTGCAGCCCGGTCCTGCCGCCGCCCTCGGTGTGCTCCGGCGCGGGCTTCCCGGCCTGCTGCGCCTGCACGGAGGCGGTCAGATTCCGCCACGCGCTGCGCCCGGCCCGCTTGACCGCCGCGGCGCCCAGTACGAACCCGGCCAGGATGCACAGGAACACGATGAACCCGCTGGTCGCGTCGGAGACCACGATCAGCAGCCAGATCTCCAGCACCGCCCAGATCGCGACCGCCAGCGGCAGCAGCCGTCCGAGCGGACGCCGCCGCTTGGGCTGGACCGCCGGCTGCGGGCGGACCGGGGGCGGTGAACTCGTCGTCATACCGTCAAGTGTGCCAAAGACGAGGTAAAGGCCGGGTCGGGGGAGCCGATCCCGGTGGACGCAGGGCGCGCCCCCCGACACGATGTCGCAGGTGAACCACAGCCCCACCGACCAGGACCCGAACCCGGGCGGCCCGGCCCCGGACGCCGCCGCCCCGCCCGAGCCGCCGCCTGCCCGCCGCGACGCGGCACACACGGGCCTGGCGGAGGCCGAGCGGCTGCTGGAGCCCGCCTGGCGGCGGGTGACCCGCGGCGAGCCCCGCTGGGCGTCCACGATCGCCGTGCTGGCGGTGGTGGCGATCCAGCTGACGCTGCCCGGCCGGCTCGCGGTCCACCCGCAGGAGCTGATGCCCTCCGTGGAGCTGGCGCTGCTCCTCGCGCTGTTCGTGGCCAGCCCGTACCGGATCGAGCGCCGCTCGCGCGCCTACCGGGCGACCGGGCTGACGCTGACCCTGGTGGTCGGCGGCGCCAACGCGTACTCGGCGGTGCGGCTGGTCGCGGGGCTGATCCGCGGCACCGAGGGCGCGGCCGCGGGGACGCTGCTGCTGACCGGCGGCGCGATCTGGCTCTCCAACATCGTCATCTTCGCGCTGCTGTACTGGGAGCTGGACCGCGGCGGTCCGGCCGCCCGCGCGCAGGGCGAGCACGACGTGCCGGACTTCCTGTTCGTCCAGATGCAGTCGCCCGAGCTGGCTCCCCCGCACTGGGAGCCGGCCTTCTTCGACTACTTCTACCTGTCCTTCACCAACTCCACGGCCTTCAGCCCGACCGACGTGATGCCCGTGACGCGCTGGGCGAAGGCCCTGATGCTGGTCCAGTCAGCGGTGTCGCTGCTGACCGTGGTGCTGGTGGTGGCGCGGGCCGTGAACATCCTCGACTAGGCCGCGGACTCAGACAGCGGACTCAGGTCGCGGACTCACGCCGAGGGCTCAGCCGGCGCGCCCGGACCGCGGGCTCCGGCCGTCGGCTTGCGGCCGGCGAGCCGGCCGGCCCGCGAGCCGACGCCCCACGCGGTCACCCGCCACAGCGCCTCGGCGACGATCGTGCGGCTCATCTTGCTGTCGCCGCGCTCGCGCTCGACGAAGGTGATCGGCACCTCCACGACGTGGAAGCCCGCCTTCACCGCCCGCCACGCCAGGTCGACCTGGAAGCAGTAGCCGGCCGAGGCGACCTCGTCCATGCCCAGGCCCTCCAGGGTCTCCTTGCGGAAGGCCCGGTAGCCGCCGGTGACGTCCCTGATCGGCACGTCCAGCATCAGCCGGGAGTAGGTGCTGCCGCCGCGGGAGAGGAACTCGCGGGACTTCGGCCAGTTCACCACCCGGCCCCCGGCGATCCAGCGGGAGCCCAGCACCAGGTCGGCGCCCTTGAGCGCGGTGAGCAGCCGGGGCAGCTCCTCGGGCTGGTGGGAGCCGTCGGCGTCCATCTCGCACAGCACGCCGTAGCCGTTCTCGATGCCCCAGCGGAACCCGGCGAGGTAGGCCGCGCCGAGGCCCTCCTTGCCCTTGCGGTGCAGGACGTGCACCTGGTCGTCCGCGGCGGCCAGTTCGTCGGCGAGCTTGCCGGTGCCGTCGGGGCTGTTGTCGTCCGCGACCAGGATGTCCGCGTCGGGCACCGCGGCCCGCACCCGGCTGACGATCGGCCTGACGTTCTCGGCTTCGTTGTAGGTCGGGATGATCACCAGGACCTTGCCGAGCGGACCGAAGCGTCGCTGCTCGTCCTCGTTCACTGCTGCTACTGCCCTTTCGCCATGCCGGTGCGGTCGCGCCTGCCGATCGCGACGGCGGCCGCGCAGGACAGGAGCCCCACCATAGCGAGGGTCCACTCCGGCACGGCGCCGACGCGGTCGGCGACGGTCTTCTCGTCGCGCAGCGGGATGTCCGCGTCCAGCACCTGCTGGGTGAACTCCGCGCTGTGCTGCTCGATCTTGCCATTGGGTGCGACGATCGCACTGATCCCGCTGGTCGCGGCGGTGACGACGGCGCGGCCGTGCTCGATCGCCCGCAGCCGGGACATGGCGAGTTGCTGCTCGGGCTGGCCGGTGCGGCCGTAGGTGGCGTTGTTGGTCTGCACGACGATGGCGCGGGCGCCCGCGTTGACGGTGTCGCGCACGATGCCGTCGTAGGCGACCTCGAAGCAGATCACGTCGCCGAGCCTGGCCGGGCCGATCTGCAGGACGCCGGTCCTGGTGCCGGGGTAGAAGTCCCGCGGGATCTCGTTGAGCTGGCTGACGACCTTGGTCAGCTCCTTGCGGAACGGCACGTACTCGCCGAAGGGCACCGGGTGCTGCTTGGTGTAGTGCGCGCCGGGGCCGGTGACCGGGTCCCAGACGATGCCCTCGTTCTGCACGTGGTCCTTGTCCGGGCCGTCGACCAGCGCGCCGACCAGCACCGGGACGCCGACTGCCTGCACCGCCTGGGTGATCTTGTCGTACGCCGCCGGGTTGGAGAACGGGTCGAGGTCGGAGGAGTTCTCCGGCCACAGCACGATGTCCGGCTTGGGCGCGCGGCCGGCCCTGATGTCCGCGGCGAGCTTGAGGGTGGCCTGGACGTGGTTGTCCAGGATCTTCATCGGGCGGCCGAGGAAGTGCAGTCCGGGCTGCTGCACGTTGCCCTGCACGACGGCGATGCGCACATGGGCGTCGGCGCCGGTGGGCACCGGGACGAACAGCCCGGCGCACAGCACCGCGGCCGACAGCACGAGGGCGCCGGCGGCCGGCAGCGCGGCCCGCGGCGTCCGGGTGCGCCGCTGCCACACGCCGTACCCGCTCAGGGCGCAGGCGGCCAGCAGGGTGCCGCTGAGGGCCACCGCGAAGCTCAGCAGGGGGGCGCCGCCGAGGGCGGCGAGCGGGGTGAAGGGGGAGCCGGTGTTGGCGAAGGCCAGCCGCCCCCAGGAGAAGCCGCCGAACGGCAGGCGGTCGCGGACCAGTTCCTGGGCGATCCACAGGCACGCGGCCCACAGCGGCGCCCAGCGCAGCCGCTGGGCGAGGACCATGAGGGCGGCCATCGCGACCAGGTAGAGCGCCTCGACGCCGGACAGGACGACGACCGCGATCCAGGTGACCGAGCGCAGCCAGACCAGCAGCCACAGGAAGAAGGGGAACCCGAAGGCGAAGCCCAGCCAGGCGCCCTGCCGGACGGTGCGGCCGCGCAGCATCAGCGAGAAGAGGGCCACCGCGAGCACCGACAGCGGCCACAGGTCGTACGGCGGGAAGGACGCGGCCATCGCCAGGCCGCCCGCGGCGGCCACCGCGCTGCTGGGCGCCGCTCCGCGGGCCGTGGCGGCGAAGCGGGCACGCCGCGACGGGCCGCCCTCGCCCGGCTGCGCGCCGGCCGGCCGGGCCGGACCTGCGGGCGCGCCGGTGGTCGCCCCTGCGGCCTCGGGGATCGTGCCCGCGGCGGAGTGTCCCTCCGGACGGACCCGGGGGGAGGAGTCGTGGCGCAGGCCCACGGTGGCGGCCTTCCTGCAGGTGGGGAGGTGGTGAAAGGCGACCGTACCTCCTGACGGGCGTCCCGTCAGTCGCGGGTGGGCAAAGCGGGGGCCCGGGAAGGCACCGGCCGAGCCCCTGGAGAGCCCCGGGAGCGCCGCCGGACGAGCGCCGGACGGGTGCGGGAGCGGGGGGAGGACCGGTTCAGGGCAGCGGAACGGGCCCGGACGCCCTTCGGGCCGACCTGGGGCTCGCTGGCTGCGGGCCGGCGCGAGGCCGTTGTCTACTGGGCGTCCGGGCCCTTCCCGGGTCACACCTGCCGATCGGGCGGCGCTCCCACTCCGTACCCTCGCGGGTGGAGCGGCCCACTGGCGAGCCGCGCTCCGCGCCGGGTGCGCTGGACCTGGCTGCCAGTGGCGGCGTGCACGTGCGGCGCGACGCCCCATGGCCCAGCGGTGATCGACGCAACCGCGGAGAGCCCCCGGTCCGACGTCCTGTGGTGGACGTGGCCGAACCTACTCGCCTCCGACCAGCCACTGTCAACACCCCTGTGACCTGCGGGGTTTCGGCAAATCAGCAGGTCAGTGACGAGTGGTCCGCGAAGCGGCGACACGCCGCCGCCGACCGAGGGCGCACCGTTCGGGCGCATGACGCGGCCGGGTCTCACCCGTTCGGCCCCGCATGCACCGTACGGCCTGCGACGACGGTGCGCAGGGCGACGGGGAGGGCGCCGCCGGGAGTGAGGTCGGGCAGGCCGGGGGTGCCGGAGCGGGGGTCGGTCGACCAGTTGGCGACCCGCTCGTCGGGAGCCTGCACGACCAGGTCGCCGACTCCCCAGACGGCGTAGTCGGCGGGGGCGCCGGGCACCAGCACGCCGGCGTCGTCGCGGCCGACCGCGCGCCAGCCGCCGCGGGTGTGGGCGTGGAAGGCGGCGCGCGCGGAGATCCGGTGCGCGGGCGTGCGGTGGAAGGCCGCGGCGCGAACCGCGCCCCACGGGTCGAGCGGGGTGACCGGGCTGTCGGAGCCGAGCACCAGCGGCACGCCGGCCCTGGTCATGGCGGCGTACGGATTGAGGTCGCGGGCCCGCTCGGCGCCGAGCCGCGCCGCGTACATGCCGTCCTCGCCGCCCCACGCGGCGTCGAACGCGGGCTGCACGGAGGCGATGAGGCCGAGGTCGGCGAAGCCGTCGACGGTCCGCTCGGTCATCAGCTCGGCGTGCTCCACGCGGTGCCGCAGCGCCCGCACCCGGTCCAGCCCGACGGCCTCGGCCGCGGCGCGGGCGCCGGCCACCACGGCGGAGATCGCCGCGTCGCCGATGGCGTGGAAGCCGGCCTGGACGCCGGCCCGCGTGCACAGCAGCAGGTGGCGCGCGATGGCCTCGGGGTCGAGGTAGGCGACGCCCGAGGTGCCGGGCGCGTCGGCGTAGGGGGCGTGCAGGCAGGCGGTGTGCGAGCCGAGGGAGCCGTCCACGAAGAGGTCGCCGCCGGCGCCGACCGCGCCGAGGTCGCGGACCCGGTCGAGGTCGGCGGGCTGCTCGGCGGCCTGCGCCCAGTAGCCGAAGACCCGCGGGCCGGCTTCCGCTGCCGCCAGCGCCAGCAGCGCCGTCAGGTCGTCCTCGGAGGAGATGTCGGGG
The DNA here is from genome assembly GCF_036353415.1 of Actinacidiphila polyblastidii. Lineage (NCBI taxonomy): Bacteria > Bacillati > Actinomycetota > Actinomycetes > Kitasatosporales > Streptomycetaceae > Actinacidiphila > Actinacidiphila polyblastidii. The sequence goes on from NZ_JAZEWV010000008.1 coordinate 105,206, forward strand.
CCCGCGCACTCGTGCACGGCGCCGATGCCCTGGGCCGCGGCGTGCGCGAGCGCGGCGCGCTGCGCGGCGGCGCGCTGCGCGGGCGTGATCGCGGCGTGCGCGGCGCGGCGGGCCGCGTGGTGGGCGTCGCGGGTCAGCGGCGCCCGCGGGTCGTACCCGGGCAGGTCGCGGATGCCGGGGACGAGGTCGAGCAGCGCGGTCGTGACCGCGGCGGAGTGCACGTCGGCGCGGGTCAGGTACAGCGGGCGGCCGCCGGTGGCGCGGTCCAGCTCCTCGCGGGTCGGCGGGCGGCGCTCGGGCCAGCGGGACTCGTCCCAGCCGTGGCCGAGCAGGATGCGCTCGCCGGGCCGCGCGGCGGCGTGCGCGGCGGTGCGCTCCAGCGCCTGCGCGAGGGTCGCCGCGCCGGCCAGGTCCAGGCCGGTCAGCGCCAGACCGGTGGCGGTGACGTGTACGTGCGCGTCGGTGAAGGCGGGGGTGACCAGCGCGCCGTCGAGGCCGACCACCTCGTCGACGCCGTCGGCGAAGGAGTCGGCCGCGCCCTCGGAACCGACCCAGGCGACGGTGCCGCCGTCGACGACCATGGCGGTCGCGAAGGGGTCGGCGGGGCTGTAGACGAAACCGCCGCGCAGCAGCACGGTGCCGGTGGGCGGCGGCCCCTGTGAGGGGCCGGGCTGCTCGGACGTCTCGGATGCCGCTGCGGCGGGGCTGTGGTGCATACCGCCAGTCTCCCCCGGCCGCGCCCCGCTGCGGCCCCCGGGGTCGGGGCCCGGTCGCGGCGGCCGGGTCCGGGCGGCGGCGGCGCTGCCGGCGGGCGCGCGGGTCAGATGCGGGGCGGCCTGGACTCGTAGGCGGTGGAGAGCACCACGGTGGTGCGGGTGGAGACGCCGGCCAGGCTGCGGATGCGGCTGAGCAGGTGCTCCAGCTCGATGGGGGTGGCGACCCTGACCTTGAGGATGTAGTTCTCGTCGCCCGCGACGCTGTGGCACGCCTCGATCTCGTTGATCTCGGCGAGCCGGTCGGCGATGTCGTCGGGCGCGCTGGGGTCGAAGGGTTTGACCGAGATGAAGGCGGTCAGCGACAGCCCGACCGCCTCGGGGTCGACGATGGCGGCGTAGCCGCGGATCACGCCGCGCTGCTCGAGCCTGCGCACACGCTGGTGCACCGCCGAGGTCGACAGGCCGGTGGCCTTGCCCAGGTCGGTGTAGCTCATCCGCCCGTCGGCGACGAGAAGTTCCACGATGTGCCGGTCAAGCTCCTCCACAGCCGTTGACCTTACCCGTACGGTGACCGATCGCGTCACGCTTCGGCCGCCGGGAAGGACCGGGCGGGCTCAGGCCGCGAACAGGCGGCGCAGGAAGGCGTTGCCGAAGGTGCCCGCCGGGTCGAGCGCGGCGACCAGGGCCCGGAAGTCGTCCATCCGCGGGTACGCGTCCCTGACCCGGCCGGCCGGAACGGTGAAGAGCTTGCCCCAGTGCGGCCGGACGCCGAACGGCGCCAGCGCGTCCTCGATGAGCGCGAGCACCGGCAGCACCGCCGCGGTGTCCTTGATCCAGGTGAAGTGCAGGGCGACGGTGTCCCGGCCGTAGGCGGGGCTGAGCCACAGGCCGTCGGCGGCCACCGTCCGCACCTCGCAGATCTGCAGCACCGGCGCGACGGCCTCGCGCAGCGCGGCCAGCGCCTCCAGCGCCGTCGCGGCGTGCGCGCGCGGCAGCAGGTACTCGGACTGGAGCTCCTCACCGCTGCTCGGCACGAATCCGGGCCTGAAGTGCGGCAGCCGCTCGTGCCAGGGGCCGGGCGCGCCGTCCTGCGGGGTGCAGTGCACGGGGTCCATGCCCGGCACCGGGTGCAGCGGCCGCCCGGCGGGCGCGGCCCAGGGCAGCCGCGGCTCGGGCGCGCCGTCGAGCTGCTTGAGCCAGACCTGGGTGAAGCGCGGCGCACGCCAGTCGGTGAACAGGCTGACGCTGTACGCGGCCGCGGTGATCGCGTCGAAGTGCTCGACGGCGTCGGTGAGTTCGAGCCCGGTGCGGACCTGCTGCCGGACGTCGAAGGAGGGCGTGGCGGCCAGGGTGAGGTGGGTGACGACGCCCAGCGCACCGAGGCTGACGACGGCGCCGTCGAACCGGTCGGCGTCCTCCGCGCGGCTCAGCGTGAGCGTGTCGCCGTCGCCGGTGACCAGGTCGAGGGCGCGGACCGCGGTGGCGAGCGAGCCGTTGGCGTCGCCTGAGCCGTGGGTGCCGGTGGCGACGGACCCGGCCACCGAGATGTGCGGCAGCGAGGCCAGGTTGGGCAGCGCGAGGCCGTGCCGGTGGAGGGTGGCGGCGAGTTCGGCGTAGCGCACGCCGGCCGCGACGCGCACGGTGCCCGAGGCGGTGTCGACGTCGATCTGCGCGGGCAGCGCGGTGACGTCGATCAGCGTGCCGTCGGTGTCGGCGATGTCGTTGAAGGAGTGGCCGCTGCCGAGCGCCTTCACCCGGCGGCTGCGGGCGACGACCGCGCGCAGCTCGTCGAGTCCGGCGGGCCGGTGCACCTGCTGCGCGGAGAAGGTGAGGTTGCCCGCCCAGTTCTGTCGCATGCCCGTGCCTGTCTGCGCCGCCGGCGGAACCGCCGTGGCCTCGCCCGATGGAACCCTATAAGGCGCGATGGCAAGGCGGCGCACCAGGGGACGGGGGGCGTCCAGGGGTGCGCGGACGCATGCAGGGGGCGCATGAGCGCCTTGCACCGCCCGGTGTGACGAAGGCCACACCGCATGCGGCGGGAGCGCTTCCGGTGGCGTGATTACCCGCGTAGCGCGGCGGGAAGTGCTCGCTATGGCCGAGAGCGTGCAGCCCGGCCGGCCCGATGGAGGGCATTCCACCCAAGGGGGAGACGCGTCATGCGTAACCATGTGCGCCACAGCCGCAGCGAACGCAGCAAGCCCGCGTTCGAGGAGGGCGAAGCACGCGAGCCGCTGCTCGCCTCGCTGAGCGGAGCCGCGTTCGACCGGGACGTCGACGCCGCCGACGTCGAGAGCGCGGACGCCGAGGACGGCGACGAGGCGTTCGATGACGAACTCGCCGACGTCGTACGGCTCTCCTGCCCCGACTGCGGCCGCCCGATCGCGGTCCTCGCCGACGAGGACGAGCTGCCCGAGCACGCCCTGTGCCCCACCCCGTGGAACCCCTTCGGCCTGACGGTCTGCCCCGGCTCCGGCCGCGCGGTCGCCGAGGCCCGGCCGCTGGACGCCGTGACCGGCGAGGAGCAGTCGGAGCTGGTGGTGGTGCTGACGCTGCCCGCCGGGCTGGACTGGCGCACCCAGCCGTTCTCGCACGTGGGCGGCCCCGGCTCGCGGCCGCTGCGGACGCCCGGCCACCGCCTCGCGGCCTGACCGGCCGACAGCTGACGGCCCGCTGACTCCCGGCGGTCCGCGCCCCCCGCACGGGCGCGGTCGCCCGGCGCGGAGGCCGTCCACCATGTCCCGCTGCCCGTAGGGGCGTTGCCGCGCCACGGTCAGGCGGACCGGCGGCGACCCCCCGTCCATCCGCGAAGCCCCAGGGAGGGCGGGACCCCGCCTGGACCCCTGCCGGGGCGGGCACCGGCGGCGAGGCTCCGGCCCCACCGGCCCTGGCCGGCCGTCGCCGCAACCCCCGCCGAGGCGGGCGCGACCCGCCGAGCCTCACCGCCGGCGAAGACCAGCGCCGACCGGCGGTGGCCGGAACCTTCGCCCCGAGGGCGCGACCCGCCGAGCCTCACCGCCCGCGAAGCCCGGACCCGACCAACAGGCCAGGCGCGACCCCGCCGGTTCTCGCCGCCGGCGAAGCTCAGGCCGGGACCCGGCCGGACCTGACCAGCGGTGGCCGCAACGCCCGCCCGGAGGGCGCGACCCATCGAGTCTCGCCGCCGGCGAAGCCCGGATCCGACCAACAGGCCAGGGACGACCCCGCCGAGCCTCGCCCCCGGCGAAGACCAGCGCCGACCGGTGGTGGCCGGAACCCCGCCCCGAGGGCGCGACCCCGCCGGTTCTCGCCGCCGGCGAAGCTCAGGCCGGGACCCGGCCGGACCTGACCGGCGGTGGCCGCAACGCCCGCCGGGGCGGCCTTCGGCGGGGGCGGCGCTGCGGGTCAGTCCCGGGACTCGGGGCCGGCGAGGTGGCGGGCCACCACCATCCGCTGGATCTGGTTGGTGCCCTCCACGATCTGCAGCACCTTCGCCTCGCGCATGTACCGCTCCACCGGGAAGTCCGCGGTGTAGCCGTAGCCGCCGAGCAGCTGCACCGCGTCGGTGGTGACCCGCATCGCCATGTCGGTGCAGAACAGCTTGGCCATGGCCGCCTGCGCCGAGAACGGCTCTCCGGCGTCCCGCAGCCGGGCCGCGGTCAGGTAGAGGGAGCGCCCCGCCTCGATGCCGGTCGCCATGTCGGCGAGCATGAAGCGCAGCCCCTGGAAGTCCGCGATCGGCCGGTTGAACTGCCGCCGCTCGCGCATGTACCCCACCGACGCCTCCAGCGCGGCCTGTGCCACTCCGACGGCGCACGCGGCGATGCCCAGCCGGCCGGAGTCCAGCGCGGCCAGCGCGATCGCGAAGCCGTGCCCCTCGTCGCCGACGCGGCGCGCGTCCGGCACGGCCACGCCGTCGAAGTTCACCTGCGAGGTCGGCGAGCCCTTCATGCCCATCTTGCGCTCGGGGGCGGCCGCGGACAGGCCGGGGGCGTCGCCGGGGACCAGGTAGGCGGAGATGCCGCGGGCGCCCTCGCCGCCGCTGCGGGCCAGCACGGTGTAGAAGTCGGCGACGCCGCCGTGCGTGATCCACGCCTTGGTGCCGTCGATCGTCCAGGTGTCGCCGTCGCGTACCGCCCGGGTGCGCAGCGAGGCCGCGTCGGAGCCGGAGGTCGGCTCCGACAGGCAGTACGCGCCGAGCATCGCGCCGCCGAGCATGCCGGGCAGGTGGTCGGCGCGCTGCTGCTTGGTGCCGAAGGCGGCGAGGGCGTGGCAGGACAGCGTGTGCACGCTGACGCCGAGGCCCACGGTCAGCCGGGCCGCCGCGAGCTCCTCCAGGACCTGGAGGTACACCTCGTACGGCTGCCCGCCGCCGCCGTACTCCTCGGCGTACGGCAGGCCCAGCAGGCCGGCCTCGCCGATGAGCGTGAAGATCTCGCGCGGGAAGCGTCCGGCGTCCTCCTGCTCCGACGCGGTGGGCGCGATCGCGCGCTGGGCGATGTCCCGGGTGAGCGCGAGCAGGTCGCGGGCTTCCTCCGTCGGCAGCTGCCGGCTCGGCGAGGCGGGGTGCGGCATCTTCGGCACATCCTCCCTGTCGGGGGCGACGGCGGCCGCCGCCGGGGTGTGGCGGAGCCGTCGGGTGAGCAATACCCCGGAACCGGCCGTCACGCGCCGGGTCGCGGCACGTTGTGATCAACGGTTCTGGCGCGTTGGAGTATGCCCGATCCGCGGGCCGCCGTCACGAGCGCCGGCCGCGCTCGGCAACGGAGAAGGCGGACGCCCGCGGGTCCTCGTGCGATCGGCGGGCGTCCGGCGTCCGCACGGCTCGTCGCGGGCGGCCCTGGCCGGTCCCCCCCTCACCCGGCGGGGGTGCCGCTCAGCTCGCGTCGGCGAGGGTCAGGGTGTGCAGGTGCTCCGGCGGGCCGGGGCGCGCGTAGTACCAGCCCTGCCCGTGGTCGCAGCCGAGGTCCCGCAGGTGGTCGGCCTGCGTCCTGGTCTCCACGCCCTCCACGGTGACGGTCAGGCCGAGCCCGTGGGCGAGGGAGACGATGCCCTCGACGATCTTCAGGTCGACGGGGTCGGCCGGCTGGCGGCGCATCCCGCGGGTGAAGGCGCGGTCGAGCTTGAGGACGCTGACCGGCAGCCAGCGCAGCGAGCTGAGGTTGGAGTAGCCGGTGCCGAAGTCGTCGAGGGCGATCTCGACGCCGAGGTCGGCGATCCGCCGCAGCGGCTTGAGGGTGTCCTCGTCCGCGCCGATCAGCGCGGACTCGGTGACCTCCAGGCAGAGCGAGGAGGGCGGCAGGCCGGTGCGCTCCAGGATGCCGACGACCTCGCCGACCAGGTCGGGGTGGTGCAGCTGGATCGGCGACAGGTTGACGTTGACGCGCGGCGGGCGGCCGACGCCGTGGTGGGCGAGCTGCCACGCGCGGGCCTGGGCGGCCGCCTGCTCCAGCACCCAGCGGCCGAGCGGCACGATCTGGCCGGTGCTCTCCGCGAGCGGGATGAAGTGGTCGGGGCCGAGCACCCCGTGCACCGGATGGCACCAGCGCACCAGGGCCTCGGCGCCGAGCACGGCGCCGTCGCCGAGGCCGATCAGCGGCTGGTACTCGATGAAGAACTCGCCGCGCTCCAGGGCGCCGGGCAGCCGGTTGGTGAGCCCGTGCCGGGTGATGGCGCGGGCGTCGGCGTCCGGGTCGGCGACCTCGTAGCGGTTGCCGCCCAGCTCCTTGGCCCGGTACATGGTGATGTCGGCGCTGCGCAGCACGTCGGCGGCCGCGCGCGAGCCGACCGGCCCGTGGACGATGCCGATGCTGCCGTGCACGGGCAGTTCGCGGCCGTCGAGGGTGACGGGCGCGGCCAGCGCGTCCAGGATGCGCTGGGCCAGCTCGGTGACCTCGCGCTGGCCGGGCGGGGAGGTGTAGAGGGCGACGAACTCGTCGCCGCCGATCCTGGCGACGAGCTGGTCCTCGGAGGTGAGGCACTCGCGCAGCCGCTTGGCGACGGCGACCAGCAGCCGGTCGCCGACCGCGTGGCCGAGGCTGTCGTTGACGGTCTTGAAGCCGTCGAGGTCGAGGTAGCAGACGCCGATCGCACCGTTCGGGCCGGCGTCGGCGAGGGCCTGGTCGAGGCGCTCGAAGAACAGCGCGCGGTTGGGCAGGCCGGTGAGCGCGTCGTGGGTGGCCTGGTGGCGCAGCCGGCGCAGCAGGCCGCGGCGCTCCGTGACGTCCTCCAGCAGCGCGAGCTGGTACTGGGGCCGGCCGGCGCCGTCGCGCAGCAGCGACACCTGGAGGTTGGCCCACAGCACCGAGCCGTCGGCGCGCGGGTACGCCTTCTCCACGTGGTAGCCGTCGCGTTCGCCGCGGACGAGTTCGGCGTTCAGGCCGCGGGTGGCGGGGTCGTTGTCGGGGTGCGCCCAGTCGCTGACGTTGCGCCGCATGACGTGCGCCTCGCTGCCGAACATCCGGGTCAGCGCGTCGTTGATCTCCAGGACGTTGCCGTCCATGTCGGCGATGCCGATGCCGATGGCGGCGCTCTCGAAGACCGCGCGGAACCGCGCCTCGCTGGCGGCCAGGGCCCGTTCGGCCTCGGTCTGGGCGCCGAGGGCGGCGCGGGAGAGCGACTCCTGCTCCTGCAGGGTGCGTTCGCGCAGCGCCTGGGAGAAGCCGACGGCGACCGCGTGCTGGAGCCGGGAGCAGCGGATGCGGGCCTCGTCGGCGGGCATCGTGGCGCGCGGGGGGCAGTAGAGCAGCAGGTAGGCGTCGATGACGCCGAGGATGCTGGGCAGCGCCTCGGGGTCGGTGCAGTGCGCGTCGACCAGCGCGGTGCCGACCGGCACGGCGGCGCGCGGGTCGAAGGGCCGGGCGCCCAGGCAGTCGCGCAGCACGCGGGCCAGCGGCACCAGGTGTGCCTCGAACTCGGCGCGGGTCATCCAGGTGGCGGTCACCGGGTAGATGGCCCGGCTCCATATCGCCGCGAATCTTCGCAGGCTGTCCTCGGACTCCGGGCCGGGTTCCGGCGCGGAGTCCTCCGTGCCCCCGGCCGCGGCCGGACGTGTGGTCACGCCTTCAGCCCCACGCCGGCGAGGCCGTGCAGCGCGGCGGGGTCGTCGTCGTCGCTCGGCGGCGCGTCGGGCCGCCAGTAGGTCAGCGGGACGATGCCGGGCTCGACGATCTCGAAGCCCTCGAAGAAAGGTTCCAGCTGGGCGGCGGTCCGCATGATCAGCGGGGTCGCGGTGCGCTGGTAGACCTCCTGCGCCTCGCGCTGGCCGCTCGGGATGGGGCCGTCCATGGTGGCGTGGGTGAGGACCAGCACGCTGCCGGGCGCCAGCGCGTCGCGCAGGGTGGCGATGACCTCGGCGGGGCGGTCGGCGTCGGACAGGAAGTGCACGACGGCGACCAGCAGCAGCGCGACGGGCGCGTCGAGGTCGAGCAGCCGCCGGGTCTCGGCGGCCTCCAGGATCGAGTGCGGGTCGCGCAGGTCGGCGGCGGCGATGGTGGCGCGCTCGTTGTCGGCGAGCACGGCGCGGCTGTGGGTGACGGCGACCGGGTCGTTGTCGACGTAGACGACCCGGGCGTCGGGGTCGGCGGCCTGGGCGACCTCGTGCACGTTGCCGAAGGTGGGGATGCCGGAGCCGACGTCGAGGAACTGGCGGATGCCGCGGCTCAGCGCGAAGTGCACGGCGCGGCGCATCACCGCGCGGTTCGCCTGGCCGATTTTCGGGATGCCGGGGAACGCCTTGAGCGCGATCCTGGCCGCCTCGCGGTCCACTTCGAAGTTGTGCGAGCCGCCGAGGAAGTAGTCGTAGATCCGCGAGACGCTGGGCACGTTGATGTCGACGCCCTGTGGGGCCCACGACGGACGGTCGGTCACGGTTGGTCTCTCCAGGTCATGGGGCTGGGCGGACGCGTCTGGCACGGGAGGGGCGCGGGGTGGCGGCCCCACGGGCCGTTTGCGGTTGCTCACGGACCCTCAGCACGAGGCTACTGATCACCTGTTCGGAGTGAAACACAGAACCGGAGATCCGACGTCCGGTTTCAGCCAACAAGCACCGGCATGCGCATTTGCGAAAACGCGCACCTGCGGGGACACGCAGACGTGACGGCGGGCCCGCGGATGCCGGTCTCCGCGGGCCCGCCGTAGGGTCTCGGACGGCGTCGCGCCATCCTCACCTGCGGATGTCTGTCAGGGCGTCAGCACGCCCCCTCGTCCACCCACACGCCCCACTGGCCGGTGGTGCCGGGCTCCTCGTTGGTGGTCCACCACTGGGCCTTCCACTTGTGCCCCTTGTGCTGCACCTCGTTCCCGCCCACGTAGACCGCGGAGGACGTCCACTGCGGCACCGTCCCGCAGCTCCCGTTGGGCGGCGTGGGGGTGGTGGAGGTCGGCGGAGTGGTGACCGGCGGCGTTGCACCCGCGAACTTCACCGAGTACTTGGCGAAGTCCCAGGCCGCCTGCGGGACGCTGCTGCAGGTGCCCGAGGTGCTGCCGTTGTTGTCGGGCGGGCTGCACTGGCGGTCGCGGTTGAGCGACCAGAAGGTGAAGCGGCCCATGCCGTGGCTGGTCGCGTAGTCCAGCACGGTCTGGAAGTCGGCCTGGTAGAAGTACTCGCCCGAGTCGCTGCGGCCGTTCATGCCGGAGAAGCCCTCGTGGGCGTACGCGGTGGCGGTGTCCCAGCCGAAGGTGGTCTTCAGCAGGCCGTTGAAGGCGGTGAGCGCGGCGGTCTGGGAGGCCGCGCCGTTGAAGCCGCCGTCGAACGGCATGATCGAGAAGTTGTTGGGCGTGAAGCCCTGCGCCTTGGCCTCGTTGAGCATCTGCTGGCCGAACCAGCCGGTGCCGGCCGCGGTGCCCGCGGTGGTCACCGAGACGTAGAGGCCGGGGTTGTTCTGCTGGAGGATCTTGGCGGCGCCGATCTCGTGCGAGACCGCGGCGGTGTTCTCGTACTCGGGCTCCTCCAGGTCGAAGTCGATCGCCTTGAGGCCGTACTTGGTGACGACCTGCTGGTAGGCGGCCGCCGTGGACGCCGCGTCGGAGCACGCCTGGCCGAGCTTGGTGCCGCCGTAGCCGCCGATGGAGACCGAGACGTCGCCGCCCTTGGCCCGGATCGCGGAGATCACGCTGCCGACGGCGGTGTCGGAGGAGACCGCGCTGGTGCCGCCCCAGGTCGGGCTGCAGCCGCCGCCGTTGGGCGCGAGGATGAAGGCGAGCTGGAACGCCTTGAGGCCCGTGGCGTCCATGATGGCGGTCGCGCTCGGCGGGTTGTTGTCCAGCGGCATCAGGTACGGGGCGGCGGCGTACCACTGGTTGCTCAGCGCGTTGGCCGAGGCGGTGGCGCCGCTGGCCTGCCCGGCGCCGAGGGCCGCTGCGGTGCCGAGCCCGGCGACGGCGAGGGCGGCGGCGGCGGCCACACCCGAGCCGATTGCTTTCAGACGGTTCACGTCGGACCTCCTGTGGGGGAACGTGGCGTCAGAATCCTGCCCTGACACGAACCCGTCAATAAGTTGGTCCAGACCTTTAGAGCAACCCACAAAATTGGTCTCTACCACATGGCACCGCCGGCCCCGCCCCCCTGCGTGCGGGGACGGGGCCGGCGGACGGCGCGGTATCAGACCACCGGCGAGGCGTCAGACACGGCCTAGTGGATGTCGGTCCCCCAGTAGCCCGGGGTGCAGCCGGTGTAGTACATGCCGCTGTGCAGGTTGTGCAGCTGGTAGTCCCACCGGCAGGCGTGCGGGAAGGCGGGGTTGTACGGCGGGTTGGTCTGGTAGCACCAGCCGGTGTCGGGCTCGCAGAGCATGGTGTTGTTCACCTGCGCGGCCCCGGCCGGCGCGGACGCCAGCACCACGGTTCCGCCGCCCAGCGCCAGCACCGCGGCGACGGCGCCGAGCCCCCTCGTGAACCTCTTCATCGGACCCCCTTCGGTTCCGGCCGGCGGGTGCCGGCCGGAACCGAAGCTAGGCGGCCGCGCGGCCCCGCGGTGGGCGCGTTGCAGGCGGCGCGGCCGCGTGCAACAAGGCTTGCCGGGGGGCCGCCTCCGCGCTCAGACCACGCCGACGGAGGCGAGGGCCCTGCGCTGGCCCGGACTGGGCTGGGCCGGGAAGTAGAGGTAGCAGACGCCGCCGGTGCCGCCGCTCACGCCGCCCGAGGCGTTGATCCGCTTGGTACGCAGCCAGATCGTCTCGAACTGGGCGCGCTTGTAGATGTTGCGGACCGCGTCGTCGCTGGAGCTGGCCGGGTCGTTGGCCACCACGTCGCCCTCGGGGGTGAAGCCCGCGATGCACATCAGGTGCCCCGAGGTGCCGTATCCGGCGCCGTCCAGCTCCGAGGCCAGGAAGGACTGGGACGTTATCACCGGGATGCCGGCCTTGATCAGCCGCTCGACGTCGTCCAGCGAGTGCAGCCGGGTGATGACGCCCTGCAGGTCGGGGTAGGTGGCCGCGTAGGCCGCGTTGAAGGGCCAGTTGCCGCAGCCTTCGTACTGGTAGTCGTAGGTGTACCGGGCGCCCTGGTCGACCTGCGGGTCGGCGTAGGAGGGATCGACCCAGGCCATGTCGGCGGCGCTCGGGCCGCGTCCCCAGTACTCGATGACCATGGTGGACGAGGTCGGGCTGCACCACGCCTCGCCGCCGTTGTCGTACTCCGGGTACTGGCCCTTGTGGATGTTCTGCGAGTACCGCGGCACCGGCAGTTCGACGCCCGCGCCGGCGCCCGGCACCGAGGCCGGGACGGTGAAGCGGTCCGGGATGTTCGACGCCATCGCGCCCAGCCGCCACACGGTCGGGCTGAGCCCGCTGCCGGGCTTGCGCAGCAGGGTGAGGCGGAGCCGGTAGGAGGCCAGCAGCGGGCCCGCGGCGGCGTCGTCGATGGAGAAGGTGTCGGTCCAGATGCTGCTCTTGCCGTCGGTCTGGTCGTCCACCGAGGTGCGCCGGATGTCCTCCGGGCCGTCGCCCGCGGTCCAGCGGCCCATGATGTAGGCGGGCGTGGCGGTGCCGTCGGTGTAGGTGCCGAGCAGTTCCACCTGCAGCCAGGTGCCGGCCGGGGTGTGTGCGTTCCAGGACGAGATCAGCTCGCTCGCCGGGTGGGGCACGTGGTGGACCGGGGAGGTCCACGTCGCGTACTCCCAGGCGGCGGTGGTGCCGGTGTGCGGGTCGGTGTAGTCGAGCGTGCCGGTGGCCCGGCCGATCCGCAGGCCCGGACGCCTGCCGGGCACCGGCACGGTGCCGGCGTGGGTGCCGAACAGCCAGTCGGGCAGCGACGTCCAGCCGTGGTAGTCGACCGGTGCGTCGTCGGGCGCGGCGGCGCCCGGCCGGGACTGCGGGGCGGCGCCGGAGCCCGCCGCCGGGGCGGCAGCCGCGGCGGCCGGGGCGGCGGACGCGGACTGCGAGGTCGCGGTGGCCGCCGCCGCCGCGAGCGCGGCGGTCAGAACGGCACGCCGGGGCGCGTTGTGGGTCATGAGTTCCCCTCGGTTTCCCTCGACGTGAACGGGAGAGGTCTGCCGGGTCCGAGGGCCGGACGCGGCGCGATGCGCACCACTATCGTCGTTCGCCTGCCGTTTCCACCAGGCTTTACGGGGCGTCAGCGGTACCAACATTGGTCTCGACCACTGGCGCTCACCCGGGAAGAACCACCAGGTCACGCCCGGTCAGGTTGAGCCGTTCGCCGCCGTGTTCGGTGCACACCGCGATGTCCTCGATGCGCGCGCCGAAGGCGCCGGGCAGATAGATCCCCGGCTCGACCGAGAAGGCCATCCCCGGCTCCAGCGGCCGCTTGCTGCCCGCCACGATGTACGGCTCCTCGTGCGTCTCCATGCCGATGCCGTGGCCGGTGCGGTGGATGAAGTGCTCGCCGTACCCTGCGGCCGTGATGATGTCCCGGCCGATCGCGTCGAGTTGCTCGGCGGTGATGCCCGGCTGGACCGCGTCGGTCTGCGCCGTCTGGGCGCGCAGCAGCACCTCGTACAGCTCGCGGAAGGCGGCCGGCGGCTCGCCGACGGCGTACGTGCGGGTGGAGTCGGAGCAGTAGCCGTCCGCGGTGGTGCCGCCGATGTCGACGACCACCGGGTCGCCGGTGCGGATCACCCGGTCGGAGACCTCGTGGTGCGGGCTGGCCCCGTTGGGCCCCGAGCCGACGATCACGAAGTCCACCGTGACGTGGCCGGCGGCGATGACGGCGTCGGCGATGTCCTTGGCGACCTCGCGCTCGGTGCGGCCGGGCCTGAGCCACTCGCCGATCCTGCGGTGCACCCGGTCGATCGCCGCGCCCGCCCGGCGCAGCGCGTCGATCTCGGCGGCGCTCTTGCGCATCCTCAGCACCGACAGCACGTCGCCGGCGAGCGCGGCCTGGGCGCCGGGCAGCGCGGCCTGGAAGGCGAGCAGCTTCTCGGCCCACATGTGGTTGTCGACCGCGAAGTTCCGGGTGCCGGGCGGCAGCCGGCGGGCGATCGTCGCGTAGGCGTCCTCGGTCTCGGCGTAGCCGGCGATCTCGATGCCGAGCCCGCCGGCCGGGGACGCCTCGGCGGCGGCCTTCTCCAGTGCGGGCACCACGAGGAACGGCTCACCGCCGGCCGGCACCACCAGGCAGGTGAGGCGTTCCAGCGGCAGCGCCTGGTAGCCCGTCAGATAGCGCAGGTCGGCGCCGGGGGCGATCAGCAGGGCGTCGAGGCCGGCGTCCCCGGCCGCCCTGCGGGCACGTGCGAGCCGCTCGGCGAGGTCGGGCCCGGCGGCGGGTTCTGAGTCGGTCACGCCTCCCACGGTAGACGCCCGCGGCCGTCGCCGCCGGTACCTTCCCAGGTCGGCGCGGCCCGCCCCCGGGGGGCCGCGCGGACAGGCGGCGGAGCGGGCAGGCGGCGGGTGGGCGCGGGCGGCGCACGTACCCTCGGCGCATGGACGAACTGACGCTGCCGGCGCTGGCCGGGCTGCTGCCCGCGCTCGCGCCCTCCTGCGGGCCGGTGCGGCTGGTGGCGGTCGACGGGCACGCGGGATCGGGGAAGACGACGCTGGCCGCCCGCCTCGCGGCGGCCCTGGACGGCGCGCCGGTGGTGCACACCGACGACCTGGCCACCCACGAGCAGCCGTTCGGCTGGACCCGGCGGCTTTCCGGGCAGGTGCTGGACCCGCTGCGCGCGGGCCGCGCCGCACGCCACGAGGTGTACGACTGGACGGCGCACGCCTTCCGCGGCGAGCGGGAGATCCCTGCGGCGCCGGTGGTGCTGCTGGAGGGCGTCGGCGCCGGCCGCGCCGAACTGCGCCCGCTGCTCGCCCTGGTGCTGTGGCTGGAGGTCGGCCCGGCCACCGCCAGGGAGCGCGGACTGCGCAGGGACGGACCGCTGTTGGCGCCTTTCTGGACCGGCTGGAGCCGTGCGGAGGACGCGCACTTCGCCGCCGATCCCACCCGGCCGTTCGCCGACCTGCTGGTGCGTCAGACCGACGACGCCGACGGATACCGGGCCGCGGCGGCTCCCGGCGGCCGCGCCGCACGCGCTCTGCCGGCGGCCGGCGATCACCGGGAGTGATCACCCGGCGGCGGGGCGCGGTGACCCGCGGTATCCCCTCCGAGGCGCCGAAGGCCGCCGCCGCGACACCGCTTGACCGGCCGGGCATCAAGCAATTACGTTTTCAACCAGCGGCGGAAGCGGCCGCTCAGAAGACGCGGAGCCCCCGGTTGTTCCCCCGTGACCGGGGGCTCTGCTCTGCCCTGGTGACCCCGACGGCCGTCTCGCGCCCGGAAGTCGTCACCCACCGTGATCATCCGGCGGCCGTCCGTCGGCCGTCCGTCCGCCGCCCGGCCGGTGCGCTCCCCCGCGCCCCGGACACACCCCCGCGCACCCCGTCGCGCATCGGCGATGGCTGCGGCACCCTACGGCGCCGCGACCATCGCGGGTACGATGCGAAACGGGGTCGGACAGCGCCTGGGGAGTGCTGCTGCCTGCCCCAACTCCCGCCCGGTCCCATCGGGTTGGAACGAGGGTGTCGGCGTGGCGGGGCACGGATAGGTGGGGACTTGATGGACTTCGGCACCGACCGTCCGGGTTCCCCGGCCGATCTGGCCTGGCTGCGCGGCGTCGACGCGTACACCATGGGTGCCTACGTGCAGGCCGAGGAGGAGTTCAGGGCCGCCGTGCGGATGGACCCGGGGATGGCCGACGCCTGGCTCGGGCTGCACGCGCTGCGGGCCGACACCTCCACCGCGCTGCTCCAGATGTACCGGCACCGGGACCGCTTCGGGGAGCAGCGCGCGGGCCACCGGCGCACCCTCAACTCCTGGTACTGGCTCGGCTGGTGGGTGCAGCCGGTACTGGAGACCAGCCGCGACCTGCTGCTCGCGCACGCCTCGCACTGGCTGGACGGCCGCCATGTCGCCGAGCTGGACCAGGCGTTGGCCGACTGCCCGCCGGTCGACACCGACCCGCAGGTCCGCTTCCTGCACGCCTGCCGCGCCTACCTGGTCAAGGACTGGGACCACCTGGTCCGGCACACCGAGCCGCTGCTCGGCGATCCGGTGCTGGGCATCGAGGCCGGGCTGTTCGGCGGCATGGCCCGGGTCCGGCTGGAGATGTGCGGGCAGGCCGAACCGCTGCTGGCCGCCGCGCTGATGCGCTGCCGCAGCGAGCAGCCGCAGCGCAAGGAGCTGCGCTACTGGCTGGCCCGCGCCTACGAGGGCACCGGCCGCACCGCGGCGGCGGTGCCGCTCTACCGGGCCGTGCACCGGGTGGACCCCGCCTTCATGGACACCGCGGCCCGGCTGGCCGCGATCCACGAGACGGACGACGGGCTGGACGAGGGCGTGGGTCTGGCCGCGGTGTCGCTGGCCGGCGCCGGGCAGGCGGTCCCCGAGGGCGCCGGCGACCTGGAGTCGGCGCTGCTGGCCGACCCGGCCGGCGGCGGCGCGGGCGCGGGACCGGACCTCGACGACCCGCTGATCTCGCCGGGACCGCTCGGCGACGGCATCCGCGACCGGTCGCAGTCGTCCTTCGGCGCCGCCCCGCCGCCCCAACTGCCGCTGGGCGGCGCCGATCCGGTGCTGCTCGCGCAGGCGCTCGCCGAACTCGACCGGATGGTCGGCCTGGAGCCGGTCAAGCGGCAGGTCAAGGCGCTCTCCGCGCAGCTGAGGATGGCCAGGCTGCGGGCCACCCAGGGCCTGCCGGTGCAGCCGCCCAAGCGCCACTTCGTCTTCTCCGGCCCCTCCGGAACCGGCAAGACCACCGTCGCACGCATACTCGGCCGGGTCTTCTACGCGCTCGGGCTGCTCGGCGGCGACCATCTCGTCGAGGCCCAACGCTCCGACCTGGTCGGCGAGTTCCTCGGCCAGACCGCGGTGAAGGCCAATGAGCTGATCGACTCCGCGCTCGGCGGCGTGCTGTTCGTCGACGAGGCGTACGCGCTGTCCAACACCGGCTACAGCAAGGGCGACGCGTACGGCGACGAGGCGCTGCAGGTGCTGCTGAAGCGCGCCGAGGACAACCGGGACCGGCTGGTGGTGATCCTGGCCGGCTATCCGGAGGGCATGGACCGGCTGCTCGCCGCCAACCCCGGGCTCAGTTCGCGGTTCACCACCCGCGTCGACTTCCCCAGCTACCGGCCGGTGGAGCTGACCCGGATCGGCGAGGTGCTCGCCGCGGAGAACGGCGACCACTGGGACGAGGAGGCGCTCGACGAGCTGCACGCGATCAGCGGGCACGTCGTCGACCAGGGCTGGGTCGACGAACTGGGCAACGGCCGGCTGCTGCGCACCCTGTACGAGAAGAGCTGCGCCTACCGCGACCTGCGGCTGTCGGAGTACCCGGCCACCCCGACCCGCGAGGAGCTCGCCACGCTGCGCCTGCCGGACCTGATGCAGGCGTACGGCGAGGTCCTCTCCGGGCGGGGGCCCGGCGTGCCGCCGGACCCGGCCGAGTAGGACGACCGGACCGACGGACGACCCGACCGGCGGACGGCCTCAGCCGGGTCCCCGGCCGGCGGGTCAGGCGGAGGCCCGGTCCGAGCGCACCAGCCCCTCCGGGCCCGGCCGGGCCGGCTCAGCCGCGGGGGCCGGCACCTGCGGGTCCCGGTGCGCCGGGTCGCGCACCTCGCCGACCAGCATCTCCAGCACGTCCTCCAGGGCGACCAGGCCGAGCACCCGGCCGGTGGCGTCGGCGACCACCGCCAGGTGGGTGGCCGCACGGCGCATCGCGGTGAGCGCGTCGTCCAGCGGCAGGTCCGCGCGCAGCGTGGTCATCGGCCGCCACAGCCGCTGCGGCACCGGCCGGTCCGCGTTCTCCACGTCCAGCACGTCCTTGACGTGCAGGTAGCCGAGGTAGCCGGGCCCGTCGGCGGCGGGTCCCACGACCGGGAAGCGGGAGTAGCCGGTCCGCACGGTCAGCTCCTCGATCTCCCGCGGGGTCGCCGACGGTTCGAGGGTGACCAGCTCCGACGGGGCGAGCAGCACCTCGGTGACCGGGCGGGTGCCCAGCTCCAGCGCGTCCTCCAGCCGTTCCTGCTCGTCGGAGTCGAGCAGGCCGGCCTGCCGGGCGTCCTCGATCAGGTCGGTCAGCTCGGCGCTGGTGAAGACCGCGTCGATCGCGTCCTTGGGCTCGACGCCGCAGGCCCGCAGGATCAGCCGGGCGCTCGCCCCCAGCACCACGATCACCGGGCGGAACACCCGCGCGAAGCCGACCAGTCCGGGGCTCAGCCGCAGCGCGGCCTTCTCCGGGTCGGCCATCGCCAGGTTCTTCGGCACGAGTTCGCCGATCACCAGGTGCAGGAAGACCACCAGGGCCAGCGCGATCACGTACCCGGCCGGGTGGACCAGGCCCTCCGGCACGTGCACGGCGGTGAACACCGGCTCCAGCAGCTGCGCCACCGTCGGCTCGGCCACCGCGCCCAGCGTCAGCGAGCAGACGGTGACGCCGAACTGCGCGGCGGCCATCATCTGCGGCAGGTGCTCCAGGCCGTAGAGCACGGTACGGGCCCGCCGCTGCGTGGCGGCGAGCGGCTCGACCTGGCTGCGGCGGACCGAGACCAGGGCGAACTCGGCGCCGACGAAGAACCCGTTGCCGAGCACCAGCAGCAGCGCGAAGAGGAGTTGGAGTGCGCTCATCGCTCGTTCTCCTCCCCCGCCGGCTCCTGGGTACGCACGATCCGCACCCGGGCGGCGCGATGGTGGCCGACCTCCTCCACGCGCAGCAGCCAGCCCGGCAGGGTCGCGGTGTCGCCCGGCTCCGGAATCCGCGCCAGCAGGTCGGCGACGAGTCCCGCGACCGTCTCGTAGGGCCCCTCAGGGGCGGTCAGGCCGATCCTGGCCAGGGTGTCGATCCGGCAGCCGCCGTCGGCGTCCCAGGCGGGCCTGCCCTGCTCGGCCGGGGCCTGCGCCAGCTCCGGCAGGTCGGCGCCGTCGTGCTCGTCGCGGACCTCGCCGACCAGCTCCTCCACGATGTCCTCCAGGGTGACCACCCCCGCGGTGCCGCCGTACTCGTCGACGACCACCGCGATGGGCTGCTGGCTGCGCAGCAGCTCCAGCAGCAGCTGGGCGGGCAGCGTCTCGGGGACCAGCAGCGGGGCGACCGCTATCCGGCCGACCGGGGTCCGGTCGCGCAGCTCGCCCGGCACCGCGAGGGCGTCCTTGAGGTGGACCATGCCGGTGATGTCGTCCAGCCGCTCGCGGTAGACGGGGAAGCGGGACAGGCCGGTGGCGCGGGTGAGGTTGAGCACGTCGGCCGCGGTGGCGGTGTCCTCCAGGGCGCTGACCCGCACCCGCGGCGTCATCACGTTCTCCGCGATGAGGTCGCCGAGCGACATGGTGCGCACGAAGAGGTCGGCGGTGTCCTGCTCGATCACCCCGGCGAGCGCGGAGTGCCGGGCCAGCGAGACCAGCTCGGTGGGCGTGCGGGCGGAGGCCAGCTCGTCGGCGGGCTCCACGCCGAGCATCCGCACCAGGCGGTTGGCCGCGCTGTTGAGCACCTCGATCACCGGGCGGAAGGCGCGGGAGAAGGCCCGCTGCGGGCCCGCCACCATCCGGGCCACGGCCAGCGGGCGGGAGACCGCCCAGTTCTTGGGGACCAGCTCGCCGATCACCATCTGCACGGCGGAGGCGAGCACCAGGCCGAGCACCACGGCGACGCCGGGGGCGGCCCCGTGGGGTATCCCGAGCGCGCGCAGCGGGCCGGTCAGCAGGTGGGCCAGGGCGGGCTCGGCGAGCATGCCGACGACCAGCGAGGTGATGGTGATGCCGAGCTGGGTGCCGGACAGCTGGAAGGAGAGCTTGCGCAGGGCCGCCACCACGCTGCGGGCCCGGCGGTCGCCTTCGGCCGCGGCGCGTTCGGCGGCCGGGCGCTCCACCGTCACCAGGCCGAACTCCGCGGCGACGAAGAAGCCGTTGGCGAGGATCAGGACGAAGGCCGCTGCGAGCAGCAGCAGGGAGGTGCTCATGATGCCGCCGCTCCGAACGTCCGGGAGGGCCCGGGAGAAGGGGCGGCGCAGGTACTACAGGACGGTTCGTCCATCGGGGTGTGAGTGTCACTCCTCGGCTGGTCGGCGCCCCGCGGGGGCGCGGGGGCGGGTCGGCGGTGCGAGCCGGACGGTCCCGGCTCGCATCCAGGGTAGTCATTGCGGCCGAAGGCGCGAAGGACGGCGCCACCGGTTCCGGTCGGCGGTCCCCTGCCGGCCGCTCCTGCGCGCGGTGCCGGGCCCGGGTGCCGGGCCCGGCTGCCGGTCTCAGTGCGGCCCGGCGGCCCGCTCGCCGCGGGCCTCGCCCAGCTCCTCGGCCAGCGCCCGCAGCCGCCGCGCGTCGCGCAGCGCCTGCTCGCGCGCGATGCCGGGCTGGATGCCCATCACCGCAAGGCTGGTGCCGTCGGCGAGATCGAGGCGCACCCACGCGTCGCCCTGCCGCAGGTGCACCCCTAGGATCTCGGCCCAGGCCAGCCGCCGCCGCACGGTGAGGTTGACCACAGTGAGCCCGTCCGCGTCGGCGACCGCCTTGGGGCGGGCGAGCAGCGCCAGCACGGCGCAGATCAGCACACCGGTGCAGACCACGGTCACCCGGTCGCCGGTCTTCCAGGGCGACGCGCCGTCGTGCGGCATGAGCACCGCGACCGTGCTGAGCACGGCGAGCAGCGCCACACCGAGCGAGAGCAGCAGCACCCGGGTGACGACCGGCCGGAAGGTCACCGGCAGGTCCTGGCGGCCGCTCACAGCCGGGCGGCGTGGATGCCGGTGGTGAGGATGGCGCGGGCGCCCAGCTCGTACAGCTCGTCCATGATCCGCTGGGCGTCGGCGGTGGGGACCATGGCGCGGACCGCGACCCAGCCCTCGTGGTGCAGCGGGGAGACGGTCGGCGACTCGAGGCCGGGGGTCAGCGCGACGGCCCGCTCGACCTGCTCGACGCGGATGTCGTAGTCCATCATCACGTAGCGGCGGGCGACCAGGACGCCCTGGAGGCGGCGCAGGAACTGCTGCACCTTGGGGTCCTGCGGGTCGGCGCCGGTGCGCCGGACGACGACCGCCTCGGACTCCATGATCGGCTCGCCGAAGGTCTCCAGGCCCGCGTTGCGCAGCGAGGTGCCGGTCTCCACCACGTCCGCGATCACGTCGGCGACGCCGAGCTTGATCGCGGTCTCCACCGCGCCGTCCAGGTGGACCACGGAGGCGTCCACCCCGTTGTCGGCGAGGTGCTTCTCAACGACGCCCTCGTACGAGGTGGCCACCGTCCTGCCGCTGAGGTCCTGGACGCCTTCGGCGGTGCCGGGCCGGGCGGCGTAGCGGAAGGTGGAGCGGGCGAAGCCGAGCCGCAGGATCTCCTCGGCGTTGGCCCCGGAGTCCAGCAGCAGGTCGCGGCCGGTGATGCCGATGTCGAGGCGGCCCGAGCTGACGTAGATCGCGATGTCCCGCGGGCGCAGGTAGAAGAACTCGACGCCGTTCGCGGCGTCGACCATCACCAGCTCCTTGGACTCCTTGCGCTGGCGGTACCCGGCCTCATGGAGCATGGCCGACGCCGGTGCGGACAGTGAGCCCTTGTTCGGGACGGCGATGCGCAGCATGGGCACGGGTTCCTTCTCTGGAGTGCGGGCGTTCTTGTTCTCGGCAGGCGTGCCGTCGGCACGTCGTCGGCACGCCCGTCATCGGCGGGCATGCCGGCGGCGGGCTCGTCATCGGCGGGGGTGCGGCACGGCGCCGCGCGGGCGGCGCACCGCGGTCGGCGCTCTACAGATGGGCGTAGACGTCGTCCAGGGAGATTCCCCGGGCGACCATCATCACCTGCACGTGGTAGAGCAGCTGGGAGATCTCCTCGGCGGTCGCGTCGGCGCCCTCGTACTCGGCCGCCATCCACACCTCGGCGGCCTCCTCGACCACCTTCTTGCCGATGGCATGCACGCCCTTGCCGACCAGTTCGGCGGTGCGGGACGTACGGGGGTCGCCGTTGGCGGCCTTGTGCCGGAGCTCGGTGAAGAGCTCCTCGAATGTCTTGTTCGCCATGGTGGTCCTAGCGTACGGGGAAGCGGGCCCCGGTCACCGCCACGGTTCAGATACTGAGCGCAGGATGGTCGCGGTGGCCACCGCCGCGGTGACCGCCTCGTGGCCCTTGTCCTCGTTCGAGCCGGGCAGGCCGGCCCGGTCCAGGGCCTGTTCCTCGGTGTCGCAGGTCAGGATGCCGAAGCCGACCGGCACGCCGCTCTCCACCGCGACCTGGGTCAGCCCGGCGGTCACGCCGTGCGAGACGTACTCGAAGTGCGGGGTGCCGCCGCGGATGATCACACCGAGCGCGACGATGGCGTCGTAGCCGCGGCCGGCCAGCACCTTGGCGACGACCGGGAGTTCGAAGCTGCCCGGCACCCGCAGCAGGGTCGGCTCGTCGATGCCGAGGTCGCGCAGGGCGCGGACGGCCCCGTCGACGAGCCCGTCCATCACCTGGGTGTGCCACTGCGCCGCGATCACCGCGACCCGCAGGTCGCCGCAGTTCTTCACGGTCAGCTCGGGGGCGCCCTTACCGCTCACGTGCTTGTCTCCTCGGTACTCGTACAGGTGGGTTGCTTCGTGCGGGTCGTGCGGGTCGTACGGGGTGGTGCGGGTCGTACGGGCGGCGCGGGTGCTGCCGGGGCCGCGCCGTCAGTGGCCGGCGGCGTCGAGCCAGGGCAGGTCGTGGCCCATCCGGTCGCGCTTGGTGCGCAGGTAGCGCAGGTTGTGCTCGCCCGCGGCCACCGGCACCGGCTCGCGGCCGAGCACGTCCAGGCCGTGCCGTACCAGCGCGCCGGTCTTGTCGGGGTTGTTGGTCATCAGCCGCAGCGAGCGCACCCCGAGGTCGGCCAGCATGTGCGCGGCCGCCCCGTAGTCGCGGGCGTCGGCGGGCAGGCCCAGCTCCAGGTTGGCGTCGAGGGTGTCCCGGCCCTGCTCCTGGAGTTCGTAGGCGCGCAGCTTGGACAGCAGGCCGATGCCGCGGCCCTCGTGGCCGCGCAGGTACAGCACCACGCCCCGGCCGGCCTCGGCGATCCGGCGCAGCGCGGCCTGCAACTGCGGGCCGCAGTCGCAGCGCTGGGAGCCGAAGACGTCGCCGGTCAGGCACTCGGAGTGCACCCGCACCAGGACGTCCGTGCCGTCGCCGAGGTCCCCCGCGACCAGCGCGATGTGCTCCACGCCGTCGACGGTGCTGCGGTAGCCGTACGCGCTGAAGTCGCCGTAGGCGGTGGGCAGCGTGGTGCGGGCCTCGCGGCGGACGGTCGGCTCCGCGGAGCGGCGGTAGGCGATCAGGTCCTCGATGGAGATGATCGCCAGGCCGTGCTTGCGGGCGAACGGCACCAGCTGCGGCAGCCGGGCCATCGTGCCGTCCTCCAGGGCGATCTCCACGATCGCCGCGGCGGGCCGCAGCCCGGCGAGCCGCGCCAGGTCCACGCCGGCCTCGGTGTGGCCGGCGCGGGTCAGCACGCCGCCGGCCCTGGCCCGCAGCGGGAAGACGTGTCCCGGCCGGACGAAGTCGCCCGCGGTGGAGGAGGGTTCGGCGAGCAGCCGGATGGTGGCCGCGCGGTCGGCGGCGGAGATGCCGGTGGACACGCCGTGCGCGGAGGTCGCGTCGACCGACACGGTGAAGGCGGTGCCCATCGACTCGGTGTTGTCGGCGACCA
Source organism: Actinacidiphila polyblastidii (assembly GCF_036353415.1). Taxonomy (NCBI): domain Bacteria; kingdom Bacillati; phylum Actinomycetota; class Actinomycetes; order Kitasatosporales; family Streptomycetaceae; genus Actinacidiphila; species Actinacidiphila polyblastidii. The sequence continues at coordinate 127,979 of NZ_JAZEWV010000008.1, forward strand.
TCTGCGGCAGTTCGAGCCGGTCGAGGACGGAGCCCTCCAGCGGCACGCAGATCAGCCCGCGGCACTCGTTCATCATGAACGCCACGGTCTCCGGGGTGATCTTCTCCGCGGCGACGACGACGTCGCCCTCGTTCTCCCGGTCCTCGTCGTCGACGACCACCACGGGCCGGCCCGCGGCGATGTCCGCGATCGCGCGCTCGACGGGGTCGAGGACGAGTGCGGCATCGGACCATTCGTCCTGCAGTACGGTCACGGCGCTCATGCCGTCACTCCTTCCACGACGGTGGTGCCCTGGATGTTGTGGTCCGTGCGGTCCGTGCGGTCCTGGCCGGACGGGCCCGCGCTGCCGCGGGTCTGCTGCCACCAGGCGTACATCCCGGCGATCACCAGGACGAAGTAGATGATGTAGACCAGCCCGGAGAAGGGCAGGCCGCTGTGGAAGTTGAGCGGGACGCCGACCAGGTCGACGGCGAGCCACGCGAACCAGAACTCGACCCAGCCGCGGGCCTGGGCGTACATCGCGGCGAGCGTGCCGACGAAGATGTACGCGTCCGGCCACGGGTTCCACGACAGCGTGGGGTAGGCCAGGAAGAGCGAGGCGACCGCGACGGTGCCGGCCGCGGTGGCCGCCACCAGCACCGCCCGCTGCCGCCAGGTGGCGAAGCTGATCGCGACCCGGCCGCTGTCCTGCGGGCCGCTGCGCCACCGCGCCCAGCCCCACCCGGCCATGGCGATCACCACGAACTGCTTGCCGACGCCGCCGCCCAGGTGCGCGCTCCAGAAGGCGGCGACCAGCACCACGCCGGAGAGCAGCTGCACCGGCCAGGTGAGCATCGCGCGCCGCCAGCCGAGCGCGAGGGCGCCGAGGCCGAGCAGGTTGCCGATCATGTCCGACCATATGACGTGCTGGTCGAAGGCGGTGAACGCCTCGCTGTCCAGCCAGTGCAGCGCGCTCACTTGACGGCCTCCGGGTGCGGTGTGCCCACCGGCTCGCCGCCCGCCATCATCCGCTCGACGTACTTGGCGATGACGTCGACCTCGAGGTTGACCGGGTCGCCGGCCTGCTTGATGCCGAGCGTGGTCAGCGCGAGGGTGGTCGGGATGAGGCTGACGCTGAACCAGTCCGCGGCCGCCTCGACCACCGTGAGGCTGATGCCGTCGACGGTGATGGAGCCCTTCTCGACCACGTAGCGGCTCAGCGCGGCGGGCAGCGAGATCCTGACGATCTCCCAGTGCTCGGCGGGAGTGCGGTCCAGGACCGTGCCGGTGCCGTCGACGTGGCCCTGCACGAGGTGGCCGCCGAGCCGGCCGCCGAGCGCCATCGGGCGCTCCAGGTTGACCCGGGAGCCGGGGGTGAGCGCGCCGAGGCTGGAGCGGTCCAGGGTCTCGGCCATCACGTCGGCGGTGAAGGCGCCGTCCCCGAACTCGACCACGGTCAGGCAGACGCCGTTGACGGCGATGGAGTCGCCGTGCTTGGCGCCCTCGGTCACCACGGGCCCGCGGACGGTGAACCGGGCCGCGCGCCCCGAGGTCCGCGCGGCGGTGGCCGGGGCGGCGTCGCCGAGGTGCTCGACGGCGGTGATCTCACCCAGTTCTTCGACGATTCCGGTGAACATTTCAGCTCTCCTGGGCAGTGGGGACGGCGGTGACGCGCAGGTCGGGCCCGAGGCGGGCGACGTCGGTCACGTCGAGCCGCAACGCCTGCGCGATGGTGCTGATTCCGCCGCCGGCCAGGGCGGCGGGCCCGGCGCCGAGCAGCGCGGGGGCGAGGTATCCGGTGACCGCATCGACCGCGCCGGCCGCGACGAACGCGCCGGCCAGCGTCGGGCCGCCCTCCAGCAGCACCGAGCGCACCCCGCGGCCGTGCAGCTCGGCGAGGAGCGCGGTCACGTCGAGGCCGGTGCCGTCCGGCCCGTACGGCAGCCGGACCACGTCGACCCCCGGCAGGTGCGCGGTGTCCGCGTCCTTGCCGACGGCGACCAGGGTCGGCGCCGCGTCGTCCAGCACGCGGGCCCCGGCGGTGACGCGGGCCCGGGTGTCGACGACGACGCGCAGCGGCTGGACGGCGTCCTCGACGCCGCGTACGGCCAGGTGCGGGTCGTCGGCGAGCAGCGTGCCGGAGCCGACGACGACGGCGTCGCACCGCGCGCGCAGCCGGTGCACGTCGGCGCGCGACTGCGGGGAGCTGATCCAGCGGCTGCTGCCGTCGGCGGCGGCGATCCGGCCGTCGAGGGTCGCGGCGTACTTCCAGCGCACGTGCGGGCGGCCGAGGCGGACGGAGGTGAGCCAGGCGGTGTTGACGGCCTCGGCCTCGGCGGCGAGCAGGCCGCCCGCCGTGTCGACGCCGGCCGCGCGCAGGGTCTGCGCGCCGCCGGACGCCTGCGGGCTGGGGTCGGCGACGGCGTAGACGACGCGGGCGACGCCGGCCTCGATCAGCGCCTGGGCGCAGGGGCCGGTGCGGCCGGTGTGGTTGCACGGTTCGAGCGTCACCAGGGCGGTGCCGCCGCGGGCCCGGTCGCCTGCCGCACGCAGCGCGTGCACCTCGGCGTGCGGGCCGCCCGCCTTGCGGTGCCAGCCCTCGCCGGCGACCTCGCCGGCCGCGTCGAGGATCACACAGCCGACGACGGGGTTGGGTGAGGTGGCGCCGAGCGCGCGCGCGGACAGCGCGATCGCGCGGCGCATCGCGTCGGTTTCCGTGGTGGTGGCCACCGGGTCCTCCTGCCTCATCGGGCACGGACTCCGGGGCGTTGGGACTCAGCGGGGGCTCTCACGGCTGCCGGGACGCCTGCGACTTCGCGCGGGGAGCGCGAGTCCGCCTGCGGCGACGACACCCTGGGTGAACGCCCGCCGCGCACTGCCTCCCATCCGGACTTTAACCGTCGGTCCAGGAATTTCACCTGGTCAACCGGCCGCCGGCTGCGGTCGGGTCGCGGACTGTAACCGCCGGTTCGGAATTTCACCGACCCCGGAGTGCGCGAACATCACTTCTGCTCCTCAGTCTGCCACGCCCGGCACCCCGGGCTCCAGCCCCTTTTTGTGCGCTCTCTCACACCGGGGTTGCCCTGGCGACCGGCCCGAGGCGCCCCGGGCCCGCGGGGCCCGGACCCGGGCGCGGAGATCAGCGGGCGCGGCGGCCGACCGCGCGGTCCCACCCCCGCGGGGCCGGGGACGAGGTCATTCCCGCGGCGCGGGCGCCGGCTCGGCGCGCTCGTTCTCCGCGGTGCGCGCCCGCACCGCGGAGGACGGCTCGCCGGGCCCCGACCCGCAGGGCGGAAGGCGCCGGCTCGGCGACCGGCGGCGCGGCGGCCGAGCGGCTGGGCCCACGCCCGCAGGGCGGGGGGCGGTCCGGCCTGCGGCCCGCGCGGCGGCTGAAGTGGCCCGAGACCCGTAGCGCGGAGGCCACCGACGCGGCCCGCCGCAGGCCCGCAGGGTCTCCGGGCCCGGGCCTGACCGGACTCGGCTCGCCGAGCGCGCATCGGCTCGGCGGGACTCGGCCCGCGGCGGGGGCGCGACGGCCGAGCGGGCGGATACGGGGCTGCGGGGCACCGCAACCGCTCAGGCCTGCGGCGCGAAGAGGTCGTCCTGGGCGGCGTCGAGGGCGGTGATGACCGCGCCGCGCAGGATGGGGGCGCTCTCCACGGCAGTGCTCTGCACCACCGTGCGCAGCGGCGAGAGCCGCGCCAGGCGGTCGGCCACGCGGGCGGCGAGGTCGGCTCCGCCGGCCTGCCCGACCTCGCCGGCCAGCACGACGCGGCCGGGGTCGAGCACCGTGCACATCGCGGCCGCCCCGAGGGCGATCCGCTCGGCCAGCTCGTCGAGGAACCCCTCCCCCGCGTCGCCCGCGGCGAGCGCGGCCCGTACCGCGGCGGCCGCCGCGTCCGCGTCGTCGGCGACGGCGGGGCGGGAGGCAGGGGCGGCGGCGAGGCCGTGCTCGCGGGCCAGCGCGCGGACCGCGCGGCTGCCGACCATGCCGTGGTAGCCCTTGTCGCAGTCCACCGCGGTGGGCAGCTCCCCGGTCCTGGAGATCGGCAGGAAGCCGATCTCCCCCGCGCCGCCGGAGATGCCGCGCCGCAGCCGTCCGTCGAGCACCACGGCGGCGCCGACCCCGCCGCCGAGCCACAGCAGTACGAAGGTGTCGGCGTCGCCGTCGGGGCGGCTGCGCTGCTCGGCGACCGCGGCGAGGTTGACCTCGTTCTCCAGCAGCACCGGGACGCCGAACCGCTTGCGGACCTCGTCGACCAGGTCGCCGTGCCAGGCCGGCAGCGCGTGCGAGGCGCCGAGCCTGCCGGTCACCGGGTCGATCACGCCGGGCGCGCCGAAGGCGACGGTGTGCAGGGCGGCGACGCCCGCCTCCTGGGCCGCGCCGCGCAGCAGTTCGATGCCGTCCTCGATGGTGCGCGCCGCGGGGGTGTCCGGCGCGACGGGGAGCCGGGCGCGGGCGACCGTACGGCCGAGGAGGTCGGCGATCTCGACGCCGACGGACTCGATGCGGACGTCGTAGCCGGCGACGTGGGCGCGTGCCGCGACGATGCCGTAGACCCGGGCGTTGGGCCCGCGGTTGGCCGCCCCCGCCTGCCCGACGACCTCGATCAGGCCGGACTCCTGGAGGCGTTCCACCAGATCGGCCACGCTGGGCCGGGACATGCCGGTCAGCTCCTTCAACTGCCCGGCGGTGAGCGGCCCTTCATGCTGCAGCAGGCGCAGCGCGAGCCGGTCGTTGATGGCCCGGGCGGTACGGGGCGAGGCGCCCCGCCCGGGGTGCGCGCGGGAGACGGTCATGCGGACGATCCTTCCAGACCGGGCCCGGGGCGCCGCGGAGGCGGCGGTCGATCCCCTTAACTTTCAGGCAGGCTTCCTGATAGTTTACGGCGCATGGACACCGACGCCGCCCGGACCTGGTCCGCAGCCAGGGTCCGCCGGGCCCACTTCGCCATCGCCACCGCGTTCGCGGTGCACGGCGCCGTGCAGGGCAGCTTCGCCACCCGCATCCCCTGGATCAAGGACCATCTGGGCCTGAGTGCGGGCCAGTTGGGCCTCGCGCTGGTCTGCCCGGCGCTCGGCTCGATGGCGCTGATGCCGCTGGCCGGCCGGCTGATGCACCGGCTCGGCTCGCGCACCGCGCTCCGGCTGCTGCTCGCCCTGTGGTGCGCGTCGCTGGTGCTGCCCGCGGTGGCGCCCGGCCTGCCCTGGCTCTGCCTGGGCCTGCTCGCCTTCGGCGCGAGCGCGGGCATGGCGGACGTAGTGATGAACGCGCTCGGCGTCGCCGTCGAGGAGCACAAGGGCAAGTCGATCATGTCGGGCCTGCACGGCATGTGGAGCGTGGGCACGCTGGTCGGCGCGGCGATCGGCGTGCCGGCCGCACACGCCGGCCTCGACGGCCGGGTGCACCTCCCGGCGATGGCCGCGGTGCTGCTGGTCACCGGTTACCTGGCCTGCGCGCACGCACCGGACATCCACCCCGAGGCGGACGAGGACGCGCCGCCGCGCTTCGCGCTGCCGCCGCGGGCGGCGCTGGTGATCGGCGCGATCGGATTCTGCGGGGTGTTCGCCGAGGGCGGCAGCGCCGACTGGTGCGCGGTCTACCTGCGCGACATCACCCACGCCTCTCCCGCCACGGCGGCGCTCGCGTACACCGCCTTCACCTGCACGATGGCGGTCACCCGGCTGCTGGGCGACCTCGTGGTGCGCAGGCTCGGCGCGGTCGCCGCGATCAGGACCGGCGGGGTGGTCGCCACCGCGGGCGGTCTGCTGGTGGTCCTCGCCCACGCCCCGGCCCCGGCGATCGCCGGCTTCGGCCTGATAGGCGTGGGCATCTCGGTGGTCGTCCCGCTGTGCTTCGCCGCCGCGGGGCGCCGCGGTCCCGTCCCCAGCCTGGCGATAGCGGGTGTCGCGACCGTCACCTACACCTCGGGGCTGGTGGCCCCCGCGGCCATCGGCGGCATCGCCGGGGCGAGTTCGCTCACGGTGTCGTTCACCCTGGTCACGGTGCTCACGCTGGGCCTGGTCGTGGGCGCGGGCGTGGTGCGCCCGCCCGCCGGCCGCCGCGTCGCGGCCGGCTCCCCGGTCCCGGCCCCCGCCGCCGAGAGGTCCTGACGGCGGGAGGCCCGGACGCGAGCGGGCGGCCGTACGCCGTGGGCCGTACGCCCGGGGGTGGACGCGGGAGGCCGGGACGCGGGCCGGCCGCTCAGCTGGTGATCGGGTCGAGCCGCTCTGTGGCGGGCCACAGCGTCCACAGGTCGCCGCCGGGCGGCGCCTCCAGCGGCGGTACGGCCCTGCGCGCCGCCGGGTCGCCGGCGTCGGCGGCCGCCCGCACGACGTCGCTCGTGGCGAACCGCTGGAACTCCAGCTCCGGGTAGGTCCACGCGGCCTCGCCGGTCGCCGCCGGGAGCAGGCGGTCCACCGCGTCCCGGATGCTCGCGCCGGCGGGGTCGCGGTAGGGCGCCTGGGACCGGCGGGGAGGACCGAAGCACCGGCCGACGGCGGGCTGCCAGGATTCAGCGGGATGAACGACGCCGGCGGGATTCACGGCGGTCGGCGTCACGCCGCGGAAGGGGCGGGGCCACAGCCCGCCACGGGGGTCCGGCGGGCGCGCACGGGGGAATCGAGCCCGCCGGACCTGGCACCACGGTAGCGTCCTCCCGCGACCCCTTGGGCGCGGCGTGCGGCTTTTCATGCCGCGCGAATACGCCATGGCGAGGGCGCGCCGCCATCTTCCCTACGGGGCAAGGGAGTTGGCGGCAGGAACGGCCGCAGGTCAGGTCCTGCCGCCCGCTGTCAGGTCCTGCAGGCCGACCACGCGCAGCAGTTGCAGCCGCTCGTGGGACGCGGTGCCGGGACGGGCGGTGTAGACGATCAACTGCTGGTCGTGGGACGGGCTGAGCAGCACCTCGCAGTCCAGGACGAGTTCGCCGACGACCGGGTGCAGGAAGCGCTTGACGTCCGAGCGGCGCACCGCGACCTCGTGCTCGGACCAGAGCCGGGCGAACAGCGGGCTGACCGCGCGCAGTTCGGCCACCAGCGCGGCCGCCCGCGGATCGTCGGGCCGCGCGGCGAGCACCGCCCGCAGATGGGCGACGTGGTTGCGGGCCAGCGCCTCGCGGTCCTCTTCGGGGAACCGCGCGAAGGCGTCCGGCTCGGTGAACATCCGCCGGGCGAGGTTGCGCAGATGCGGCGGGCGGGCCGAGGCGTCGCCGTGCAGCGCCGCGGCCATGGCGTTCTGCGCGAGCACGTCGCCGAGATCGGTGACCACCTGCGCGGGGGTGTCGTGCAGCCGGTCGAGCACCAGCAGCAGTCCCGGCCTGACGTGTCCGCCGCCGCCGGACTCGCGCGGCGGCTCCTCCCCCGCCAGGTGGAACAGGTGGTCGCGCTCGTCCGCGGTCAGCCGCAGGGCGCGCGCCAGCGCCGTCAGCATCTGGCGGGACGGATGCGAGCCGCGGGCCTGTTCGAGCCGTGCGTAGTAGTCCACCGACATCCCGGCGAGCTGGGCGACCTCCTCGCGGCGCAGCCCGGGAGTGCGCCGCCTGGCGCCCTCGGCCAGGCCCACGTCGGCGGGGGCGAGCCTGAGGCGGCAGCGGCGCAGGAAGTCGGCGAGCTCGGGGCGGTTCACCCCTCCAGCATGCAGCGGCGCGCGGCCCCCATCCAGGGCGCGCTGCTCCCTGGATAGGGGCGGCGCCCAGGACCCGGCGCCAGCGACCCGCCGTCCCGGCGGTGGTGCCGGCGGGTCGTGCCGACGCGCGCCTTCCGCGCGCCGCGCCCGGGCGCGGGTCCGCGCGGCGGAAGCTGGGGCCCATGACGACGGCGGCGCGGGCCGGGACGGCCGCGGGAACAGGCACGGTGGCGGGAACAGGCACGGTGGCGGGTCCGCGGAGGGCCGCGGACGGCCCCGGGGCCGCGGCAGGCGACGTGGGGGCGGCGGCCGCGCGGATGCGGGAGCTGGGCGGCGGGCTGGGCCGGCGCGACGGGGTGCGGGTGTTCGCCGGGGTGTACCTGTCGGTGACCGACGAGATCGGGCGGCGCGTCGCCGCCGGCGAGTTCGCCGACCCGGAGGCCGCCGCCACCCTGGCGGCGCTGTTCGCCGGCCGCTTCGTCGACGCCGTGCGGGCCCGCCGCCCGCCGGCCTGCTGGCGGCCGCTGCTGCGGATGCGCGCCCATCCCGGGCTGCACCCGCTGCAGTTCGCGCTGGCCGGCGTCAACGCCCACATCGGCCACGACCTGCCGCTCGCCGTGGTGGACACCTGTCTGCGGACCGGCTGCGAACCGTCCGGCCTGGAGGCGGACTTCGACCGGGTCGGCGCGGTGCTCGGGCGGATCGAGGCCCGGGTCCGCGAGGAGCTGATGCCGGGCCCCGACCTGCTGGAGGCGGCCGAGCCGCTGACCCACCTGGCCGGCACGTGGAGCCTGGCGCGGGCCAGGGACGCCGCGTGGGCCTCGGCCGGGCTGCTGTGGACGCTGCGGTCCGCGCCCCGCGCCTACGCCGAGTGCGAGCGGCGGCTGGACGGCGCCGTCGCCCTGGTCAGCCGGTTCCTGCTCACGCCGGTCGGCGGCTGAGGGGGCGTCCTCAGTCCTCCGGCAGCACCACCGGTGCGATCTCGTCGTAGACGTCGCCGGGGCCGGGGTTGGTCGGGTCGGTGGCGCCGCCGAGGTGGTGCATCACGCCCCACACCGCGTTGAGCGCGGTCTGCACCGCGCCCTCGGCCCAGCCCGCGGTCCACGACACGTCGTCGCCGGCCAGGAAGATGCCGCGCTGGTCGGCGGGGAGCGTGTCCTGCATGAAGTGGGTGAACAGCCGCCGCTGGTAGCGGTAGTGGCCGGGCAGGTTGGCCTTGAACGCGCCCATGAAGTAGGGCTCGTCCTCCCAGGAGACGGTCACCGGGTTGCCGATGATGTGCTTGCGGATGTCGACGCCGGGATAGATCTCGCCGAGCGACTTGAGCATGACCTCCATGCGCTCGTGCGCGCTCAGCGGCAGCCACTTGGAGCTGTCGTCGCACCAGGTGTAGGAGAGGCAGATGGTGGCGGGCCGGTCCGGGCCGTCGTCCAGCAGGTAGGTGCCGCGGGTCATCCGGTCGGTGAGCGTCATCGACATCAGGTCCCGGCCGGTGCGCGGGTCCTTGTCGAGCCAGAACGGCCGGTCGACGGGGACGAAGAGCTTGCTGGACTCCATGTAGTGGGTGCGCTCGATGGCGGTCCAGTGGTCGATCGGGAAGAGCGAGTCGTCGCAGGAGATCTTGGCGAGCAGCATCCAGCTCTGCGCGGTGAAGACGGCCGCGCGGTAGGAGCGGATGTCGCCGGTGGCGTCGGTGACCGTGATCCGGTTGCCGGCCGTGCGGTGCAGTCCGGTGACCGCGGGGCGCGGGTCGCCGCCGTGCAGCGACCGCAGCGAGGTGCCCTGCGGCCAGTGCAGGATCTTGCCGGGCGCGCGCTCCCAGAGCCGCAGCGGCAGCTGCTGGCTGCCGCCGACGATGCCGTGGTGGTCGTCGTCCGCCCCGGTGTAGACGACCCGCAGGATCTCCAGGATGGAGTTGGGGAAGTCGGTGTCCCAGCCGCCGGTGCCGAAGCCGACCTGGCCGAAGATCTCGCGGTGCCGGAAGGACCGGAAGGCCGGGGAGTCGCACAGGAAGCCGTAGAAGGTCTGGTTGTCGAGCTTCTCGACCAGGGCTGACCAGATCGCGCGGATCCCCGGCACGTCCCGGGCGCGCAGCGCCTGCTGCATCGCGGAGAAGTCCGCGCCGTCCTCCAGGCAGGCGTTCCAGGCGTGCATGACCTGGTGGTAGACCTCGGGCAGGTCCTCGACGGAGGTGGCGTAGTGCGTCTCGCCCTTGAGGTCGACGACGGTCGAGGGGGTGGCGGGCGCCAGCGGGTTGGGGAACGGCCTGGTGCGCAGCCCGACCAGGTCCACGTAGTGCTGGAAGGCCGTCGACGACGGCGGGAAGCGCATCGCGCCCATCTCGGCGGTCAGCGCGCCCTCCTGGCCCGGGGCGGGGAAGCCGTCGAAGCCGACGGTGCGCAGCCGGCCGCCGATCCGGTCGGCCTCGTACACCACCGGGCGCAGGCCCATCTTCATCAGCTCGTAGGCCGCGACGATGCCGGACAGGCCGCCGCCGATGACCGCGACCTCGGTGCCGTGCTCGGTCGCGGGGACCGCGCCGAGGCCCGCGGGGTGGGCGAGGAAGTCGTCGTAGGCGTACGGGAAGTCCGGCCCGAACATGGTGATGGGCGGCTGTGCCTGCGCCTGGATGTGCTGCTCGTCGTGGACGGCGGTGGGCACGGACGTCATGCGGCGGTTCTCCTGCTCTGCGGCGTACGGGACAGGGGCCCGGCTGGGGCCGGGTGGGCGTTGCGGGCGGCGGCGGCAGCGGGTCAGCCGAGCGAGCGGTACAGCTCCGGGCGGCGGTCGGCCAGGTACGGGGTCCGCGCGCGGGCCGCGCGCCGCTCCTCGGGGTCGACGTCGGCGACCAGCAGTCCCGGCGCGCTGCCGGCCCGTGCGCGCACCACGCCGTCCGGCCCGGCCAGGCAGCTCAGCCCGGCGAAGTCGTACTCCCCCTCGGGGCCGCAGCGGTTCACGTACGCGATGTGGATGCCGTTCTCGTACGCCCTGGCCGGCACGATGGTCTGCGGGACGATCTCGTACGGCCGCATCAGGGCGGTCGGCACGAGGAGCAGTTCGGTGCCGGCCAGCGCGTGCGCGCGTACCGGCTCGGGGAACTCGACGTCGTAGCAGACCAGCAGGCCGACGCGGAGTCCGCCGAGGGTCGCCTGGACGACCGGCTCGGCGCCGGGGGTGAAGACGCTCCGCTCGTAGTCGCCGAAGAGGTGGGTCTTGCGGTAGGCGGCGAGCGGGGCGCCGTCGCCGCCGACCAGCCGGACCGTGTTGTGGACGGCGTCGCCGTCGCGCTCGGGGCAGCCGTAGGCGACGGCGATCCGGTGCCGGGCGGCGAGGGCGGCCACCGCCTGCGCGGCCGGTCCTCCCGCCTCCTGCGCCGCCTCGGCCATCCGGTCGCCCAGCGCGTACCCGGTCAGGAACAGCTCGCTGGTCACCAGCAGCTCCGCCCCCTGCGCGGCGGCTCGCGCGGCGGCGTCGTCGAGCGCGGCGAGGCTCTCGGCCAGGCTGCCGGGCACGCCGCGGGGACCTTGCAGCAGCGCGGTGCGCAACGGCGGCATGGGGCCTCTTCCACCTGGTCAGGTCGGTGCGGGGGACTCCCTCGACGGTACGGCCGCAGGCGCGGCGAACGGAAGGCGTGATCCTTGCGCCCTCCGGTGCGATTCGTTGCGCCTGTTCGGTGCTTCGCGGCGATTCGTTGCGCGCGGAGGACGCCGGGGCGGACGGCACGGCCGGGCGCCCGCTCCCGGGCGGGGAGCGGGCGCCCGTTCCCTCTGGCGCGTGGGGGCCGGCGTCAGCGGATCTCGTCGGTGCCCTTTCCGGTGTCCGTCATCCCGGAGGTGTCCGTCTCGATCCGCTCCTTGCGGACCCGGCCGTGCACGGTCTTCTGCTCGGTGTGCTCCTCGACCCGCATCCGGACGCGCTCCTTCGGCACGACCCGGGTGTCGATGACGGCCTGCTCCTCGTGGAGGGTGACGATCTGCTCGTCCTCGTTGATGTCCGAGCCGCGCAGCCCGGAGCGGCTCGCCTCGGTGATCGGCTCGCGGACGACCTTGATCTCCTCGTGCCTGATCGGCACGGTCTCCTCGACCTCCTCGATGTCCACGAACTTGTGCAGCCTGGCCTGTCCGGTGGCCCGGCGCTCGACGCTGACGTGCATCTCCTCCTCGGAGCGGATCATCGACTCGTCGAGTCCCTCGCCCTTGGCGGGGTCGGCGGCGAGGCGCTCCGCGGGGCCGGTGCGGCCGGCCGCGTAGGCGGCGGAGCCGGCGCCCGCGCCGGCCTCGCTGCCGGACATGCCGGCGCCCTTCGTCCCGGCGTCGGCCGGCGGGCCGGACCGGGCGTGACGCCCGCCCGCGGCGCCGGCCGCGGCACCCGCGGCGCCGGCCATCCCGGCCTTCTCGCCGCCGCTCATGCCGGTGTCCTTGCCGGTGCCCGCGGCGCCCTGGCCGTCGCCGGCGGCGCCGCTGCCCTCCAGGCCGTAGTAGCTGTAGAGGTGACGTTCCTCCTCGACCGAGAGGTGCCCACCCGAGTCGACGTCCACGTTCGGAGCGCCCTTGACGGTGTCCTTGTCGTACGGGATCTCCAGGTGGTCCTGGACCAGGCGGGCGGAGCGGGTCGGCACGAAGGTCTCGTTGTTGCCGAACATGCCGGTCTTCACGGTCACCCACTCGGGGTTGCCGGTGGCGTCGTCGAGGTACATGTGCCTCGCGTCGCCGATCTTCTTGCCCGCCGAGTCGTGCACCGGGTGGCCCACGACCTGGGATATCTGCTCGCGCGTGATCATCTGTCGCCTCCTCGGGCTGACGTGGCCGATCTCCCGATCCGGCCTCACCTGACCGGATTGCCCCGATGACGTGAGCAAAACCTCCCGCACCACATCAATCACGACATATCGCCCACGTCGCGGCGGTCCGGCAAACCTCCGGGTGCGGACTCCGCGGCCCTGGTCGCGGCCTCGCGCGCCGCCGCGAGCGGCGTCAGTCCGGGCTACCGGCCCCGTAGCGGCGCAGCAGCGGCGAGAGGATCAGCACGGACTTGGTGCGGGTCACGAAGGGCTCGCCGGCGATCCTCTCCAGCACCCGCTCGAAGTGCCGTACGTCCTCGGCGAAGACCTGGACGACCGCGTCGGCCTCACCGGTGACGGTCGAGGCGGAGGCCACCTCCGGGTACCGGGCGAGTCCGCGCCGGATGTCCGAGGGCGAGGTGTTGTGCCGGCAGTACAGCTCCACCAGCGCCTCGGTCTGCCAGCCGAGCGCGGCGGGGTCGACCCGCACGGTGAAGCCGGTGATGGCGCCGGCCGCCAGCAGCCGGTCGACGCGGCGCTTGACCGCCGGCGCGGACAGGCCCACCTCGGCGCCGATGTCGGCGTAGGAGCGCCGGGCGTCGGCGGCGAGGGCGTGGACGATGCGTTCGTCGAGTTCGTTCAGCGGCACGTGCGGAGTGTCGCACGGGCCGCCACGCCCGCCCGTCAGGGCGGACCCGGCGGCCCGCGCCGGGCGGCCACGCCCGGTGTCACTGCTCGGTGTCACTGCCAGCTGGCGTGCAGCGGCATCCCCTCGGCGTAGCCCGCGGCGCTCTGCACGCCCACGACGGCGCGCGCGGCGAACTCCTCAAGCGAGCCGGCGCCCGCGTAGGTGCACGAGCTGCGCACCCCGGCGACGATCGCGTCCACCAGGTCCTCCACCCCGGGGCGGGACGGGTCGAGGAACATCCGCGAGGTCGAGATGCCCTCCTCGAACAGCGCCTTGCGGGCCCGGTCGTACGCCGACTCCTCGCTGGTGCGGTTGCGCACCGCACGGGCCGAGGCCATCCCGAAGGACTCCTTGTACAGCCGGCCGTCCGCGCTCTGCTGGAGGTCGCCGGGCGACTCGTAGGTGCCGGCGAACCAGGACCCGATCATCACGTTGGACGCCCCGGCCGCCAGTGCCATGGCGACGTCGCGCGGGTGCCGCACACCGCCGTCGGCCCAGACGTGCTTGCCGTGCCTGCGGGCCTCGGCGGCGCACTCCAGCACCGCGGAGAACTGCGGGCGCCCGACGCCGGTCATCATCCGGGTGGTGCACATCGCGCCGGGACCGACCCCGACCTTGACGATGTCCGCGCCCGCCTCGACGAGGTCGCGCACGCCCTCGGCGGCCACCACGTTGCCGGCCACCAGCGGCACCTGGGGGTCGAGGCCGCGGACCGCCCTGACCGCGGCCAGCATCGACTCCTGGTGGCCGTGCGCGGTGTCCACCACGAGGGTGTCCGCGCCGGCGTCCAGCAGCTGCTTGGCCTTGCCCGCCACGTCGCCGTTGATGCCGACGGCGGCGGCGATCCGCAGCCGTCCGGACGCGTCGACGGCGGGCTCGTAGAGGGTGGCGCGCAGCGCGGCCTTGCGGGTGAGGATGCCGGCCAGCCGGCCGTCGGGGCCGACCGCGGGGGCGAGCCTGCGGTGCGCGTCCTCCAGCCGGTTGAAGGCGTCCCGCGGGTCGATCGCGGCGTCGAGCAGCAGCAGGTCCCTGGACATCACCTGGGCGACCTGCGTGAAGCGGTCCACGCCGGTCAGGTCCGACTCGGTGACCACGCCGGCCGGGCGGCCGTCCTCGACCACCACCGCCGCGCCGTGCGCCCGCTTGGGCAGCAGCGACAGCGCGTCGGCGACGGTCTGCGAGGGCGCCAGGGTGATGGGCGTGTCCAGCACCAGGTGGCGCTGCTTGACGTAGCCGATCACATCGGCCACCACGTCCAGCGGGATGTCCTGCGGGATGACCACCAGGCCGCCGCGGCGGGCGACCGTCTCGGCCATCCGGCGGCCGGCGATGGCCGTCATGTTCGCGACCACGAGAGGGATGGTGGTGCCTGTCCCGTCGGGGGACCGCAGGTCCACACCCTGGCGGGAACCGACCGCGCTGCGGCTCGGCACCATGAAAACGTCGTCGTACGTCAGGTCGTACGGGGGCTGCACATCATTGAGGAAACGCACGTACTTCATGCTTGCACGAAGCAGCCGCCGCCGCCTATGGACGAACGTCCTGCACTGGGCTGCCGGGGTTCGTGGCTTCCTCCAGCACCACGATCAGTTCGGTGTCGGTGTGCCGCCAGAACAGCTCGGCGTCGCGCAGGATGTCCTTCACGATCCGCCACTCGCGGGGCAGCGCGGCGGCGTACTGGCTCCAGCCGCGGACGTACAGCTGCCGGCCGCCGCTCTCGGCCGGCCACCAGGACAGGTCGGTGAGGCAGTCGGCGAGCGCGTCCCAGTTGCGGCCGAACCAGTCGGGCAGCCGCAGGTCTGCGATACAGCGGTCCATGAACGCCTGCCGGTCGCCGACATCGCTCAGGTCGAGCACGAGCATGCGCCGATGCTGCCACACATGATCATCGGGGCGGTGGCAGCGCGCCAGGGCGGGAGCGGCGCGCCGCCGCGCGGATCAGGGGCCGTCCGGGTCGGCGCGGTCCAGGGCCGGCCGCGCGGCGGGCGACGTGCCGTTCAGCAGGTGTTCGGCGGCGGCGGTGTCGGTGACCAGGCTGGTGACCAGCCCGGAGCGCAGCACCGCGTCGATGGCGGCGGCCTTGCGGGTGCCGCCGGCGATGGCCAGCACCTCGGGGATGCGGCGCAGCCGCTCCGCGCCGATCGTGATGCAGCGCTCCCCCAGGTCCCGGCCGACCCTGCGGCCCTGCGCGTCGAACAGGTGCGAGGACATCTCGGCTGCGGCGCCCAGGCTCGCGTAGTGCTCGCGCTCGGCGTCGGTGAGGGCGTCGTGGACGGTGGAGACGCCGGCCTCCCAGGAGCCGACCGAGACCACCGCGACGGTGACCTTCTCGAAGTAGCCCATGGCCGCGGCGATCTGGCTCTGCGCGCGCAGCGCGGCGGCGGTGGCCGGGTCGGCGAGCACCATCGGCGCGTACAGCGGGTGCGCCTCGCCGCCGGAGACCGCGGCGGCGGTGCGGACCGCCTCCACCGAGCCGCGCTCGGCGGTGCCGACGTCGTAGACGCCGGTCAGCTGGACCACCGTGCAGGGGGCGAGCCGCTCCAGCGCGTTCGCCATGGTGATGATGGAGCGGCCCCAGGCCAGGCCGAGCACGTCGCCGTCGTCGACGAGTTCGCCCAGCAGGCCGGCGGCGACCGCGCCGAGGTTCTCCGGGTCCGGTGCGTCGGCCTGGTCGGCGGGGGTCTCCACCACGACGGCGTGCCGCAGCCCGTAGTGCGCGCGCAGCGCGTCGGAGCGCTCGGCGTCCAGCTCGGCCGGGACCCGGATCTCGATGCGGACCAGGTCGCGTTCGAGCGCGGTCTCCAGGACGCGGGCCACCTTGAACCGGCTGACCCCGAACTCCTCGGCGATCTGGATCTTGGACTTGCCCTCCAGGTAGAAGCGACGCGCCATCGCCGCCGCCTGGACCATCTCGCCGGGGCCCATGCGTACCTGTGTGCGGCCTGTGCTCACGTCGCTCGCTCTCCCCAATCGCCCAACTGATCAGCTCCGCTTCATCCTCCCAGACCCGCGGGGTTACGGGCGCGTAGCGTGCCGCTCCGACCGCACACCCGCGCGAACGTTCGCCGGGACGACGCGTGGGCTTCGCCCACCGGTGCGCAGCCGCGCGGTCCGCGCGGGTCAGCCCCGGTCGGCGGTGCGGGTCCGGCGCAGCCGGTGCGGTTCCGGCGGGGCCGGTCGGTGCGCGCCCGCACGGGTCCGGCCCGTCTCCGTACGCGTGCGCGCCCGTCACCCGGTCCGCGCGGGTCAGCCCCGGTCGGCGGTGCGGTTCCGGCACAGCCGGTGCAGTTCCGGCCGGGGCCGGTCAGTGCACGCCCGCACGGGTCCGGCCCATCTCCGTACGCGTGCGCGCCCGTCACCCGGTCCACGCAGGTCAGCCCCGGTCGGCGATGCGGGTCCGGCGCAGCCGGTGCAGGTCCGGCTGGGGCCGGTCGGTGCGCGCCCGCACGCGGGTCCGGCCCGTCTCCGTACGCGTGCGGGCCCGCCCCCCGGTCCACGCAGGTCAGCCGCGCTCCGCGGTGCGCGACCGCACCCGTCCAGCCGTCTCCGCGGCGCGGCCCCGGACGCTGCACGTCCGCACGGGTCCGGCCCGTCTCCGTACGCGTGCGCGCCTCCGCGCGCCTCTGCGCGCCTCCGCGCGGGTCAGTGGGCGCAGGCGGCTTCGGCCTGGGCGCGCAGGCCGCGGACGGCGGCGGCCGGGTCGTCCGCGCCGTAGACCGCGGAGCCCGCGACGAAGACGTCCGCGCCGGCCTCGGCGCACCGCTCGATCGTCTCGGCCGAGACGCCGCCGTCGACCTGGAGCCACATCTGCAGGCCGTGGCGTTCGATCAGGGACCGGGTACGTCGGATCTTGGGCAGCATGACGTCCAGGAACCCTTGTCCGCCGAAGCCCGGTTCCACCGTCATGATCAGCAGCATGTCCAGCTCGGGCAGCAGGTCCTCGTACGGCTCGATCGCCGTGGCCGGCCGCAGCGCCATCGAGGCGCGGGCCCCCTTGGCGCGGATCTCGCGGGCCAGCCGGACCGGCGCGGCGGCGGCCTCCGCGTGGAAGGTCACCGAACCCGCCCCCGCCTCCACGTAGGCGGGTGCCCAGCGGTCGGGCTGCTCGATCATCAGATGGCAGTCGAGCGGGATCGCGGTGGCCTTGTGCAGCGCCTCCACCACGGGCACGCCCAACGTGAGATTGGGCACGAAGTGGTTGTCCATGACGTCGACATGGAGCCAGTCGGCTCCCTCGACCGCCCGCGCCTCGTCGGCGAGCCGGGCGAAGTCGGCGGACAGGATGCTGGGGCTGATCTGCACGCTCATGCGCCCAGCAAACCAGATCGGCCGCCGCACCGGCACCGCCGGTGTCCCGATGCGCACGTTCGCCTGGCGGCCACCCGCGGTGTGACCACCTCGGCCGGTCCGGTCCGGTCCGGTGCGTGCCGCGCGGCGGGCTGGGGCGGTGGGGGCCGGGCCCGCGCTCCTGAAGGGCGCGGGCCCGGGGCTCAGGCGGTGCGGCGCAGCAGGGCGAGGTACATCGCGTCGGTGCCGTGCAGGTGGGGCCACAGCTGGACGTCGGGGCCGTCGCCGAGGGCGGGCACGCCCGGCATCAGCGGGCGTGCGTCGACGAGTTCGGCGCGCAGGGAGCGGGCGGCGCCCAGCACGTCGTCGACCACCGCGCGGGTCTCCGCCGGATGCGGGGAGCAGGTCGCGTAGCCGACCACGCCGCCGACCCGTACCGCCTGGAGCGCCTCGGCGAGCAGGCCGCGCTGGAGCGGCGCGAAGCCCGCGACGTCCTCGGCCCTGCGCCGCCAGCGGGCCTCCGGGCGCCGGCGCAGCGCGCCCAGACCGGTGCAGGGCACATCGACGAGCACCCGGTCGAAGGCGCCGGGCGCCCACGCGGGACGGGTGCCGTCGGCCACCACCACCTGGTACGGGCCGGGGTTGCCGGCCAGCGCGCGGCCGACCAGCCGGGCCCGGTGCGGCTGCTTCTCCGCGGCCACCAGCCGCGCTCCGCGCCCGGCGGCAATAGCCGCCAGCAGGGCTGCCTTGCCGCCGGGGCCGGCGCAGCCGTCCAGCCAGCGCTCGTCCCTGCCGTCCAGCGGGGCCGCGGCGAGCGCGGCGGCCACCAGCTGGCTGCCCTCGTCCTGCACACCCGCCCGGCCCTCGCGCACCGCGTCCACGGCCGCCGGGTCGCCGCCCTCGGCGAGGCGCACCGCGTACGGCGACCAGCGGCCGGGCTCGGTCGTGTCGGCGGGCAGGGAGTCGGCGATCTCCTGCGCGGTGGACCGGCCGGGGCGGGCGACGAGGGTCACCTCGGGCCGCTCGTTGTCGGCCTCCAGCAGGTCCTCGATGCCGGCCCGGCCGCCGCCGAGGGCGTCCCACAGCGCGGAGACGATCCAGCGGGGGTGCGAGTGCACGACCGACAGGTGGTCCTCCGGGTCCTCGTCGTACGGCGGCGCGACCTGCGCCAGCCAGGCGTCGAGGTCCTGGGCGGCGATCCGGCGCAGCACCGCGTTGACGAACTTCGCCCGGCCGTCCCCGAGCACCACCCGGGCCAGCTCCACGGTCGCCGAGACCCCGGCGTGCGCCGGGATGCGGGTGCCGAGCAGCTGATGGGCGCCGAGCGCGAGCACGTCGAGCACCGGCGGGTCGACCTCGCGCAGCGGCCGGTCGACGCAGGCGGCGATCACCGCGTCGTAGGTGCCCTGGCGGCGCAGCGTGCCGTAGACCAGCTCGGTCGCCAGCGCCGCGTCCCGCCGGTCGAAGGTGCGGCCCTTCTTCACCGCGTCCTGCTCGGCGGACCGCAGCAGGGAGGGCAGCACGAGGTTGGCGTAGGCGTCGCGTTCGCCGACGGCGCGCAGCGCCTCGAAGGCGAGGATGCGGACGGGGTCCCGCTGGGGTCGGCGGTACGGCTTGCCCTGCGGGCGGCGCCCGGGTGCTTGGGTCACGTGGAAGGTGCTCCGCTGTTTCATCCTGAAAGGTGGTCGCCGTCCAGCCTACGGCCTGGCCGGCGACCGCCTCCGCAGCGCCTCAGGAGCGACTCCGCAGCGTCCTGGCGGCGTCTTGGCGGCGTCTTGGCCGCGCCTCAGGCCAGCCGCTCGCCGGCGGCGACGCGGGCGCCGCGGGCCCAGTCGGCCGCGGCCATCAGCCGCTTGCCCTGCGGCTGCACCTCCCCGAGCCGCACCGCGTGGCTGCCGGTGCCGGCGAAGACCGCGTTCTTGGTCACGTCCAGCTCGCCGGGTGCGAGGTCGGTGCGGTCGGGGACCGGCCTGACCGGGCCGAGCTTGAGCCGCTCGCCGCCGGTGCGCGTCCAGGCGCCGGGGGCCGGGGTGCAACCGCGGATCAGCCGGTCGATCCGCAGTGCGGGCGCCGTCCAGTCGACCTCGGCGTCCTCGACGGTGATCTTGGGGGCGACGGTGACGCCGTCGGCGGGCTGCGGCCTGGCCACCAGGTCGCCGCTGTCGATGCCGTCCATGGTCGCGGACAGCAGCGCCGCTCCGCTGTGCGAGAGCCGGGTCAGCAGGTCGCCGCTGGTGTCGGCGGGCCGGATCTCCTCGGTGACGATGCCGTAGACCGGGCCGGAGTCCAGGCCCTTCTCGATCAGGAAGGTCGACGCCCCGGTGACCTCGTCGCCCGCCATCACCGCGTGCTGCACGGGGGCCGCGCCCCGCCAGGCGGGCAGCAAAGAGAAGTGCAGGTTGACCCAGCCGTGCGCGGGCACCTCCAGCGCGCTGACCGGCAGCAGCGCCCCGTACGCCACGACCGGACAGCAGTCGGGTGCGATCTCCCGCAGCCGGGCGAGGAAGTCCTCGTCGCGCGGCCTGGCGGGCTTGAGCACCTCGATCCCGGCCTCCTCGGCGCGCTGCGCGACCGGGCTGGCCAGCAGCTTGCGGCCGCGGCCCGCGGTGGCGTCGGGGCGGGTGACGACGGCGACGACCTCGTGCCGCGCCGAGGCGAGCAGGGCGTCCAGTGCGGGTACGGCGACCTCGGGGGTGCCGGCGAAGACGAGCCTCATCGTGCGGGGTGTGCCTCTCGGTTGACGTGCCGTCGAGCGTGCGGGCGGGAGATGGGGGCGGCGGGACGGGAACGGAGCCGGGTCGCCGGGAGCGGCCGCTAGCGCGCGCCGCCGAAGGTGTCGTGCGGCGAGATCCTGACCCGCGGCGCGGCCCCGGCGGCCCAGTCCGCCTCGCGGATCGCCCGGAGCGCGGCCTTGCGCTGCTCCCTGTCGAGCCGGTCGATGAAGATCACCCCGTCCAGGTGGTCCGTCTCGTGCTGGATGCAGCGCGCCAGCCGCTGGGTGCCCTCGATGGTGACCGGGTCGCCGTACATGTTGAAGCCGCGGGCCACCACGCCGTGGGCGCGCCGGCAGTCGTACGTCAGGCCGGGCAGCGACAGGCAGCCCTCGGGTCCGTCCTGCTCCTCCTCGCTGAGCGTCAGGTCGGGGTTGACCAGATGTCCCGGCTCGCCCTCGACGACGTAGGTGAACACCCGCAGTGACACGCCGATCTGGGGCGCGGCCAGACCCGCGCCCGGCGCGTCCCGCATGGTCTCGGTCAGGTCCTTGACGAGGTTGCGCAGCTCCCGGTCGAAGGCGGTGACCGGCCGCGCCGTCATGCGCAGCACCGGATCGCCGAACAGGCGGATGGGCTTGACCGACACGGGGGGCGTCTCCTGGACCGGGCGGGTGTGGGGCAGGGGCCGATTCTACGGCGTCCGCGGCGGCCCGCGCGGGGAGTGCACGCGGTGGTCGTGCGCCCCCCGCGGTGCGGGCCGCGCCCCTGGGGGCGTGACTCCTTGGGGCGGTGGCGCGTTGGTCAAGAGAGATTGACCGAAATCGGGTCAATGCACACGTCAATACGTCGCCTACGCAGGGTCCGTCCCCCGTAACCGCCGGTTGGAGAGGCTTGTTGATGCCCGACCACGCAACCCCTGACGCCCAGGCCCGGGCCAGCCTGCACCTGCTGGTGCGGGACATCGAGAGGGTCCGCCGCCAGGTGGACGCACTGCGCACCCTGACCGCCCAGTTGGGCAACGTGTACCGGCCGCGGCGCAGCGGCCCGACGGCCGGCTTCGTGGTGTACGGGAGGGCGCCCGCGCCGACCGTCCGGCTGGCGCAGGAGCTGCGCGACAACGTGGAGGCGCTGGTCACCGCGGCGGTCGAGTTCGACAGGTCGCTCGGCTTCTCCTGGGACGCGGTGGGCTCCGCGCTGGGCGTCACCAAGCAGGCGGTGCACCGGCGTTACGGCGGCCGCCGGGCGGGCGCCGCGGCCGGTCCCGCCACCGAGCCCGGGGCCGAGCCCGCCACCGACGAGGTGGCCCTCGTGCGTCCCCCGGTGGTCCCGGCCGCCCGCACACCGCTCCCCTCCCCGCGCAACGGCTGACCCCGCGCCCACCTGGCGCCGCAGGTGCGACCGGTGCCGCCGCGCGGCGGTCAGCCGATGTCGGGGGGGTCGATGCGGACGAGCGCCGGGCCCGGGGCGCCCCGGGTGGCGCGCAGCACCTGCGCCTCCTTGAGCGCGGCGGCCAGTGCCGCCCCCGACCCCGGGGGCACCCGGAAGAGCAGCCGCTCCCAGACCTCCCCGCGCGGCCGCCCCGGCGGCGCCGTGGCAGGCACCGGGCCGAGCAGGTCCGCGCCCGGCGGCAGCCGCACGGTGTCGGCCAGGTCCGCGACCGCCGCCGGCGGCCCGGCCACCGACGCCATCCGCGCCACCGGCGGGAACCGCAGCTCGGCCCGCTCCGCCAGCTCGCGCAGCGCGTGCCCGGCGGGGTCCCAGCGGACCAGCGCCTGCACCGGCCGCAGCGTCGGCTCCGCGGTCACCACGACCGCGCCGCCCTCCGAGGCCGGCCGCACCAGCGCCGCCGCCAGCGCCCAGCGCCGCAGCGCCTCCTCGCCGGCCCGCAGATCGGGGCGGTTCAGCAGCGCCCAGCCGTCGAGCAGCAGCGCGGCCGCGTAGCCGGGCCCGTCGGCGACCGGCTCGGCCCCGGGGGTGGCGACGACCAGCGCGGGCGCGTCGCCGACCGTGGCCAGCACGGTGTCGCGCCCCGAGGTCCGCACCGGGACGCCGGGGAAGGCCCGGCCCAGCTCCTCCGCGGTGCGCCGGGCGCCGACCACCTGGGCGCGCAGCCGGAAGCCGCCGCACTCCGCGCAGGACCAGTCGGCTGCGGGCCGGCCGCACCAGGAGCAGGCCGGGGTGCCGCCCTGCTCCCCCACTTCGAGCGGGCCGGCGCAGGCGGCGCACCTGGCGGGTTCGCGGCAGCGGTCGCAGGCCAGTTTGGGCACGTAGCCGCGGCGCGGCACCTGGACCAGCACCGGGCCGTGGGCCAGCGCCTCCCGGGTGACCCGCCAGGCCAGGGTGGGCAGCCGGGCGGCGCGGGCGGCCTCGTCGCGCGCCTGGTCGGCGTCGGAGACGGTGCGTACCAGCGGCGCGGCCGCCCGGACCTGCTCGCGGGAGGCGGCCAGCGGCAGCGCCCAGCCGCTGTCCACCAGCTGGGCGCCCTCCACGGTGCTGGTGACGCCGCCGAGCAGGAAGGCGGTGTGCTGCTCGCGGGCGCGCAGCAGCAGCACCTCGCGCGCGTGCGGCTGCGGTGCGTGCAGCTCGGCGTGGCTGGAGTCGCCGTCGTCCCACAGCGCGACCAGTCCGAGGTCGGAGACCGGTGCGAACATCGCGGCCCGGGTGCCGACCACACCGCGCACCGTGCCGCGGCTGACCGCGAGCCAGCGCCGGTAGCGCTCCTCCGGTCCGGCGTCCGCGGTGAGCAGGACGTGCCGGCCCTCGCCGATCAGCGCGGTGAGGGCGGCGTCGACGCGGGCGGCGGCGCGGCCGTCGGGCAGCACGGCGAGCGCGCCGCGGCCCGCGGCCAGCGCGGTGGCGAGCGCCACGGCGAGTTCCTGCGGCCAGTGCGGTCCCGGCAGCGCCAGCCAGACCGCGCGCGGGGTGTCGCCGCGCGCCAGTGCCTGCAGATAGGCGGGGCCGGTGGCGTAGCGGGTCCAGCTGCCGGGCCCGGGGGGCGGAGGGTCGGGCCGGGGGTCGGGTGAGGGGTCGCGCTCGGCGCGGGCCATCCGCGGCGGGACGGCGAGCTGGACGACGTCGGCGAGCGCGCCGGCGTAGCGGTCGGCGACCTGGCGGCACAGGGCGAGCAGCGGTGCGGTGAGCACCTGCTCGGAGGAGAGCACCTGGGCGAGCGGGGCGAGCGGGCCGTGGAAGTCGCTGTCGGCGCGGCGCTCGACGATGAACCCGTCGTGCAGGGTGCCGCCCTCGCGGCGGCCCTTGACGACCCGCGCGCCGAAGCGGACCCGGACCCGGACCCCCGGCTGGGCCTGCTCGTCCATGGCGGCGGGCACCGCGTAGTCGAAGAACTGGTCGAGGTGGAGCAGGCCCTTGTCGACCAGCACGCGGGCCACCGGCAGCCCTTCGGCGAGGGGGGCGCCGCGCCAGGTGCGGGGGCGGGCGCGCGGCTCCTTGGCCTTGCGGACGGTGTCGCGGATGAGCGCGAGCTGCTCGCCGCCGGAGGCGGCCGCGTCGCGGCCCCCGGTGTCGCCTTCCTGCCCGTTCTCGCTGCTCACGCTCATTTCCTACCAGACGGGGCCGACAGCGCCGCATTCACGCCGAGGCCCGGCGCCCCCGAGGGGGGCGCCGGGCCTCGGCGTGTGCGGGTGGGTGCGGCGGGCGCGGGCTACGCGCCGGCGGCGGCGCGCAGGGCGTCGACGCGGTCGGTGCGCTCCCAGGTGAAGTCCGGCAGCGCACGGCCGAAGTGGCCGTAGGCGGCGGTCTGCGCGTAGATCGGCCGCAGCAGGTCGAGGTCGCGGATGATGGCGGCCGGGCGCAGGTCGAAGACCTGGGTGATGGCCTGCTCGATCTTCTCCACGTCCACGTTCTCGGTGCCGAAGGTCTCGACGAACAGGCCGACCGGCTCGGCCTTGCCGATGGCGTAGGCGACCTGGACCTCGCAGCGCGCGGCGAGTCCAGCGGCCACCACGTTCTTGGCGACCCAGCGCATGGCGTAGGCGGCCGAGCGGTCGACCTTGGACGGGTCCTTGCCGGAGAAGGCGCCGCCGCCGTGGCGGGCCATGCCGCCGTAGGTGTCGATGATGATCTTGCGGCCGGTCAGGCCCGCGTCGCCCATCGGGCCGCCGATCTCGAACCGGCCGGTAGGGTTGACCAGCAGCTTGTAGCCCTCGGTGTCGAGCTTGATGCCCTCGTCGAGCAGCGCCTTCAGCTCGACCTCGACCACGAACTCGCGGATGTCGGGGGCGAGCAGCGACTCCAGGTCGATGTCGGAGGCGTGCTGCGAGGACACCACCACGGTGTCGAGCCGGACCGCCTTGTCACCGTCGTACTCGATGGTGACCTGGGTCTTCCCGTCCGGGCGCAGGTACGGGATGGTGCCGTTCTTGCGGACGTCGGTCAGCCGCTTGGACAGGCGGTGCGCCAGGGTGATCGGGAGCGGCATCAGCTCCGGCGTCTCGTCCGAGGCGTAGCCGAACATCAGGCCCTGGTCGCCGGCGCCCTGCTTGTTCAGCTCGTCGTCGTCGGCGGCGGAGCCCTCGACCCGCTTCTCGTAGGCGGTGTCGACGCCCTGGGCGATGTCGGGGGACTGCGCGCCGATGGACACCGAGACGCCGCAGGAGGCGCCGTCGAAGCCCTTCTTCGAGGAGTCGTAGCCGATCTCCAGGATCCGGGCGCGCACCAGGGTGGCGATGTCGACGTACGCGGTCGTCGTCACCTCGCCCGCGATGTGCACCTGGCCGGTGGTGATCAGCGTCTCGACGGCGACCCGCGAGGTGGGGTCCGCCTCCAGAAGGGCGTCGAGGATCGTGTCGCTGATCTGGTCAGCGATCTTGTCTGGGTGTCCCTCGGTGACGGACTCCGAGGTGAAGAGGCGGCGCGACACATCGCTCCCTGGGGTTGCAGCGGCTGCTGGCTCGATCGTGGCGGAGGGCACAGGGCTGCGCCCGGCGCTCCGCAGCCAGCTTATCCTTCGCGTCGCACAAGCGGGCGGGCATCCCACACCTTGGATATGCCATGACCTGTCGCACCTTGTCCCCCGCCGGAGGGGTCAGTTCCGGCCGGGAACCCGGACGTGCCACGGGCCGCGGCCGCCGGCGGACGGCGCCGCGACCCGGCGGGGACCCGGCGCCGATCCGGTTCAGCCGCGGTCGGCCAGTCGGGCGGCGACGAGGTCCCAGACCTGGTCGGCGAGCGCCTCCTTCGGCCCGTACGGCACGGCGGTCTCGCTGCCGTCCGCGCCGAGGACCACCGCCTCGTTCTCCTCCGAGCCGAACGCCTTGTGCTCGCCCACCTCGTTGACGACCAGCAGGTCGCAGCCCTTGCGGGCGAGCTTGGCGCGGCCGTTGGCCAGCACGTCGTCGGTCTCGGCGGCGAAGCCGACCACCACCTGGCCCTCGCGCGGCCGGCGCGCGGACAGCTCGGCGAGGACGTCGGGGTTGCGGACCAGCTCCAGCGCGGGCGGCTCCTCGCCGTCCTTCTTCTTGATCTTGCCCGCCGCGTACCGCGCGGGCCGGAAGTCCGCCACGGCGGCGGCCATCACCACCGCGTCGGCGTCCTGCGCGGCCTTCAGCACCGCCTCCCGGAGCTGCTCCGCGGTGCCGGCGGTGACCACGTCGGCGCCGGCCGGGTCGGCCAGCGAGGTGTTGGCGGCCACCAGGGTGACGCGGGCGCCGCGGGCCACGGCGGTGCGTGCCAGCGCGTAGCCCTGCTTGCCCGAGGAGCGGTTGCCCAGGTAGCGCACCGGGTCCAGCGGCTCGCGGGTGCCGCCGGCGCTGATCACCACATGGCGGCCGGCCAGGTCGGGGGCGGCCGGGCCGCGCTCCAGGGTCCTGCGGCACACCTCGAAGATCTCGGCGGGGTCGGGCAGCCTGCCCTTGCCGGTGTCGACGCCGGTGAGCCGGCCGACGGCGGGCTCGACGACGACCGCGCCGCGCCGCCGCAGGGTCGCGACGTTCTCCCGGGTGGCCGGGTGCTCCCACATCTCGGTGTGCATGGCGGGCGCGAAGACCACCGGGCAGCGGGCGGTGAGCAGGGTGTTGGTGAGCAGGTCGTCGGCCAGGCCGTGGGCGGCCCTGGCGAGCAGGTCGGCGGTGGCGGGGGCGACCACCACGAGGTCGGCGTGCTGGCCGATACGGACGTGCGGGACCTGGTGCACGTCCGCCCAGACGCGGGTGGCGACCGGGTTGCCGGACAGCGCGGACCAGGTGGCCTCGCCGACGAAGTGCAGCGCGGAGTCGGTGGGCACCACCCGCACGTCGTGCCCCGACTCGGTGAGCCGGCGCAGCAGCTCGCACGCCTTGTACGCGGCGATGCCGCCGCTCACGCCCAGCACGACCTGGGGCTTGCCGTTCGTCACTGCCACCTCCGGTGGGGTCGCGCCGACCCGTGTCCATTCGCACTCCGCGCCCATGACACACCACGCCGGGCCCCGGACACACCACGGGCCCGGCGGTTGCTCCGCCGGGCCCGGTGTTCGCCGGTGTGCGTGCTGCGCCGGCCGGTCAGCCGACCGGCGGCGCCTCGACGGCCTCGGAGGTCAGCAGACCCGCGTTGATCTCGCGGAGCGCGATGGACAGCGGCTTCTCGTGGACGTGGGTGTCCACCAGCGGGCCGACGTACTCCAGCAGGCCCTCACCGAGCTGCGAGTAGTACGCGTTGATCTGCCGGGCGCGCTTGGCCGCGTAGATCACCAGGCTGTACTTCGAGTCGGTGGCCTCGAGCAGCTCGTCGATCGGCGGGTTGATGATGCCCTCGGGCGTGGTGATGGAAGAGGACACGCTCTACCTACCCCTACTTGTGGACGGAAGACTGCGAACGTGGATCATGCAATCTCCATCAAGGCTAGCAGCTCGCGTGCTACCGCCTCGACGGAGGTGTTGACAAGGGTGCGGTCGAACTCCGACTCGGCCGCGAGTTCGACCCTGGCGGCCGCCAGCCGCTCTGCGATCACCTCGGGCGACTCGGTGCCGCGGCCGGTGAGCCGGCGGACCAGTTCGTCCCAGCCGGGCGGCGCGAGGAAGACGAGCTGGGCCTCCGGCATCGACTCGCGCACCAGGCGGGCGCCCTGCAGGTCGATCTCCAGCAGCACCGGTTCCCCGGCGGCCAGCTTGTCGAGGACGGCGCGACGCGGGGTGCCGTAGCGGTTGCCCGCGAACTCGGCCCACTCCAGCAGCTCGCCGTTGGCGATCAGCTTGTCGAACTCGTCGTCGTCGACGAAGAAGTACTGCACGCCGTGCTGCTCGCCTGGGCGTGGCTTGCGCGTGGTCGCGGACACCGAGAGCCAGACCTCGGGGTGGACGCTGCGCAGATGGGCGACGACCGTGCTCTTGCCGACCCCCGAGGGGCCGGAGAGCACGGTCAGCCGCGGATGTACTGCAGGGCTCATGGAGCGATTATCCCTGCTTCCCGACGGTGCCGGGACCGTCAGGCGGCGCTGCCGCCGAACTCACGCTCCAGGGAGGCGATCTGGTTCGAGCCGAGACCGCGCACGCGGCGGCTCTCGGAGATGCCGAGCCGCTCCATGATCTGCTTGGCGCGGACCTTGCCGACGCCGGGCAGCGACTCGAGGAGGGCGGAGACCTTCATCTTGCCGATGACGTCGTTCTCCTGGCCCTGCTTGATGACCTCGTGGAGGGAGGCGCCGGAGTGCTTCAGTCGGTTCTTGACCTCGGCGCGCTCCCGGCGAGCCGCGGCGGCCTTTTCGAGCGCGGCAGCGCGCTGTTCAGGGGTAAGGGGCGGAAGAGCCACGCCTACGTCACCTCGGATGTAGAGCAATCGGATATGGGACCGTCTGGTACCTACTCGCCCTGCATTGCAGGGCGATGAGCGCCGCATCTGTACGGCTCGCTCTCGTCGGAGACTAGCGGTCCGGACGGCCCAAGTCAGCGAGAACAGTTGAAAAGTCCTGGTCAGCCTTGATCCCGCGGGATATTTGGGGCATACCGGAACAGGATTCCCCGTCAATGAGGCCGGTGGTTGAATCCGGCCCTTTTTCCTGCTCTTTTCCGGGAGCTCCGCTGCCCCTTTCCGGCCCTTCCGCTGGGCCGTTCCCGCTGCGCGCCGCTCACCGCCCCGCGCCGCGCCCTCGTCCCTCCTTCACTCGATCGAGTGAAGGAGGGGCAACGGGGTTTCAGCCGAGCACGGCGCGCACCTCGTCCACGTGCCGCGCGGCCGCCGCGCGCAGCGCCCCGGCGTCCGGGCCGTGCCGCAGCACGTCGCGGCTGACGCTCGGCAGCACGTTCGGCAGCGCGGCGCCGAAGACGCCGCGAAGGTCCGCCGCGGTGGCCCCCTGCGCGCCGACGCCGGGGGCGAGCAGCGGGCCGTTGACCGCCAGGTCGGCCCGCGCCTCGCCGAGGGTGGCGCCGACCACCGCGCCGACCGAGCCGAGCGGGCTCGCCCCGGCGTTCTCGGCCGCGACGTGGTCGAGCACGGCCTGCGCCACCGAGCGGCCGTCGGCGAGCGCCGCGCGCTGCACCTCGGCGCCCTCCGGGTTGGAGGTGAGCGCCAGCACGAACACGCCCGCGCCGGAGACCTCGGCCGCGTCCAGCGCCGGGCGCAGCGAGCCGAAGCCCAGATAGGGGCTGACCGTCAGCGCGTCGCTGAACAGCGGGGAGTCCTTGTCCAGGTACGTGGCGGCGTAGGCGGCCATCGTCGAGCCGATGTCGCCGCGCTTGGCGTCCATCAGCACGAGCGCGCCACGGGCGCGGGCCTCGGCGACGGCCCGCTCCAGGACGGCCACCCCGCGCGAGCCGAACCGCTCGAAGAACGCCGACTGCGGCTTGAAGACCGCGGTGCTCTCCCCCAGCGCCTCCACCACGGTCAGCGCGAACCGTTCCAGGCCGGCCACGTCGTCGTCCAGCCCCCACCCGGTCAGCAGCGCGGCGTGCGGGTCGATGCCCACGCACAGCGGCCCGCGGGCGTCCATCGCGCGGCGCAGCCGGGCGCCGAAGGGTTCCAGCGGGCTCATGCGGCCGCCTTCCTGGTGTCGGCGCCGACCGCGTCGGCGAGCGTCTCGTACGGCCCGGCCGCCAGGCGCGCGGCCAGGCCCTTGTGCATCGCGCGCATCCAGAACGGGCCGCGGTAGACGAAGGCGCTGTAGCCCTGCACCAGGGTGGCGCCGGCCAGGATGCGCTGCCAGGCGTCCTCGGCGTCCTCGATGCCGCCCACCCCGACCAGGGTGATCCGGTCGCCGACCCGGGCGTACAGCCGGCGCAGCACCTCCAGTGAGCGCTCCTTGAGCGGCGCGCCGGACAGGCCGCCGGTCTCCGCGACCAGCGCCGGCGCGGAGCGCAGGCCCAGGCCGTCGCGGGCGATGGTGGTGTTGGTCGCGATGATGCCGTCGAGGCCCAGCTCCACGGCCAGGTCGGCGACGGCGTCGACGTCCTCGTCCGCGAGGTCGGGGGCGATCTTCACCAGCAGCGGCACCCGGCGCCCGGTGACCGCGCGGTCCGCGGCCTCCCGCACGGCGGTCAGCAGCGGGCGCAGCGCCGAGGCGGCCTGCAGGTCGCGCAGCCCGGGGGTGTTCGGCGAGGACACGTTGACCACGAGGTAGTCCGCGTGGGCCGCCAGCCGCTCGGTGGAGGTCACGTAGTCGGCGACGGCCTCCTCCTCGGGGACCGCCTTGGTCTTGCCGATGTTGACGCCGACGGTGGTCCTGAAGACCACCCTGCGGGCCGCCAGCCGGGCGGCGACCGCGGTGGAGCCGTCGTTGTTGAAGCCCATCCGGTTGATCAGCGCGCGGTCGGCGACCAGCCGGAAGAGCCGCCTGGGCGGGTTGCCCGGCTGCGGCTGCCCGGTGACCGTGCCGATCTCGACGTGGTCGAAGCCGAGCATGGCCATCGCGTCGACGGCCACCGCGTTCTTGTCGAACCCGGCGGCCAGCCCGAAGGGACCGTGCATCCGCAGGCCGAACGCCTCGGTCCGCAGGCTGCGGTGGCGCGGGGCGAGGGCCGCCGCGACGAAGGTCCGCAGCACCGGGACGGCGGCGGCCAGCCGGAGCCAGCCGAAGGCGAGGCGGTGGGCGCGCTCGGCGTCCATCCGCCGGAAGAACAGCCGGAAGAACAGGGCGTACACGGGGTGGCTCAACGCTTCCTCGCCGCCGTCAGGTGGTCGGCGTGGTCCTGAAGGGAGCGCACGCCGATGTCGCCGCGGCCCAGCGCGTCGATGCCCTGCACGGCGGCGGCGAGCGCCTGGACGGTGGTCAGGCACGGGATGCCGCGGGCCACCGCGGCGGTGCGGATGTCGTAGCCGTCGAGGCGGCCGCCGGTGCCGAAGGGCGTGTTGACGATGAGGTCGATCTCGCCCTCGTGGATCAGGGTGACCACGGTGGGCTCCCCCTGCGGGCCGACGCCCTCGCTCTGCTTGCGCACCACCCGCGCCTCGATGCCGTTGCGCCGCAGCACCTCGGCGGTGCCGGAGGTGGCGAGCAGTTCGAAGCCGTGCTCGATCAGCGCCCTGGCGGGGAAGATCAGCGCGCGCTTGTCGCGGTTGGCCACCGAGACGAACGCCCGGCCCTTGGTGGGCAGCGCGCCGTACGCGGCGGCCTGCGACTTGGCGTAGGCGGTGCCGAAGGCCGCGTCGATGCCCATCACCTCGCCGGTGGAGCGCATCTCCGGGCCGAGGATGGTGTCGACGCCGCGGCCCTGCGGGTCGCGGAACCGGCTCCAGGGCAGCACCGCCTCCTTCACAGAGATCGGCGCGTCCAGCGGCAGCTCGCCGCCGTCGCCCGAGGCCGGCAGCAGGCCCTCGGCGCGCAGCTCGGCGATGGTGGCGCCGAGCGAGATCCGGGCGGCCGCCTTGGCCAGCGGCACCGCGGTCGCCTTGGAGGTGAAGGGCACCGTGCGGGAGGCGCGCGGGTTGGCCTCCAGGACGTAGAGGATGTCCCCGGCCAGCGCGAACTGGATGTTGATCAGGCCCTGGACGCCGACGCCGCGGGCGATCGCCTCGGTGGAGGCGCGCAGCCGCTTGATGTCGTGGCCGCCCAGCGTGATCGGCGGCAGCGCGCACGCGGAGTCGCCGGAGTGGATGCCGGCCTCCTCGATGTGCTCCATGACGCCGCCGAGGTACAGCTCGTGGCCGTCGTAGAGGGCGTCCACGTCGATCTCGATGGCGTCGTCGAGGAACCGGTCGACCAGCACCGGCCGGTCCTGGCTGATCTCGGTGGACTCGGCGATGTACGCGGCGAGCCTGGCCTCGTCGTAGACGATCTCCATGCCGCGGCCGCCGAGCACGTAGGACGGCCGGACCAGCACCGGGTAGCCGATCTCGTCGGCGATGGCCTTGGCGCCGGGGAAGGAGGTCGCGGTGCCGTGCTTGGGCGCGGGCAGCCCGGCCTCGGCGAGCACCCGGCCGAAGGCGCCGCGGTCCTCGGCGAGGTGGATCGCCTCGGGCGAGGTGCCGACCACCGGCACGCCGTTGTCCTTGAGCGCCTGGGCCAGGCCGAGCGGGGTCTGCCCGCCGAGCTGGACGATGACGCCCGCGACCGGCCCTGCCACCGTCTCGGCGTGGACGATCTCCAGCACGTCCTCCAGGGTGAGCGGCTCGAAGTACAGCCGGTCGGAGGTGTCGTAGTCGGTGGAGACGGTCTCCGGGTTGCAGTTGACCATCACGGTCTCGTACCCGGCGTCGTGCAGCGCGAAGGACGCGTGGACGCAGGAGTAGTCGAACTCGATGCCCTGGCCGATCCGGTTCGGGCCCGAGCCGAGGATGATGACGGCGGGCTTCTCGCGCGGCGCGACCTCGTTCTCCTCGTCGTAGGACGAGTAGAAGTACGGGGTGCGGGCGGCGAACTCGGCGGCGCAGGTGTCGACGGTCTTGTACACCGGGCGGATGCCCAGCGCGTGCCGCACCTCGCGGACGACGTCCTCGCGCAGGTTCCTGATGCCGGCGATCTGCGCGTCGGAGAAGCCGTGCCGCTTGGCCTCGGCGAGCAGCCGCGGGTCGAGCCGGTCGGCGGCGGCCAGCTCGTCCGCGTACTCCTTGACCAGGAAGAGCTGGTCGACGAACCAGGGGTCGATCCTGGTGGCGTCGAAGACCTCCTGCGGGGTGGCGCCGGCCCGGATCGCCGTCATCACCGTGTTGATCCGGCCGTCGGTGGGCACGCCGGCCTTCACCAGCAGCGCGTCCTTGTCCGCGGGGTCCACCGGGGTCGCGAAGTCGAACTGCGAGCCCTTCTTCTCCAGCGAGCGCAGCGCCTTGTTGAGCGCCTCGGTGAAGTTGCGGCCGATGGCCATCGCCTCGCCGACCGACTTCATGGTGGTGGTGAGGGTGGCGTCGGCGGCCGGGAACTTCTCGAAGGCGAACCGCGGCACCTTGACCACGACGTAGTCGAGCGTCGGCTCGAAGGACGCCGGGGTCTGCTCGGTGATGTCGTTGGGGATCTCGTCGAGCGTGTAGCCGACCGCGAGCCGCGCGGCGATCTTGGCGATCGGGAAGCCGGTGGCCTTGGAGGCGAGCGCGGACGAGCGGGAGACGCGGGGGTTCATCTCGATGACGATGACCCGGCCGTCCTCGGGGTTGACGGCGAACTGGATGTTGCAGCCGCCGGTGTCGACGCCGACCTCGCGGATCACCGCGATGCCGACGTCCCGCAGGATCTGGTACTCGCGGTCGGTGAGCGTCATGGCGGGCGCCACCGTGATGGAGTCGCCGGTGTGCACGCCCATCGGGTCGAAGTTCTCGATGGAGCAGACGACCACGACGTTGTCGTTCTTGTCGCGCATCAGCTCCAGCTCGTACTCCTTCCAGCCGAGGATGGACTCCTCCAGGAGCACCTCGGTGGTCGGGGAGAGCGTCAGGCCCTGGCCGGCGATGCGGCGCAGCTCCTCCTCGTCGTGGGCGAAGCCGGAGCCGGCGCCGCCCATGGTGAAGGAGGGCCGGACCACGACCGGGTAGCCGCCGAGGGTGTCGACGCCGGCCAGCACGTCGTCCATGGAGTGGCAGATCACCGACCGGGCCGACTCGCCGTGGCCGATCCGGGCCCGGACCGCCTCGACGACGCCCTTGAACAGCTCGCGGTCCTCGCCCTTGTTGATCGCCTCGACGTCGGCGCCGATCAGCTCGACCGCGTACTCGGTGAGCACGCCGCTCTCGTGCAGCGCGATCGCGGTGTTGAGCGCGGTCTGGCCGCCGAGGGTGGGCAGCAGCGCGTCGGGCCGCTCCTTGGCGATGATCTTCTCGACGTACTCGGGGGTGATCGGCTCGACGTAGGTGGCGTCGGCGATCTCCGGGTCGGTCATGATCGTCGCCGGGTTGGAGTTGACCAGGATCACCCGCAGGCCCTCGGCCTTGAGCACCCGGCACGCCTGGGTGCCGGAGTAGTCGAACTCGGCGGCCTGGCCGATGACGATCGGACCGGAGCCGATGACCAGGACGGACTGGATATCGGTGCGCTTAGGCACGCTTGGCTCCCTGTTCTGCCATGAGCTGGACGAAGCGGTCGAAGAGGTACGCGGCGTCGTGCGGGCCGGCGGCCGCCTCCGGGTGGTACTGGACGCTGAAGGCCGGGCGGTCCAGCAGCCGCAGGCCCTCGACCACGTCGTCGTTCAGGCACACGTGGCTGACCTCGGCGCGCCCGTACGGCGTGTCGCTGACCGCGTCGAGCGGGGCGTCCACGGCGAAGCCGTGGTTGTGCGCGGTGACCTCGACCTTGCCGGTGGCGCGGTCCTGCACCGGCTGGTTGATGCCGCGGTGGCCGTACTTCAGCTTGTACGTGCCGAAGCCGAGCGCCCGGCCGAGCAGCTGGTTGCCGAAGCAGATGCCGAACAGCGGGGTGGAGCGCTCCAGGACGGCCTTGATGACGCTCAGGTCGGCGGTGGCGGGGTCGCCGGGGCCGTTGGACAGGAACACCCCGTCCGGGCCGGCCGCGTAGACCTCCTCGACGCTCGCGGTGGCGGGCAGCACGTGCACCTCGATGCCGCGCTGGGCCATCCGGTGCGGCGTCATGCCCTTGATGCCCAGGTCCAGGGCGGCCACGGTGAACCGCTTCGCGCCGATCGCGGGCACGACGTACGGCTCCGCGGTGGCGACCTCGGCGGACAGGTCGGCGCCGGTCATCTGGGGGGCCTGCCGGACCCTGGCGAGCAGCGCGGCGTCGTCGGCCAGCGCGCCGGCGGAGAAGATGCCGACCCGCATGGCGCCGCGCTCGCGCAGGTGGCGGGTGAGCGCGCGGGTGTCGACGCCGCTGATGCCGACGACGCCCTGGGCGGTCAGCTCGTCGTCCAGGGAGCGCCGGGAGCGCCAGTTGGACGGGGTGCGGGCCGGGTCGCGGACCACGTAGCCGGCCACCCAGATGCGGGACGACTCGGGGTCCTCGTCGTTGACGCCGGTGTTGCCGACGTGCGGCGCGGTCATGACGACGACCTGCCGGTGGTACGAGGGGTCGGTCAGGGTCTCCTGGTAGCCGGTCATGCCGGTGGAGAACACGGCCTCGCCGAAGGTCTCCCCCACGGCTCCGTAGGCGCGGCCGCGGAAGACGCGGCCGTCCTCCAGGACGAGTACGGCGGGCTCGGCCGCCCGGGTGGAGGTGGTCATCGTGCGCCTTCCTTGTCGTGCAGGGTCTCGCCGGCCAGGGCGTCGACGCGCGCCACCCACTGCGGGTGTTCTGCGGCGCGCTCGGAGCGGAAGCCGGAGTCGATGAGGGTGCCGCCGTGCTCCCAGACGACCACGAGCAGGCCGCCCTCGGGCAGCACCTTGCCCGCGATCGCCCGGTCCAGGCGGGCGCCGCGCAGCGCGGCGGCGGGGATGAAGAAGCCGGGGGCGCCGGTGCGGTCCACGTCCAGGCCGGCCTCGGTCAGGGTGAGCGTGACCTTGCTGCGCACGCCCAGGCCGTGCGCCACGATCCGGTCCAGCCACTGCCCCGAGGTGGTCGAGCCGTGGTAGCGGCCGTCGAGGGTCAGCAGTGGCGGGCCCGCCTGCGCGGGGGCCTGGGGCAGCTCGGGCAGGCCGCCCTGCAGGGTCCGGCGCCACTGCCAGCCCTGGCGCATCAGCCAGTAGACGAGGCCGATGACCAGGAGCAGGCCGACGATCCAGCCGATCCGGTCGGTCCAGTCGGTGACCTTCGCGGAGTGCTTGCCGTCGCCCTGTGCGGTCACAGCCGCCAGCAGGCTCGCAGGAGTCGTCACGTGAGCTTCCCGTCCCTCACCGTCGCGTGGCCCCGCAGGAAGGTGGCGACCACCTTGCCGGGCAGCTCGCGGCCCGCGTACGGGGTGTTGCGGCTGCGGGAGGCGAACTCCGCGGGATTGACCGTTCCACGGTATGCGGGGTGGACGAGCACCAGGTTCGCGGGCTCGCCGACCGCGATCGGGCGGCCGTGCCCGGCGAGCCGCCCGATGACCGCCGGCCGGGCGGACATCCGGTCGGCGACGCCCGCCCAGTCCAGCAGCCCGGTGTCGACCATGGTGTGCTGCACGACCGACAGCGCCGTCTCCAGGCCGACCATGCCCATGGCGGCGGCCGCCCACTCGCAGTCCTTGTCCTCGTGCGGGTGCGGCGCGTGGTCGGTGGCCACGCAGTCGATGGTGCCGTCGGCCAGCGCCTCGCGCAGCGCCATGACGTCGGCCTCGGTGCGCAGCGGCGGGTTGACCTTGTAGACCGGGTCGTACGTGCGGACCAGCTCGTCGGTCAGCAGCAGGTGGTGCGGGGTGACCTCGGCGGTGACGTCCCAGCCCTTGGACTTGGCCCAGCGCACGATCTCCACCGAGCCGGCGGTGGACAGGTGGCAGATGTGCACGCGGGAGCCGACGTGCGCGGCCAGCAGCACGTCGCGGGCGATGATCGACTCCTCGGCGACGGCGGGCCAGCCGGTCAGGCCCAGCTCGCCGGAGACGGTGCCCTCGTTCATCTGGGCGCCCTCGGTCAGCCGGGGCTCCTGGGCGTGCTGGGCGACGACGCCGTCGAACGCCTTCACGTACTCCAGGGCGCGGCGCATGATCACCGCGTCGTCCACGCACTTGCCGTCGTCGGAGAAGACCCGCACCTGGGCCGCGGAGTCGGCCATCGCGCCCAGCTCGGCGAGCTGCTTGCCGTCGAGGCCGACGGTGACCGCGCCGACCGGCTGCACGTCGCAGTAGCCCGACTCCCTGCCGAGCCGCCACACCTGCTCGACCACGCCGGCGGTGTCCGCGACGGGGAAGGTGTTGGCCATCGCGTGCACCGCGGTGTAGCCGCCGACGGCGGCGGCCCTGGTGCCGGTCAGCACCGTCTCGGAGTCCTCGCGGCCGGGCTCGCGCAGGTGGGTGTGGAGGTCCACCAGGCCGGGGAGCAGCACCATCTCGCCGCCCGCCTCGATCACGGCCGCGCCCTCGGCGGACAGGCCGGAGCCGATCGCCGCGACGCTCTCGCCGTCGAGGAGGACGTCGCGTGGCTCGCCGCCGAGGATCCTCGCGCCGCGGATCAGGGTCTTGCTCGTGGTCACTTGCTCTCCTCGGTACGGGCGGCGGTGGCGTTCGGCGCGCCGGCCGGCCGGGCCGGCTCGGTCGGGTCGGAGCCGGCGGCGGATACGGTCGCGGGTTCGGCGGCGGCGGGTTCGGGGCGCGCGCCGGCGAGGGCCGGCTCGGAGCCGCCGAGCAGCAGGTAGAGGACCGCCATCCGGGTGCTCACGCCGTTGGCGACCTGCTCGACGGCGGTGCAGCGCGGGGAGTCGGCGACCTCGGCGGTGATCTCCATGCCGCGGTTCATCGGGCCCGGGTGCATCACGATGGCGTGCTCGGGCAGCGCCGCCATCCGCAGCCCGTCCAGGCCGTAGCGGCGGGCGTACTCCCGCTCGGTGGGGAAGAACGCGGCGTTCATCCGCTCGCGCTGCACCCGCAGCATCATCACCGCGTCGGACGTGGTGAGGACCGCGTCGAGGTCGTAGGAGACCGTGCACGGCCACTGCTCGACGCCGATCGGCAGCAGGGTGGGCGGGGCGACCAGGGTGACCTCGGCGCCGAGCGTGGTGAGCAGCAGCACGTTGGAGCGGGCGACCCGGCTGTGCAGGACGTCGCCGACGATCGTGATGCGGCGGCCCGCCAGGTCCCTGCCGGGGGCGGACAGGTGGCGGCGCATGGTGAGGGCGTCCAGCAGCGCCTGGGTGGGGTGCTCGTGGGTGCCGTCGCCGGCGTTGACCACCGACGCGTTGATCCAGCCGGAGCCGGCCAGCCGGTGGGGGGCGCCGGAGGAGTGGTGGCGGATGACGACCGCGTCGGCGCCCATCGCCTCCAGGGTGAGCGCGGTGTCCTTCAGCGACTCGCCCTTGGAGACCGAGGAGCCCTTGGCGGAGAAGTTGATGACGTCGGCGGACAGCCGCTTGGCGGCCGCCTCGAAGGAGATGCGGGTGCGGGTCGAGTCCTCGAAGAAGAGGTTGACGACGGTGCGGCCGCGCAGCGTCGGCAGCTTCTTGATGGGACGGTCGGCGACGCGGGCCATCTCCTCCGCGGTGTCGAGCACGAGGAGGGCGTCGTCGCGGGTGAGGTCGGCGGCCGAGATCAGGTGGCGCTTCAAGGGTCACTCCGGGGTGCTGGGCGGGGCCGGGCGGCGGCGGTGGCCGGCGGGGTCCTCACGGACGGGCGCCGGGGCCGGGCGCGGTCGGGCCGGACGGTCGGGGGCGTGCGCGGGCGCGGGACCGCGGCGGGTCCCGGTTCTGCGGTCGCTACCGGTCGGCTGCGGGTCCCGCGGCGGCGCCGGCCGGGCCCGCGGCGGCCCGCTCGTCGTCCTTGCGGGCGTCCTTCTGGCCGAGCAGCACGCTGTCGCGGCCGTCCTCCTCGGTCAGCAGGACCCGGACGGTCTCGCGCAGCGAGGTCGGCAGGTTCTTGCCCACGTAGTCGGCCCTGAT
The DNA here is from genome assembly GCF_036353415.1 of Actinacidiphila polyblastidii. NCBI lineage: Bacteria > Bacillati > Actinomycetota > Actinomycetes > Kitasatosporales > Streptomycetaceae > Actinacidiphila > Actinacidiphila polyblastidii. The sequence continues at coordinate 165,860 of NZ_JAZEWV010000008.1, forward strand.
CGGCAGCTCGCGGTGGCCCCGGTCGACCAGCACGGCGAGCTGCACCGCGCGGGGGCGGCCGATGTCGCCGAGGGCGTCGAGGGCGGCGCGGATGGTCCGGCCGGAGAAGAGCACGTCGTCCACGAGCACGACCAGGCGGCCGTCGATCCCGTCGCCGGGGATCTCGGTGCGGGCCAGCGCGCGCGGCGGGTGCAGGCGCAGGTCGTCGCGGTACATCGTGATGTCCAGCGAGCCGACGGGGGCGGCGCGGCCGGTGATCTCGGCGAGCTTGTCGGCGAGCCTGCGGGCCAGGAAGACACCGCGGGTCGGGATGCCGAGCAGGACCACGTCGTCGGCGCCCTTGGCGCGTTCGACGATCTCGTGCGCGATCCGGGTGAGCACCCGGGCGATGTCCGGTGCCTCGAGCACCGGACGGGCGGGCGCGCCGGGCGCCGCCTGGGAGGTGGTGCGGTCGTCGACCATGGGTCGTCGGACCTCCTTCCCCGCCTCACAGGACGGGCATTAAAGGACGTCAGGGGTATGACCCGACCTTATCAGGTGGCCTTCCGGGAGCTCGGACGGCCCAGGTCAGAGACCGGTCGGCCCTATTCGGCTTGACGACGCCGGATTACGCTGCGTAACCTCACAGTGAGTCACCGAGTTTCCGTCCGGGGAGCCATATGTCCAGCGATTACGCCAAGCAGCTCGGAGCCAAGCTCCGCGCCATCCGCACACAGCAGGGGCTGTCCCTGCACGGCGTCGAGGAGAAGTCCCAGGGCCGCTGGAAGGCAGTGGTCGTCGGTTCGTACGAGCGCGGGGACCGCGCCGTGACCGTGCAGCGTCTCGCCGAGCTCGCCGACTTCTACGGCGTCCCGGTCCAGGAGCTGCTGCCCGGCACCACGCCCGGCGGGGCCGCCGAGCCGCCGCCGAAGCTGGTCCTCGACCTGGAGCGGCTGTCCCAGGTGCCGCCGGAGAAGGCCGGCCCGCTGCAGCGCTACGCGGCGACGATCCAGAGCCAGCGCGGCGACTACAACGGCAAGGTCCTCTCGATCCGCCAGGACGACCTGCGCACGCTGGCCGTGATCTACGACCAGTCGCCCTCGGTCCTGACCGAGCAGCTCATCGGCTGGGGTGTGCTCGACGCGGACGCGCGCCGCGCCGTCCAGCACGACGAGGGCTGACGACCGGCTCGCCCGAAAACTGCAGAAACGTCCCGCCGCCCGGGACGCGGCCTTTCCCGGCCGCGTCCCGGGCGGCGGTCTGCGTGGCCCGGACGGGCCGGCAGCCCGCGCGGCGCCTGCCTGCGCGGGCCCGTGCGGGCCCGCGGCACCCGGCTGCTCTGCGCGGCGAGGCGCGGCTCCGAGCGGCCCTGCGCGGCGGGCTCAGACGGCGTACAGCCGGGAGACCACCTCAGGGAGCAGCCGCTCCGTCAGGGCCGCGGGGAGCGCCTCAAGCACCGCCAGGACCGGCGCCATCCGGGCGGGCAGGGCGCCGTCCGCGGCCACGCCCGCCGCTTCCAGCGCGAGGGCGACCTCGGCGGGGCCCAGGGTGGCGGGGTCGAGGGCGGCGGCCAGCTCGACGAGTGCCGGGTCGACGCCGGGGGGTCCTGCCCGGCGGGCGCGGCCGGCCGCCGCGGCCAGCTCGGCCAGCAGGGCGTCGACACGGTCGGGGTCGGCGGCCGCCGCGGTCATCGTCAGGTGCAGGTTGGCCGGCGATCCGCCGAAGGCCGGTTGGGGTTGCAGGTACCAGCCGCGCAGCCGCATCTCGTCGGCGAGCACGAAGGGGTGCAGCGCCGGATCGGTGGACGCCACCGCCACCAGGGAGGCGTCCGGGGCGCCGAGCACCCGCAGCCCGTCGATCCGCCCGATGCCGTCGGTGAGCCGCGCCGTCGCCGCGTGGACGCGCTCGGCGAGCCGGACGTAGCCGGCGGTGCCGACGCGCTGGAGCACCGCCCAGGCGGCGGCGAGCGGCCCGGCGGACTTGGTGCCCTGGAGGGTCGCGTTCACCACCGGGTAGCCCGGCCAGGAGGCGTGGGCGAACCAGCCGTGGCGGCGCAGTGCGGCGTCGCGGAACAGCAGCACCGAGGCGCCCTTCGGGGTGTACGCGTACTTGTGCAGGTCCACCGAGAGCGAGCTGACCCCGGGCACCGACAGGTCGAAGGGCGCCGTCGTGCCGTGCCCCTCGGCGAGCCGCAGATGGCCGAGGTGCCAGCCGCCGATGCAGGCGTCCACGTGGCACAGCACGTCCCGCTCGGCGGCCGCCGCGGCCACCTCGGCGACCGGGTCGAGCACGCCGTGCGCGTAGGAGGGCGCGGAGACCACGGCGAGGGCGGTGCGCTCGCTGAGGGCGGCGGCCATGTCCTGCGCGCGGACCCGGAAGGTCGCCGGGTCGACCGGGACGCTCACCACGGTCAGCCCGAAGAGCCGGGCGGCCTTGTGGAAGGCGGCGTGCGCGGTGACCGGCAGCACGAGTTCGGGAGCGGTGACGCCGCGGGCGGCCCGCGCGTGCTCGCGCGCGGTCAGCACGGCCAGCAGGCAGCTCTCGGTGCCGCCGCTGGTGAAGGTCCCGGCGGTCCCGGGGCCGCCGCCGAGCAGCCGCGCGGTCTGCGCCACCACGTCGTTCTCCAGCGTGACGACGCTGGGGAAGGCGGTCATGTCCAGGCCGTTGACGCCGGCGAAGGCGGCCTGCGCGGCGGCCGCCAGCTCGTCGAGGCCGGCGAGCCCCGAGTCGTAGACGTACGCCATCGTGCGGCCGCCGCGTACGGGCAGGTCGGCGGCGCGCAGCGCGGCCAGCCGTGCCAGCAGGGGGTCGGGGAGCCGGTCCTGGTCCATGGGCCGGAATCTAGGGCCGGGGTGCGGGCGCACACCAGGCCCGAAGCAGAATATTGTTCACCTTCTGCTGTCGGGCCTGGTCACGGGGTGGTACGGCGCCCGGCTCCGCGCCGGGTCACCGTCCCAGGGTCGGCTTCAGCTCCAGCAGGCGGCCGAGCAGGCCGTTGACGAAGGACGGGGACTCGTCGGTGGAGAACTCCTTGGCCAGCTGTACGGCCTCGTCCACCACGACCGCGTCCGGGACGTCGTCCTCCCAGATCAGCTCGTACGTGCCGAGCCGCAGCACGTTGCGGTCCACGGCGGGCATCCGGTCGAGCGTCCAGCCGACCGAGTGGCCCGCGAGCAGCTCGTCGATCCGCGCGGCGTGCGCCGCGTAGCCCTCGACCAGCTGCATCGTGTACTCGGTGACCGGCGGCTGCCGGTCGTCGGTCCGGGCGAGCCGGATCCAGTCCGCCATGACGGTCTTCGGGGCGGCCCCCCGCTGCTCCGCCTCGAAGAGGATCTGGAATGCGCGCTTACGGGCCTTGTTGCGGGCAGCCACGGTTAGCTGTTCACCCGGCCGAGGTAGTCGCCCGTACGAGTGTCGACCTTCACCTTTTCACCCGTGGTGATGAACAGCGGCACACCGATCTCGTAACCGGTCTCCAGGCGGGCCGGCTTGGAGCCGCCGGTGGAACGGTCGCCCTGCACACCGGGCTCGGTGTACTCGATGACCAGCTCGACGGAGGCGGGCAGTTCGATGTACAGCGGCGCGCCCTCGTACATGGCGACGACCGCCTCGAACCCCTCCAGCAGGTAGTTGGCGGCATCGCCGACGACCTCGGGGCTGACGGTGATCTGGTCGTACGTCTCGGTGTCCATGAAGACGAAGTCGGCGCCGTCCTTGTAGGAGAACTGCATGCCGCGCTTGTCGACGTTGGCCGTCTCGACCTTCACCCCGGCGTTGAAGGTCTTGTCGACGACCTTCCCGGAGAGCACGTGCTTGAGCTTGGTGCGCACGAAGGCGGGGCCCTTGCCGGGCTTGACGTGCTGGAACTCCACTACGGTCCAGAGCTGACCGCTGTCGAGCTTGAGCACGAGGCCGTTCTTGAGGTCGTTCGTGGTGGCCACGGTTGCGGAATCTCCTGAAAGTGCTGCTTCGGGACCACGGAGGCCCACGCCCGTCACAGGGCGAGCAGCTCCTTGGTCGTGATGGTGAGTAGCTCGGGCCCGCCGTCCGCCAGGGGACGTACGACGAGTGTGTCGTCGATCCGGACACCGCCACGGCCCGGAAGGTGGACCCCCGGCTCGACGGTGACCGGCACGCAAGCGTCCAGTTTACCCATGGCCGCTGGTGACAACTGCGGGTCCTCGTCGATTTCCAGGCCCACGCCGTGCCCGGACCAGGGCGCGAGGCCCTCGGCGTGGCCCGCCGCGGTGAGCGGCTCACGGCTGGCCCGGTCCACGTCGCGGCAGGCCACACCGGGTGCGAGCGCCTCTCGGGCGGCCCGCTGGGCGTCGAAGACCTGCTCGTACAGCTCGATCTGCCAGGCGGCGGGAGCGGTGCCGATCACGAAGGTGCGGCCCACCTCGCAGCGGTATCCGCGGTAGGTGGCGCCCAGCCGGACGGTGAGGAAGTCGCCCTCCTCGACCCTGCGGTCGCTGGGGACGTGCCGGGCGGTGCCGGAGTGCGGGCCGGTGCCGACCGAGGTGGGGAAGGCCGGGCCGTCCGCGCCGTGGTCGACCAGCCGGCGCTCCAGCTCCAGGGCCAGATGCCGTTCGGTGCGGCCCACCAGGATCGACTCCAGCAGCTCGCCGAGTGCCTGGTCGGCGATCTCGGCGGCGATGCGCAGCGCCGCGATCTCGTGCTCGTCCTTGACCAGGCGCAGCTGCTCGACCGCGCTGGCCAGGTCGGTCAGCGGGATGCCGGAGGTGACCGAGCGCAGCGCCCGGTGCCGGGCCACCGTCAGGTGGTGCTCCTCGACGGCGAGGCCGTCGGCGTGCCGCTCCCGGGCGAGGTCGGCCGCGGCGACCGCCGCGTCGCCGTCCGGCGAGGGCAGCACCGTCGCCTCCAGGTCGTCGGGGTGCGGGTCCTGCCGAGGGTCGTCCGGCGGCGGCCGCAGATGCACCAGGAGGTCCTGCGGCCCCGGGCCGACGAGCAGGGCCGCGCCGGGTGGCGCGCAGCCGGTCAGATAGCGCACGTTCGCCGGGAGTGTGATCAGGGCTGCGCCCTGCCCCGCCGCCGCGCACCGCTCGCGCAGCCGGGCTCTGCGAGTCGCATGCACCTCCGCCATGCGGCGAGCTTATGGCCGGTGGGAGCGCCCTGCCCCTTTTCGGCCCTTTCGGCTCCGCCGCAGGGGTGCACCCGGCCGGATCACGCGGCCGCCGGGACCTGCGCGGCGCTGCGGCTCACCAGGTGGGCGGGCCCTGGAGGCTGCGCGCGACGACCCGGTCCAGGGCCGCGGCGGCGGCGGGCACGTCGAGCTGCGAGTTGTCGATGATGGGGAGGCCGGAGCCGTACCAGCCGGCCATCCGGCCGTGGATCCTGGCGACCTCCTCGTCCGACAGCCGCCGGTTGCCCGACCGCTCGGCGTTGCGGGTGAGCACGACGTCCAGGCCGGGGAGCAGCACGACCGGCAGCAGGCCGGGGCCGACGTGCCGCTTCCAGCCGCCGAGGCCGACCGCCGGCCAGTCCGGGAAGACCGCGTCGTCGATGATGCAGGACACCCCGTTGGCCAGGAAGTTGCGGGCGGCGAAGCCGCAGGTGCGGCGGGCCAGCCGGTACTGGGCCTCGGAGTGCTCGTTCCACCCCGCCTGCGGGTCGGCGAAGCCGGCCCGCACCCACTCGCGGACGTCGTCCAGGCTGATGTGCGCGGTGGGTGCGCCGCGGTGGTCCGCCCAGTGCCGGGCGATGGTGGTCTTGCCCGCGCCGGCCGCGCCGATCAGCAGCACCGCGATCGGCCCCTGCGCGACGGTGGGCAGGTGCACCGGCGCCGCCGCGGGCAGCGGGAAGTGCCCGGTGGTGCTGCCCGGCTGCGGCGCTCCCGGCGCTCCCGGCGCTCCCGGCGCTCCCACAGCGTGCTGCATCTCGGCCCACTCCATCCCGTACCGGAGGTTCTGCGACATCGCCGGCCGGTGGCGGGCCGTCGACAGCGAACGGTACCGCCACCGGGGCGTCCGTGGGTAAACGCACGAGTGGCCCTCCGCGTGCCCGCCGGCGGCCGGCACGCCCCGCGCACCCCGTGCCACCGGCGACGACGCCGAGATCCGAACGACAGGCCCTGGGCCGTGCGGACGGCCGACAACGCGGCGACTGTGCGTGCCAGGCGCCGCGGGACAGACGGGATGTGCCGGACACGGCCTAGGCGCCGGGCTCCTCGGCGAGGGCGCGCAGCGCGAGCCGGTAGGAGCCGATGCCGAAGCCCGCGACCGTGCCGGAGGCCACCGCGGCGATCACCGAGTTGTGGCGGAACTCCTCACGGGCGTACGGGTTGGAGATGTGCACCTCGATCAGCGGCGCGGTGCGCTGGGCGGCGGCGTCGCGCATGCCGTACGAGTAGTGGGTGAACGCGCCGGGGTTGATCACCACCGGCAGCCGCCCGTCCGCGGCCTCGTGCAGCCAGCGGATCATCTCGCCCTCGTCGTTGGTCTCGCGGACCTCGACGTCGAAGCCCAGCTCCGCGCCCAGCTTGCTGCACGCCTCGACCAGCCCGGCGTACGAGGTGGAGCCGTAGACGTCCGGCTCGCGGGAGCCGAGCCGGCCGAGATTGGGGCCGTTGAGCACCAGCACCCGGCGGGTCACGCGGACACCTCGCCGTAGGCGGCGAGCAGCACCGCCGGGTCCGGGCCCTCCAGCACGGTCGGCTTGCCGAGGCCGTCGAGCACGATGAACCGCAGCAGGTCGCCGCGGGACTTCTTGTCGACCTTCATCGCCTCGACCAGGCGCGGCCACTGGTCGCCGCGGTAGGTCAGCGGCAGCCCGACGGAGCCGAGCACCGCGCGGTGCCGATCGGCCGTCGCGTCGTCCAGCCGCCCGGCGAGACGGCCGAGCTCGGCGGCGAAGACCATGCCGACCGAGACCGCGGCGCCGTGCCGCCAGTTGTAGCGCTCGTTCTTCTCGATGGCGTGCGCGAGGGTGTGCCCGTAGTTGAGGATCTCGCGCAGCCCGGACTCCTTGAGGTCCGCCGAGACCACGTCGGCCTTGACCCGGATGGCCCGCTCGATCAGCTCCGCGGTGTGCGGCCCGCGCGGGGTGCGGGCGGCGGCCGGGTCGGCCTCGACCAGCTCCAGGATGGCCGGGTCGGCGATGAACCCGGCCTTGATCACCTCGGCGAGGCCGCTGACGTAGTCGTGGGGGGCCAGCGAGTCGAGGGCCGCGAGGTCGCAGAGCACTCCGGCGGGCGGGTGGAAGGCGCCGACCAGGTTCTTGCCCTCGGCGGTGTTGATCCCGGTCTTGCCGCCGACGGCCGCGTCCACCATGCCGAGCACCGTGGTGGGCACCGCGATCCACCGCACGCCGCGCAGCCAGGTCGCGGCGACGAACCCGGCCAGGTCGGTGGTGGCGCCGCCGCCGACGCCGATCACGACGTCGGTGCGGGTGAAGCCGGTCTGGCCGAGCGCCTTCCAGCAGTAGGCGGCGACCTCGGCGGTCTTGGCCTCCTCGGCGTTGGGCAGCTGGATCGCGATCGCCTGGTAGCCCTGCTCCGCCAGGTCCTCGCGGATCGCCTCGCCGGTCCCGGCCAGCGCCTCGGGGTGCAGCACGGCCACCCGCAGCGCCTTGGGGCCGATCAGCCCCGGCAGCTCGCCGAGCAGCTGGTGGCCGACGAGCACCTCGTACGGGTCGGTGCCCGCGGTGCCGCCGACCCGGATGCGGGTGGGCGGCGCGACCTGGCCGCGGTCCGCGGCCGGGTCCGTGCGCGGGTCGGTGTCCGTGCCCGGGTCCCGGCCGGTGGGGTTGTCGCTCATGCGTCCTTCAGTTGGAGTGCGTCGAGTACGGCGGCGGCCACGTCCTGCGGTGTCCGGTCGTCGGTGGCGACCACGGCGCGCGCGACCTCGGTGTACAGCGGGCGGCGGACGTCCATCAGCTCGCGCCAGCGCTGCCGGGGGTTGACCGCCAGCAGCGGGCGCGGGGCGTCGAGGCCGACGCGGCGCACCGCGTCGTGCAGGCCGACGTCGAGGAAGGCCACCGGCAGGCCGGCCAGCAGGGCGCGGACGCCGTCGTCCATCACGGCGCCGCCGCCGAGTGACAGCACCCCGCCGTGGCCTTCGAGCGCGGCGCGCACCGCGGCACGCTCCAGGTCGCGGAAGTGCGGTTCGCCCTCGTCGATGAAGATCTCCGCGATCGGCTTGCCCGCGGCCAGCTCGATGTCCGCGTCGGTGTCCCGGTAGGCGAGGCCGAGCCGGTCGGCGAGCACCCGGCCGACCGTGGTCTTGCCCGCGCCGGGCGGCCCGACCAGCACCACGGCCGGCGGTCCGCCGTGCGCGCGCCGCCCGGTGGGCTCCGGCGCGTCCACGGCGGTCACCTGACGACCAGGTGGTCGAGGTAGCCGCGCACGTTGCGGCGGGTCTGGATGACCGAGTCGCCGCCGAACTTCTCGGCGACCGCGTCGGCCAGCACCAGCGCCACCATCGCCTCGGCGACGATGCCGGCGGCGGGCACCGCGCACACGTCGGAGCGCTGGTGGTGGGCCTGGGCGGCCTCGCCGGTGGTGGTGTCGATGGTGCGCAGCGCGCGCGGCACCGTCGCGATGGGCTTCATCGCGGCGCGCACCCGCAGGGCCTCGCCGGTGCTCATGCCGCCCTCGGTGCCGCCGGAGCGGCCGGAGGAGCGCCGCACCCCGTCGGCTCCCGGCAGGATCTCGTCGTGCGCCTGCGAGCCCGGCACCCGGGCCAGCTCGAAGCCGTCGCCGACCTCGACGCCCTTGATCGCCTGGATGCCCATCAGGGCGGCGGCCAGCCGCGCGTCGAGCCTGCGGTCCCAGTGGACGTGCGAGCCGAGGCCGACCGGCGCCCCGTAGGCCAGCACCTCGACGACGCCGCCGAGGGTGTCGCCGTCCTGGTGGGCCTGGTCGATCTCGGCGACCATCGCCTTGCTCGCGTCGGCGTCGAGGCAGCGCACCGGGTCGGCGTCGAGCCTGGCCTCGTCGCCGGGCACCGGGACGACACCGTACGGCGCCTTGGCCGCGGCCAGCTCCACCACGTGGGAGACGATCTCGATGCCCGCGGTCTCCTTGAGGTAGGAGCGGGCGACGGCGCCGAGCGCGACGCGGGCGGCGGTCTCGCGGGCGCTGGCCCGCTCCAGCACCGGGCGGGCCTCGTCCAGGTCGTACTTCTGCATGCCCGCGAGGTCCGCGTGGCCAGGGCGGGGCCGGGTCAGCGGGGCGTTGCGGGCCAGTCCCGCGAGGATCCCGGGGTCGACCGGGTCGGCCGCCATGACCTGCTCCCACTTGGGCCACTCGGTGTTGCCGACCATGATCGCGACCGGGCTGCCCATGGTCAGTCCGTGCCGGACGCCGCCGAGGAAGGTCACCTCGTCGCGCTCGAACTTCATCCGGGCGCCGCGACCGTAGCCGAGCCGTCGCCGCGCGAGCGCGTCCGCCACCAGGTCCGTGGTGACGGGCACTCCGGCGGGCAGTCCTTCCAGCGTCGCGACGAGCGCGGGTCCGTGCGACTCCCCCGCGGTCAGCCAGCGCAACCTGCTCAACGGTGCTCCCTCGACGTGCCGTCCCGGGGCGTCCGCCCCCGATCGGCGGCGTCCCGTGCTGTCCCTCGATCCTCCCACGACCGGGCGTCACGACCTGACGTAGTCCAGCGTGCGGACGGGATCGGGGCGAAATCCCCCGGGGGGAGGGAGAGGCTGAGCGCGGCGCGGGCCGGTGGCCGGTGTCAGTGCGCGGCGGCCAGCGCGGCCTCGCCCGCGGCGCGCATGGCGGCGAGCGGGGCCGGCCCCTGCCCGGTGTGCTGCTCGACCTGGAGGACCGCCTGGTGCACGAGCAGGTCGAGGCCGCTGACGACGGCGCCCAGGTGGGCGGACCAGGCGGCCGCGAGCCGGGTCGGCCACGGGTCGTAGAGCACGTCGAAGAGCGCGGCCGGGGCGGCCGGGACCGCGTCGGCGAGGTGGTCGGCGGCGCCGGCCGGCGTGGTGGCGACGACCAGCGGCTCACGCAGCGCCTCGGCGGCGTCCGCCCAGTCCGCGGTGCGCACGGTGACGCCGAGCCGCTCGCCCCACTGCCGCATCTGCGCGGCCCGCTCGGGCCCGCGCACGTAGGCGGTGACCGGGCCGGCGCAGATCCGGGCGAGCGCGGCCAGCGCGGAGGAGGCGGTGGCGCCGGCGCCGAGGACCGCCGCCGACTCCACCGAGGTGATGCCGCGTTCGGCCAGCGCCGCGAGCATCCCCGGCACGTCGGTGTTGTCGCCGTACCGGCCGCCGTCGGCGCCGAACACCACGGTGTTGACCGCCTCCACCGCGGCGGCGGTCTCGGTGACCTCGTCCAGCAGCGGGATGACCGCGCGCTTGAGCGGCATGGTCAGCGACAGCCCCGACCACTCCCCCGGCGCCAGCTCCGCGACGAAGCCGGGCAGCGCGGCCTCGTCGACCTCGAACCGGTCGTAGCGCCGCCCGTCGAGCCCGAGCGCGCTGTAGGCGGCGCGGTGCAGCACCGGCGAGAGCGAGTGGGCGATCGGCGAGCCGAGCACCGCGGCGCGGTGCCCGGCCGGGGCGGGCGCGCCGCTGCTCGTGTGCACGGAACCGCTCCCCTACTGCCTGTTGTACTGGTTGTAGAGCTTGTCGAACTCGGCCTTCGTCTCGGTGAACTTGGTGGCGTCGTTGTCCAGCGAGATGAAGTAGTACCAGTTGCCCGGGTCGGGGTTCATCGCGGCCTTCAGCGCCACCAGCCCCGGGTTGCCGATCGGACCGGGCGGCAGGCCCTTGTACTTGTACGTGTTGTAGGGGTCGTCGTACGACCTGATCTTGGCCAGGCTGATGTTCGTGGCGCTGATGTTCCTGGCGTAGTTGTACGTCGAGTCGAACTGCAGGAAACCGTAGGTCTGCGGGTTCGACGGGTCCCTGCGGTTGTAGACCACCTTGGCCATCTTGGCGAAGTCGTCGCTGCTCTTGCCCTCGGCCTGCGCGAGGCTGGCGACGGTGAGCAGCTGCAGCGGCGTGGCCAGGCCCTGCTTCTTCGCCTCGGCGGCCAGGTCGAACTGCGCGTACTGCTCCTTCGCCTGGCCGACCATCTGCTTGAGCACGGCCTCGGGCTTCACGCCCTTGGCGGCGCTGTACCGGGACGGGAAGAGGAAGCCCTCCAGCGGGTCCTTTATGTGCGGCGCGGAGTTCGCCCAGGCCGGCAGCCCGAAGGTCCTCCACTGCGCCTTGGCGACCCGCTCGGTGGTGCCGGGGGTGATGCCGAGGTGCTGGTCGATGTCCTTGTAGACGTCCTTGTCGCGCTCGCCCTCACGGACGATCATCGCGCTCTGCGACTTCGGGTCGAGCATCAGCGTCACCGCGGCGGCCGACGCCATCTGCCGCTTCAGCACGTAGATGCCGGGCTGGATCGACCGGCCCTTGGGGTTCTTGCCGGCCGCGGAGGCGAAGGCGTCGACGCTCTTCACCACGCCGGCCTTCTTCAGGATGTTGCCGATGGTGTTGAGCGAGGCGCCCTGCGGGACCTCGACCTGCACGTCGCCGCTGCCGTCGCCGGAGAAGTCGGGGGCCGGGCCGAAGTGGCTCTCGTAGAAGGAGTAGCCGAAGTAGCCGGCGCCGCCGACGCCGCCCACCAGCACGGCCGCGACGACCAGGCAGGCGCAGCCGCTGCGGCGCTTCTTGCCGCCCTTGGGGCCCGACTTGCCCGCCCTGCGGCCGCCCTGGCCCGCGGGGGCGTCGTCCTCGTCGTCCTCGTCGTCGCGGCTCGCGAAGAAGGCGTGCTCGCGGGGGTCCGCGTCCTCGCCCGCGTTCCAGTCGCCGGTCTCCTCGGGGGCGGTGCGCAGCGGGCGGGCTGCGGGCTCCTGCGGGCGGCCGCCCTGACCGGGCGCCGCCGTCCTGCCCTGCACGCCGGCCTGCTGGGGTCCGCCGGGCTGCATCGGGCCGGGCTGGCCGGGCATGCCCTGCTGCTGCGGCGGCATCCCGCCCTGCGGCATCCCCTGCTGGGGCTGCTGGGGTTGCTGCGGCTGCTGCCGGTACTGCGGCTGCTGCGGCTGCTGCGGCGGCGGGTAGCCGTTCTGCCCGTAGAAGTCCTGCTGGGAGCCGTAGGGGTCCTGCGGCTGGTGACCGCCGTACGGGTCCTGGTGGCCGTAGCCGCCGGTGGCGTACGAGCCGGTGTCGTACCCCTCGTAACCGGCCTGCGGGTACTGCTGCTGGCCCTGCTGCGGGTGCTGGGGGTGCTGCGGGTACTGCTGCTGGGCCTGCGGGTGCTGGCCCTGCTGCGGGTACTGCTGCTGGGGGGGCTGCGGGTAGCCGCCCTGGCCCTGCGGGTGCTGGCCCTGCTGGGGGTACTGCTGCTGGTGCTGGCCGGTCGCGTACGGGTCCTGCCAGCCGCCCTGCTGCTGCGCGGGCTGCTGCGCCTGCGACTGCTGCGGGTACCCCTGGTCCTGGTATCCCTCACCCGGGTGTCCCTGACCCGGGTGTCCCTGAGCCTGGTACCCCTGCTCGTAGACATCGCCGAAGAGCGGGTCCTCGGGGTGCCACGGTTCGGAGCCGGAGCCCCGGCCATAGTCAGTCATCGGTCCCCTTGGTACGCGGTCGACGCGGTCGGTATCGGGCCTGCCGACCCTGCGAAACGGGCGGCGCCCCCGGGGCGCCGCCGTATCGCGCGGAACGTTACCGTACCGCGATCAGGTGACCGATTCGACGCTCTTGCCGGGCGCTGTGCCCGACACCCGTTCGGTCTCGAGCGCGCTCTGCAGGATGACGACGGCCGCCGCCTGATCGACTACGGAGCGTCCCTTCTTCGCCTTCACGCCGGACGCGCGCAGCCCGTGGGTGGCGGTGACGGTGGTCATCCGCTCGTCCACCAGGCGTACCGCGACCGGTGCGATGAGTTTCGCCACATTCAGGGTGAAGACGCGGACCTTGGCCGCCGCCGGGCCCTCGGTCCCGTTGAGGGACCTCGGCAGCCCGACGACGACCTCGATCGGCTCGTACTCCGCCACGATCGCGGCGATCCTGCGCAGCGCGGCCGGCACGTCCCGCCCCGGCACCGTCTCGACCGGGGTGGCGAGGATGCCGTCCGGGTCGCAGGAGGCGACCCCGATCCGGGCGTCCCCGACGTCCAGCGCGATCCGCACGCCCCTTCTCATGCCTTGCTCACGCCTTCTCGGCGACCAGGCGCTGGACGGCCTGGACGGCCTCGGGCACGGCCGCGGCGTTCTGGCCGCCGCCCTGCGCCACGTCGTCCTTGCCGCCGCCTCCGCCGCCGAGCGTCTTGGCCGCGGTGCGGACCAGCTCGCCGGCCTTGATGCCGCGCTCGCGCGCGGCCTCGTTGGTGGCGACGACGGTCAGCGGGCGGCCGCCCGCGACGGTGAACAGGGCGACGACGGCGGGCCGGCCGCCGGTGATCCGCTGGCGGACGTCGAGCACCAGCCGGCGCAGGTCGTCGGCGCCGGTGCCCTCGGGCACGGTGCCGGTGACCAGGGCGACGCCCTTGACGTCGGCGGCGCCGGCGGCGAGCCCGGCGGCGGCCTGAAGCACCTTCTCGGCGCGGAACCGCTCGATCTCCTTCTCGGCGTCCTTCAGCTTGGCGAGCATCCCGGAGATCTTCTCGGGCAGCTCCTCGGGCCGGCCCTTGACCAGCTCGGTGAGCTGCGCGACGACGGTGTGCTCGCGGGCCAGGAAGTGGTACGCGTCCACGCCGACCAGCGCCTCGACCCGGCGGACGCCGGAGCCGATGGAGGACTCGCCGAGCAGCTTGACCAGGCCGAGCTGCGAGGTGTTGCGCACGTGGGTGCCGCCGCACAGCTCCTTGGAGAAGTCGCCGATGGTGACGACGCGGACCTGCTCGCCGTACTTCTCGCCGAACTCCGCGATGGCGCCCTGCTTCCTGGCCTCGGCGATCGGCATCACCTCGGCCCGGACGTCGAGTTCGCGGGCGAGGACCTCGTTGATCTTCTGCTCGACGTCGGTGAGGACGGTGCCGGGGACGGCGGCGGGCGAGCCGAAGTCGAAGCGGAAGCGGCCGGGCGAGTTCTCCGAGCCGGCCTGGGCGGCGGTGGGGCCGAGCGCGTCGCGCAGCGCCTGGTGGGTCAGGTGGGTGGCGCTGTGCGCGCGGGCGATGGCCCGGCGGCGCACCAGGTCGATCTGGGCGTGCGCGGCGGAGCCGAGCGCGATCTCGCCGACCTGGACGACGCCCTTGTGCACGGAGACGCCCGGCACCGGCTGCTGCACGTCGCGGATCTCCACCACCGCGCCGTTGTCCAGCCGGATCCGGCCGGTGTCGGCGAGCTGGCCGCCGCCCTCGGCGTAGAAGGGGGTGCGGTCCAGGACCACTTCGACCTCGTCGCCCTCGGTGGCGGCGGGCGAGGGCACGCCGTCGACGAGCAGGCCGACGACGGTGGACTCGTTGCTGTCCTCGGTGTAGCCGGTGAAGACGGTGGCGCCGGAGCGGTCGGCGACCTCGCGGTAGGCGGAGAGGTCGGCGTGGCCGGTCTTCTTGGCGCGGGCGTCGGCCTTGGCGCGGTCCCGCTGCTCCTTCATCAGCCGCCGGAAGCCGTCCTCGTCGACGCTCAGGCCCTGCTCGGAGGCCATCTCCAGGGTGAGGTCGATCGGGAAGCCCCAGGTGTCGTGGAGCAGGAACGCCTGGTCGCCGGAGAGCACCGAGCCGCCGCCGGCCTTGGTCTCGGTGACGGCGGTGTCGAGGATGTTGGTGCCGGCCTTGAGGGTCTTGAGGAAGGCGGCCTCCTCGGCGAGCGCGACCGTCTCGATCCGCTTGCGGTCGGTCATCAGCTCCGGGTACTGCTCGCCCATGGTCTTGAGCACCACGTCGATCAGCTCGGCGGCGACCGGGTCGTGGGCGCCGAGCAGCCGCATGTTGCGGATGGCGCGGCGCATGATCCGGCGCAGCACGTAGCCGCGGCCCTCGTTGCCGGGGGTGACGCCGTCGCCGATGAGCATCATGGAGGTGCGCATGTGGTCGGCGACGACCCGCAGCGCCACGTCGGTGTCGTGGCTCTGGCCGTAGCGGACGCCGGTCAGCTCGGTGGCCTTGTCGATGACCACGCGCAGGGTGTCGGTCTCGTACATGTTCTGCACGTTCTGCAGGATCATCGCGAGGCGTTCGAGGCCGAGGCCGGTGTCGATGTTCTTGGCGGGCAGGTCGCCGAGGATCGGGAAGTCGTCCTTGCCCTCGCCGGCGCCGCGCTCGTACTGCATGAAGACCAGGTTCCAGATCTCCACGTACCGCTCGTCGTTGACCGCGGGGCCGCCCTCGGCGCCGAACTCGGGGCCGCGGTCGTAGTTGATCTCCGAGCAGGGGCCGCAGGGGCCGGGCACGCCCATCGACCAGAAGTTGTCCTTCTTGCCCAGCCGCTGGATGCGCTCGGCGGGGACGCCCACGACGTCCCGCCAGATCTGCTCGGCCTCGTCGTCGTCCTGGTAGACGGTGATCCACAGCCGGTCCGGCTCCAGGCCGTAACCGCCCTTGTCCTGGGGCGCGGTGAGCAGCTCCCAGGCGTACTTGATGGCGCCTTCCTTGAAGTAGTCGCCGAAGGAGAAGTTGCCGCACATCTGGAAGAACGTGCCGTGCCGGGTGGTCTTGCCGACCTCTTCGATGTCCGGTGTGCGGACGCACTTCTGGACGCTGGTGGCCCGCGCGAAGGGCGGCTTGACCTCGCCGAGGAAGTACGGCTTGAAGGGCACCATGCCGGCCGGGACCAGCAGCAGCGTCGGGTCGTCGGCGATGAGGGACGCCGACGGCACGACGGTGTGCCCGCGCTCCTCGAAGAAGCGCAGCCAGCGGCGGCGGATTTCTGCCGACTCCATCAGTGTTCGTCCTTCCGGTCGTACGCGTCGTACGTGATGCCCCGGCGGGCCGCCGGGAGGTCGCGGTTGCGGGCCGGCCGGCCCGGCAGGTCCTCGCGGTCGGCGGGCGCCGGCTCCTCGCCCCGGGCGGTCAGGCCCAGCGCGTCGTGCAGTTCGCCCTCGCGCTGCGCCATGCCGGCGCGTACGTCCCGGGCGAACAGCCGCATCCGCGCGCCCGTCTCGAGGGCGCGCTGTGCGGCGGTCGCAGCGAGGCCCTCGGGGCTCATCCTGCGGACCGCCCGGTTGACCTTGACGGTGGCCCAGACGCCGGTGGCGGCGCCGGTGAGGAACCAGAACAGGCGGCGGAACATGGGCCTCAGTCCTTGGATCGGTTGCGGCGGCCGGCCCGCCGGGCGGACGGCAGCACCTTGCCGGTGAGGGTCCTGGCGCGGCTGCGGCCGGCGTCGCCGGTCTGCAGTCCGACCGCGCGCCGCACCCCGTAGGAGAAGGCGGCGACCTTCACCAGCGGGCCGCCGAAGGCGGAGGCGACGGTCGAGGACAGTGCGGAGGCGTTGGCGGTCACCTCGGCGACGTCGGCGGTGATGGTGTCGACGCGGTCGAGCTGGGTGTGCGCGCTGCGCAGCGCGTCGGACGCCTCGCCGAGCAGCGGCACCGCCTGCTCGGTGATGCCGGCCACCAGTTCGGAGGTGCGCCGGAGCGTCTGGGCGAGCCTGGCCAGCGCGACGGCAAGGAAGGACACCAGGATCGCCCAGAACACCGCCACGATCAGGCCGGCCAGCTCTCCACCGGACACGCTGCCGCTCTCCTTCTTTGTCACTGCATTTCGTTCGCTCAGACCCTATCGCGCCGCGGCTCGACGGCGGGGCACCGCCCATGCCATGCCGGTTGTACGTTCCGCGCATGCCCCAGTACGCTCCGTGCATCATGGGTACCGCGGGCAACCTTCCGGCCGAGCTGGCCGGCTTCGTCGGCCGTAGCGTCGAACTCACCGATCTGTCGGAGCTGTTGGGCCGCTCCCGGCTGACCACGGTCACCGGGCCCGGCGGGGTGGGGAAGAGCCGGCTGGCGCTGCGCGCGGCCCGGCAGCTGCAGGACCGTTTCCGCGACGGCGTCTGGGCGGTGGAGCTGTCCGGGCTGCGCGACGAGCTGCTGGTGGAGCAGGCCGTCGCCGACGCGCTGCGGCTGCCCGACCACACCACCAGGTCGCCCGGGGAGGCGCTCGCCGACCACCTCGCCGACCGGGAACTGCTGCTGGTGCTGGACGGCTTCGACCGGTGGCGGGACCGCTGCGCGCGGCTGGTCGCCGAGCTGCTGGCGCGGGCGCCCGGCCTGCGGGTGCTGGCCGCGGGACGGCGCCAGCTGGGCGTGACCGGGGAGCGGCTGCTGCCGCTCGCGCCGCCGGACCCCGCGCAGGCCGCCGCGCTCTTCGCCGAGCGGGCCGCCGCGGTGGTGCCCGGCTTCGCGGTGACCGAGGCGAACGCGCAGGCGGTGGGCGACCTGGTGTCGCGGCTGGACGGGCTGCCGCTGGCGCTGGAGCTGGCCGCGGTCCGGCTGCGGGCGCTGTCGGTGGAGCAGGTGCTCGACCGGCTCGACGACCGGTTCCGGCTGCTGACCGGCGGCGACCCGAGCGCTCCGGCCCGGCACCGGGCGCTGCGCACCGCGATCGGCTGGAGCCACGAACTGTGCACGCCCGCGCAGCGGTTGCTGTGGGCGCGGCTGTCGGTCTTCGCGAGCGCCTTCGACCTGGACGCGGTGGAGTACGTCTGCGCCGGCCCCGAATTGGCCCAGGACGGCGTGGCGGAAACGATTGCGGAGCTGGTCGCGCAGTCCGTGCTCTCCCGCGAGGAGGACCCGCGGGGCCAGGTCCGCTACCGGATGCTGGAGACGGTGCGCGAGTACGGCGCGGTGTGGCTGGCCGCACTCGGCGACGAGGCGCGGATGCGGCGGCGGCACCGCGACTGGTACCTGGGCCTGGCCACCTGGTGCGAGCTGGACTGGTTCAGCCCGCGGCAGGCCGAGGTCGCCGCGCGGGTCGCGGCCGACCTGCCGAACCTGCGGCTGGCGCTGGAGTTCAGCCTCGACGGCAGCGAGGGCGACCCGGCGGATGATCCGGCGGTCGGGCAGTACCTGGCGGCGACGCTGTGGTTCTGCTGGGTCGGCTGCGGGCGGATCACCGAGGGCCGGCACTGGCTGGAGCGGGCGCTGGACGCCTCGGACGCGCCGACCGACGCGCGCGCGAAGGCGATGTGGGTGTACGGCTATGTGGCGCTGCTGCAGGGCGACTCGCCGGCGGCGCTCGCGGTGCTCCAGGAGTGCCGGCAGGAGGCCGCGGCGAACGGCAACGCCAGCGCCGAGGCGTACGCGGTGCACCGGCTCGGCTGCCTGGCCCTGGTCTCCGACGACATGCCGCGCGCCGAGCGCTTCATCGGCGACGCGCTGGTGCGCTACCGCAGCATCGGCGAGCTGAACAGCAACGTGCTGATGGGCCAGGTCGAGCTGGCGATGGCGGTGGCCTTCCAGGGCGACGTGGAGCAGGCGGTGCGGCTGGCCGAGGAGGTCAGGGAGATCTGCCGCGACCACGGCGAGCGGTGGACCCTGGCGTACGCCCTGTACGTGCTGGCCTACGCGGCCTGGATGGCCGGCGAGCAGGGGCGGGCGCGGCGGCTGGCCGAGGAGTCGCTCGCCATCGACCACGCCTTCCAGGACCTGGTGGGCTCGGTGCTGGCGCTCGAACTGCTGGCGCTGATCACGCAGGACGAGGGCGCGCCGCACGAGGCGGCGGTGCTCCAGGGCGCGGCGGGCCGGCTGTGGGGGTCGGTGGGCCTGCGGCTGTTCGGCTCGCGGCACTTCAACGCGCCGCACCGGGTGTGCGAGCAGCGGGTGCGCCACGAGCTGGGCGAGTCGGCCTACGCGGCCGCGCTGCTGGAGGGCGCCGCGCTGGGCCTGGACGAGGCGGTGGTCAGGGCGCTGGAGCCGCCGCGGCGGCCGGGGCCGCGCCAGGTGCGGCGGGCCGGCGGGCCCGGGGAGGCCAGGAAGACGCAGGAGCCCGCCGCCTCGGGTGAGGCGGCGGGCTGAGCCGCTGCGCGGGACCGGCGCGCCGGTCCCGCGGGGAGGTGCGGGCGGGACCGGTCAGCGGGCGTAGTACTCGACGACGAGCTGCTCGTCGCAGATCACCGGGATCTCGCTGCGGTTGGGGTCGCGGTCCAGCCGGAAGGCGAGCGCCTGCAGGTTGACCTGGAGGTAGCGGGGGCCCTCGCCCTCGCCGGCCCAGCCGCCCTCGCGGGCGACGACGAAGGGCGTCTTGTCGCGGGACCGCTCGCGGACCTGGACGACGTCCTCGGGGCGGACCCGGAAGGAGGGCTTGTCGACCTTGCGGCCGTTCACCTCGATGTGGCCGTGCACGACCATCTGGCGGGACTGGTAGATGGTGCGGGCCAGGCCGGAGCGGAGCACCAGGGCGTCCAGCCGGCGCTCCAGCTCGACGATCAGCGCCTCGCCGGTCTTGCCGTCGACCTTCTTGGCACGGTCGTAGGCGCGCTGCATCTGGCGCTCGCTGATGTCGTACTGGGCACGCAGCCGCTGCTTCTCCAGCAGCCGGGTCTTGTAGTCGCTGTTCTGCTTGCGGCCACGGCCGTGCTCACCCGGCGGGTAGGGGCGTGCCTCGAAGTACTTGACCGCCTTGGGGGTGAGCGCGATGCCCAGCGCCCGGGACTTCTTGACCTTGGGACGCGACTGATTCACGTGCGTCGAACCTCCGTGTAAATTAGGTAAGGCTTACCTTAACTGAGGAGTGCGCATGATTCGACCCGGGAACCCCGTGCCCGATCTGTCCGACGGTTCACCTCAGTCGGACGGGTCCCGGCACGGTCAGCCGCGTCCCGAAAACGAGGAAGCGCCCCGGCAGCCCTCGGCCGCCGAACGCGCGCGCACTCTCGTCGAGGGTAACTCGTCGCTCGCCCTGGCCATTCCGGGGCTGATCCCGGCGCCGGCCGCCGCGCTGGTGCCGCTGCGGTGCTCGGTGGGACCGGCCGGCGACGTCTTCCTGCTGTTCGCGGACGATTCGCCGGCCGTGCGCGCGGTCCGCGCCGCCGCCGACGACGAGGCGAGCGCTGTGCTGGAGGTCACGGACGTCGCACCCGTCGCGGTCCCGCACCGCATCCGCGGCAGGGCCCAGGTCGCGGGGTGGCTGACCCTGGTGCCCGGCGGCTCCTTCGAGGCCGGCGCGCAGCTGCTGCGGCTGGAGGTCGGCGAGATCGCGCTGGACGACCTGTGGGGCGCCGCGCTGGTCGAGCCGGACGACTTCGCGGACGCCGAGGCCGATCCGCTGGCGACCGAGGAGACGGCGGTCCTCCAGCACCTGGCGGCCTCCCACCCGGACGAGGTCGGGGCGCTGTGCTCGCTGGTGTCCGGCGCGGGCCGCTGCACCAGCGGCGCGGTCCCGGTCGCGCTCGACCGCTTCGGGCTGCGGGTGCGCTTCCGCACCGCGGGCGGAAGCTTCGACGCCCGCTTCGACTTCCCCGCGCCGGTCGACGGCGTCGGCGCCGCGCAGCGGGCGCTGCGGGAGCTGTTCGCCGCCGCCCGCGCGCGGTGAGCGCGCGCCGCGCCGCCGCCCGGCCGGTGCTGCCGGGCGGCTACTCGCCCTGGCCGCCCGCCAGCCGCTCGCGCACCCACTCCAGGACGTCCGCGTACCGCGCCTCCGCGCCGTAGCGGGTCGGCTCGTAGTACCGGCGGCCGTGCAGCTCGTCCGGGGCGTACTGCTGGGCGGCGACCGCGCCCGGCACGTCGTGCGGATAGACGTAGCCCTGGGCGTGGCCGAGCTTGGCCGCGCCCTTGTAGTGGCCGTCGCGCAGGTGGCGCGGCACCGGGCCCGCCTTGCCCTCGCGGACGTCGGCGAGCGCCGCGCCGATCGCCACGGTCGCGGAGTTGGACTTGGCGGCCAGCGCGAGGGCGATGGTGGCGTGGCTGAGGATCAGCGACGCCTCGGGGAAGCCGATCATGGCGACCGCCTGCGCGGCGGCGACCGCCGTCGGCAGCGCGGTGGGGTCGGCCAGGCCGATGTCCTCGCTCGCCGAGATCATCAGCCGCCGCGCGATGAAGCGCGGGTCCTCGCCCGCCTCGATCATCCGGGCCAGGTAGTGCAGCGCCGCGTCGACGTCCGAGCCGCGGATCGACTTGATCAGCGCGCTCGCCACGTCGTAGTGCTGGTCGCCGTCGCGGTCGTACGTCACCGCGGCCCGGTCCACCGCCGCCTCCAGCGTGGCCAGCGTGATCGCGTCCTCGCCCTTGGCGAGCGCCGAGCCGGCGCCCGCCTCCAGGGCGGTCAGGGCGCGGCGGGCGTCGCCGCCGGCGATCCGCAGCAGGTGCGCCTCGGCGTCCTCGGCCAGCGTGACCGCGCCGCCCAGGCCCCGCTCGTCGCCGAGGGCGCGGCGCACGACGCCGCGCACGTCGTCGTCGGTGAGCGGCTCCAGGGTCAGCAGGAGCGAGCGCGACAGCAGCGGGGAGATCACCGAGAAGTACGGGTTCTCGGTGGTGGCGGCGATCAGCGTGACCCAGCGGTTCTCGACCGCGGGCAGCAGGGAGTCCTGCTGGGCCTTGCTGAACCGGTGGATCTCGTCGAGGAACAGCACCGTCTCGCGCTGGTAGCCGCCCGCCTGGCGCTTCGCGCTCTCGATGACCGCGCGGACCTCCTTGACGCCCGCGGTGATCGCCGACAGCTCCACGAACCGCTTGTTCGTCGCCTTGCTCACCACGTACGCCAGGGTGGTCTTGCCGGTGCCGGGCGGACCCCACAGGATCACCGAGGAAGGGCCGGCGGGGCCGCCGCCGCTCTCCCCCACCAGGCGGCGCAGCGGTGAGCCGGGGCGCAGCAGGTGCTGCTGGCCGACCACCTCCTCCAGGACGCGCGGACGCATCCGCACGGCGAGCGGGCTGCTGCTGGGGTCGCGCTCCTGGCGGTCTTCCGCCGCGGCGGTGAACAGGTCTGGCTCCACGCCACCGAGCCTAGGTCACGCCGCCGACAGCGCCGTCCCCGGCGGCCGCCAGCAGACCGCGCACCAGCCGCAGGTCGGTGTCCTGCTCGGGATGCCACTGCACGCCCAGCGCGAAGCGGACGCCCGGCGCCTCCACCGCCTCGACGGTGCCGTCGGCGGCGCGCGCCGACACGGTCAGGCCGCCGCCGAGGCGGTCGACGGCCTGGTGGTGGTGGGTCGGCACGGCGACCGGGTCCGGCAGCAGCGAGGCGAGCAGGGTGCCGGGGGTGGCGGCGATCTCGTGCGTGCCGAAGACGCCCGGCGCGTCGAGGTGGCCCTCGATGTGCTGGGCCAGGGTGCCGCCGCGCACCACGTTGAGCAGCTGCATGCCGCGGCACACGCCCAGCAGCGGGCGGTCGGCCCGCAGCGCCGCGGTCAGCAGCGCGCTCTCCCAGGCGTCCCGCGCGGGGGCCTCGGGGCCGGTCCTCGGGTCGCGCGCCGCGCCGTAGAGCCCCGGGGCGACGTCGGGGCCGCCGGCCACGATCACCGCGTCGAGCCGCCGCACCACCTCGTCCGCGGCGGCCCCCGGCTGCGGCGGCAGCAGGACCGCCGCGGCGCCCGCGTCCGTCACCAGCCGCACGTACGCCTGCGGCAGCAGCGCCGCGTCCAGCTCCCACACCCCCCACCGCGCCCGCTCCCGATACGTCGTCACCCCGACCAGCACGCCCGCCTCCGCTTCGCTCCCCCGCGACGCTACGCCCTGCCCGGCGGCGGGGCCCGTCGTACGGCGACGTGCGGGCCGGGGTTGTTTCCCCCGCCGGGCGCAGCCCCTACGGTGGGGGCGAACCGAGACCGGAGGTCACGACGTGGGCGAGCGCACCGCTCCGCTGAGCGTGGAGGCGTTACGGGGCCTGACGGCCGCCGGCACCGTGCACACCGTGGTGCTGGCGTTCACCGACATGCAGGGCCGCCTGCAGGGCAAACGCTTCGCCGCGCCCTTCTTCCTCGACGAGGTGCTCCCGCACGGCTCCGAGGGCTGCGACTACCTCCTCGCGGTGGACGTCGACCAGACGACGGTGGACGGCTACGCCATGTCCTCCTGGGACCGCGGCTACGGCGACTTCGTGATGCGCCCCGACCCCGCCACGCTGCGCCGCATCCCCTGGCAGGACGGCACCGTCCTGCTGCTGGCCGACCTCGCCTGGCAGGACGGCACGCCCGTCACCGCCTCGCCGCGGCAGATCCTGCGCCGCCAGCTGGAGCGGCTGGCCGAGCGGGGCCTGAGCGCGCACGCCGGCACCGAGCTGGAGTTCCTGCTGTTCCGGAACACCTACGAGCACGCCTGGGACGCGGGCTACCGCGGCCTGACGCCGGCCAACCAGTACAACGCGGACTACTCCGTGCTGGCCACCGCCCGGGTCGAGCCGCTGCTGCGCCGGCTGCGCAACGACATGGCCGGCGCGGGGCTCACCCCGGAGTCGGCCAAGGGCGAGTGCAACCTCGGCCAGCACGAGGTGGTGTTCCGCTACGACGAGGCGCTCACCACCTGCGACCAGCACAGCGTGTACAAGACCGGCGCGAAGGAGATCGCCGCGCAGGAGGGCATGGCGCTCACCTTCATGGCGAAGTACGACGAGCGGGAGGGCAACTCCTGCCACGTCCACCTGTCGCTGCGCGACACCGAGGGCCGCCCCGCCTTCGCCGACGCGGCGGGCGGCATGTCGGCGACCATGCGCGCCTTCCTGGCCGGACAGCTCGCCGCGCTGCGGGAGTTGACGCTGTTCCTCGCGCCGAACATCAACTCCTACAAGCGCTACCGGGAGGGTTCGTTCGCGCCCACCGCGGTGGCCTGGGGGCACGACAACAGGACCTGCGCGCTGCGGGTGGTGGGGCACGGCGCGTCGCTGCGGCTGGAGAACCGGGTGCCCGGCGGCGACGTGAACCCGTACCTGGCGCTGGCCGCGATGATCGCGGCCGGGCTGCACGGGGTCGAGCGCGGCCTGGAGCTGCCCGAGCCGTGCACCGGCAACGCCTACACCGCCGACTACCCGAGAGTGCCGGGCTCGCTGCGGGAAGCCGCCGCGCTGTGGCGGGACAGCGCCCTCGCGCAGGATGCCTTCGGCGCCGAGGTCGTCGCGCACTACGCGAACATGGCCGCGGTGGAGCAGCGGCAGTTCGACGCCGCGGTCACCGACTGGGAGCGGTTCCGATCCTTCGAACGGATGTAGGGGGCGCGGTGACGGCCGACGCACACGAGGTGCTCAACCCCGCGACGGAGCAGGTGATCGCGACCGTCGAGGCCACGTCGGCCGCGGGCGTGGACCGCGCGGTGGCGGCGGCGGTGCGGGCGCAGCCGCGCTGGGCGGCGCTGGCGCCGGGCGAACGGGCCCGGCTGCTGCGGCGGTTCGCCGCCGAGGTGGACGCGCACCTGGAGGAGCTGGCCGCGCTCGAGGTGCGCGAGGCCGGGCACACCCTGGCGGCCGCCCGCTGGGAGGCGGGCAACGTACGGGACCTGCTGGAGTACGCGGCGGGCGGTGTCGAGCGGTTGGCGGGCCGTCAGATCCCGGTGGCGGGCGGCCTCGACCTGACCTTCCACGAACCGCTGGGCGTGGTGGGCGTGATCGTGCCGTGGAACTTCCCGATGCCGATCGCCGGGTGGGGCTTCGCCCCGGCGCTCGCGGCGGGCAACGCGGTGCTGCTCAAGCCCGCGGAGGCCACTCCGCTGACCGCGCTGCGGCTGGCGGCGCTGGCGCTGGAGGCGGGCCTTCCGCAGGACCTGTTCCAGGTGCTGCCGGGCGCGGGCCCGGTGGCCGGCGCCCGGCTGGTCGAGCACCCCGACGTCCGCAAGATCGTCTTCACCGGCTCCACCGCGGTCGGCAGGGGCATCATGGCCCGGTGCGCGGACGGGGTGAAGCGGCTGACCCTCGAACTCGGCGGCAAGAGCCCGAACATCGTCTTCGCCGACGCCGATCTGGAGCGTGCCGCCGACCCGATGGCGTTCCTGGACAACGCCGGCCAGGACTGCTGCGCCCGCACCCGCATCCTGGTGCAGCGCGCGGTGTACGACCGCTTCCTCGAACTCCTGGTCCCCGCCGTGGAGTCGGTGGTCACCGGCGATCCGGCCGACCCGGCCACCCAGATGGGCCCGCTGATCTCGGCGGCGCAACTGCGCCGCGTCCAGGGCTTCGTGACCGCCGACCTGCCGGTGGTCGCCCGCGGCGGGGCCCCGCGAGGTCCCGGGTTCTGGTACCCGCCGACCGTGCTGGCGCCGCAGGACCCGGCAGCGCCGGTCGCCGTCGAGGAGGTGTTCGGACCGGTCGCGGTGGTGCTCCCCTTCGAGGACGAGGAGGAGGCGCTGCGGCTGGCGAACGCCACCGCGTACGGTCTGGCGGGCTCGCTGTGGACCCGCGACCTGGGCCGCGCGGTCCGGGTGGCGCGCGGCGTCGCGGCCGGCAACCTGTCGGTCAACTCCCACAGCAGCGTGCGCTACTGGACGCCGTTCGGCGGGTTCAAGCAGTCCGGCCTCGGCCGGGAGCTGGGCCCGGACGCGCTCGCGGCGTTCACCGAGACCAAGAACGTCTTCCTCGCCACCGACTGACCCCGCACCCGACACAGGAGCGACGCCCATGCCGGACCGCCCGCAGGACGCAACGCCCGTCTGCCGCCGCCTCGTCGGCCGTACCGCCGTGGTGACCGGCGCGGGCAGCGGCATCGGCCTGGCCACCGCCCGCCGGCTGGCCTCCGAGGGGGCGCGGATCGTCGCCGCGGACATCGACCCGGTGTCGGGCGCGGCCGCCGCCGCGGAGACCGGCGGCGTCTTCGTGCCGACCGACGTGACCGATCCGGACCAGGTCGAGGCGCTGTTCCGGGCCGCCCACGACACCTACGGCTCGGTGGACGTCGCCTTCAACAACGCCGGGATCTCCCCGCCGGACGACGACTCGATCCTCACCACCGGCCTCGACGCCTGGCGCCGCGTGCAGGAGGTGAACCTGACCTCGGTGTACCTGTGCTGCAAGGCGGCGCTGCCGTACATGCGCCGGCAGGGCAAGGGCTCGATCATCAACACGGCGTCCTTCGTCGCGGTGATGGGCGCGGCCACCTCGCAGATCTCCTACACCGCGTCCAAGGGCGGGGTGCTGGCGATGAGCCGGGAGCTGGGTGTGCAGTTCGCCCGCGAGGGGATCAGGGTGAACGCGCTGTGCCCGGGCCCGGTCGACACGCCGCTGCTGCGCGAGCTGTTCGCCAAGGACCCGGAGCGGGCCGCCCGGCGGCTGGTGCACATCCCGCTCGGGCGGTTCGCGGAGGCCACCGAGATCGCCGCCGCGGTGGCCTTCCTGGCCAGCGACGACGCGTCCTTCGTGACCGCGAGCGAGTTCCTGGTGGACGGCGGCATCGGCGGGGCGTACGTGACGCCGCTCTAGATCAGCGTCTTCCAGTAGTACCAGAACTTCACCAGGATCGCGGTGGCGATCACGCCGTACCACAGCACCGGGACCACCCAGTGGAACTCCAGCACCAGCGAGCGGGCGCCCTCGGGGACCTTGATCAGGCGGTGCTTGATGTTGTGGACGGCGGTGTACCAGAAGATCAGGATGGTGACGACCCAGGCCAGCGAGCACCACAGGCAGATCGCGTGGATGTGGTAGATCGTCTGGTACTGGAGCCAGGTGATGAAGACCACGCCGAACAGGCCGCCGGCCTGCAGGCCGTACCAGAACCAGCGCTCGTAGCGGGCGCCCGCCAGCATGCCCACGGCCAGGCAGATCACCACGGCGTAGGCGACCAGGCCGATGATCGGGTTCTGGAAGCCGAAGACGTGCGCCTGGGAGCTCTCCATCACGTTGCCGCAGGAGATGACCGGGTTCAGGCTGCACGCCGGGGTGTACGTCCTGCCCTCGACCTTGGCCTGCAGCAGCTTGAACTTGTCGTCGGTGATCACGAACGAGGCGACCAGGCCGAGCGCTCCGCAGATCAGCAGGAGCCAGGTGAACGCCTTGCCCGCCGCGAGTCCGCCGGGAGCCTGCGGATCGCGGTCGCCGTCCGTTCGCGGCTCGTCAAGAGCGGATGCAGTCATGGTCGCCGTTTCTCTGGTGCGTGGGGGGCGGGCACCATTCATTGTGCATGAGACCCGTCAGCTGGAGGTAAGCGCTGACGGGTCTCCACTCGGACGAGGGTTCAGGCCAGCCGCTCCTTGACGGTCGTCACGATCTCCTCCAGCGGCACCGGTCCCTGCTCGCCGGTCGCGAGGTCCTTGAGCTGGGCGACGCCCTCGGCGAGGTCCCGCTCCCCCGCGACGAGCGCGAAGCGCGCCCCGGAGCGGTTGGCGGACTTCATGGCGTTCTTCATGCCCTTGCCGCCGAAGGCGAAGTCCGCGGCGACCCCGGCCCTGCGCAGCGCGGTGACCGCGGTGAACAGCGCCCGCCTGGCCTCCTCGCCGAGCGGCACCGCGTAGACGTCGGTGGCCGCGGGCAGCGCCAGCTCCACGCCCTCGGCCTGGAGCGCCAGCACGGTGCGGTCCACGCCCAGCGCCCAGCCCACCGACGGCAGCGAGGGGCCGCCGATCATCTCGGACAGGCCGTCGTAGCGGCCGCCGCCGCCCACCGCGGACTGCGAGCCGAGACCGTCGTGGACGAACTCGAAGGTGGTCCGGGTGTAGTAGTCCAGGCCGCGGACCAGCTTCGGGTCGTCCTCGTACGCCACCCCGGCCGCCGTCAGCAGCTCGCGGACCTGCTCGTGGTACGCCTTGCACGCCTCGCACAGGTGGTCGGCGATCAGCGGCGCACCGGCCAGCTGGGACTGCACCGACTCGCGCTTGTCGTCCAGCACCCGCAGCGGGTTGATGTCGATCCGCCGGCGGGTGTCCTCGTCCAGGTCCAGGCCGCGCAGG
This sequence comes from Actinacidiphila polyblastidii, assembly GCF_036353415.1. Classification (NCBI taxonomy): domain Bacteria; kingdom Bacillati; phylum Actinomycetota; class Actinomycetes; order Kitasatosporales; family Streptomycetaceae; genus Actinacidiphila; species Actinacidiphila polyblastidii. The sequence continues at coordinate 193,478 of NZ_JAZEWV010000008.1, forward strand.
AAGTCCTGCAGCGCGGTGCGGTACGCCGGGCGGCACTCCCGGTCGCCGAGCGAGTTCAGCAGCAGCCGGAAGTCGCGCAGGCCCAGCGCGCGGTAGGCGTCCGACGCCAGGATGATCAGCTCGGCGTCGAGCAGCGGGTCCTCGGCGCCGATCGCCTCGGCGCCCACCTGCGAGAAGTGCCGGTAGCGGCCGGCCTGCGGGCGCTCGTAGCGGTAGTACGAGCCGGAGTACCAGAGCTTGACGGGCAGGTTGCCGGCCTTGTGCAGGTTCGCCTGGAGGGCCGCGCGCAGCACCGAGGCGGTGCCCTCGGGGCGCAGCGCCAGCTCGGTGCCGCCCTTGGTGGTGAGGGTGAACATCTCCTTGGTCACGATGTCGGTGGACTCGCCGACGCCCCGGGAGAACAGCTCGACGTTCTCGAATCCGGGGGTCTCGACGTAGCCGTACCCGGCGCGGCGGACCGGCGCCGCGATGGCCTCGCGCACCGCGAGATACGTCGCGGAGTCCGGCGGCAGCAGGTCGTAGGTGCCCTTGGGGGCCTGGAACGCGCTCACAGCAGCAGTCGTCACAATCCTCGTCGTGGAGCCGGGTCGCCGGCTCCGTGGCCGCGGGCCGCCTCGCCCAGATGGGGGTTGGCGGCGCGCTCGCGGCCGATGGTCGTCTGGGGGCCGTGCCCCGAGAGCACCACGGTCGAGTCGTCGAGCGGCAGGCACACGCGGGCCAGCGACTCGTACAGCTCGGCCGTCGATCCTCCGGGCAGGTCGGTGCGTCCGACGGAGCCGGCGAAGAGCAGGTCCCCGGAGAAGAGCACCGAGGGGATCTCGGCGGTCTCGGGCACCCTGAACGTCACCGACCCCCTGGTATGGCCGGGCGCGTGCGCGACGGAGAGCTCCAGCCCCGCCAGGCTCAGCGCCGCGCCGTCGGACAGCTCCCTCAGGTCGTCGGGCTCGCCGACGGTCAGCTCGCCGAGCAGCTGCGCGCCGAACGCGCGGCCCAGCGCCCGCTCCGGGTCGGAGAGCATGTAGCGGTCCTCGGGGTGGATCCACGCGGGGACGCCGCGCGCGCCGCAGACCGGGACCACGGAGGCGACATGGTCGATGTGCCCGTGGGTGAGGACGACGGCCACGGGCTTGAGTCGGTGCTTGGCGAGCGTGTCCTCGACGCCCTGGGTCGCGAGGTGACCCGGGTCGACGATCACGCACTCCTCACCGGCGGCGGGGGCGACCACGTAGCAGTTGGTCCCCCAGGCCCCGGCGGGGAACCCGGCAATGAGCACGTTCGTCCTTCAGTCGTCCGCGGATCGCTTCGCGGGTGGCGGCGGCGGTGGTTCACGAGCCTACCGGCGACCGTGCGGCGGTCGCGAACTCGTATCGTGCCCCCATGGCGGTGCCCGTGGACTGGACTGCGGGCCCGCAGGACGCGAAGATCTGCGACAGCGCATTCGCGTTCGACACAAGAGACAACGGCCGTCCCCACCGGAGACAGCCGACACACAGCGAACGCACAGCGTACCCCCCACTGTACGTAGGGCAACAACGGACACAGACGACGGAGACGGCGAAGTGGTCACCAAGGATCAGCGGCGGCGGCAGCTCGCCCGGGAGAAGTTCGAGCGGCAGCAGCAGCGCAGGGTTCAGCAGCGCAAGCGGTCGACGGTGCGCAACGCGGTGATCGGCGGTGTGGTCGCGGTGGTCGCCATCGGCCTCGTCGGCGCCTACGCGGGCGGCGCGTTCGACAGCGACAGCGGCAAGAAGAAGAGCGACGCGGCCAACGCCTCCCCGTCCGTGTCGGCGTCGGCGTCGCCGTCGGCGGCCGCCGTGAAGGACCCGTGCGCCAAGCCCGCCGCCGGCAAGCCGGGCACCCAGCAGTGGAAGAAGGAGCCGGCGCAGACCATCGACAAGAGCGCCCAGTACACCTTCACCCTGACCACGACGTGCGGCGCCATCCCGATCGCGCTGGAGGCGGCGAAGGCCCCGGAGACGGTCAACTCCTTCGACTTCCTCGCCGGCAAGGGGTTCTTCGACCACACCAAGTGCCACCGGCTGACCACGTCGGGCATCTACGTGCTCCAGTGCGGCGACCCGACCGGCAGCGGCAGCGGCGGCCCCGGCTACACCATCGGCGACGAGAACCTGACCGCCTTCGGCAAGGCGGGCGCCAGCGGCTCGGTCACGTACAAGGCCGGCACCGTGGCGATGGCCAACACCGGGCAGAAGCACACCGGCGGCAGCCAGTTCTTCCTCGTCTACAAGGACAGCCCGCTGCCGCCGAGCTACACCCCCTTCGGCACGATCACCGCGGACGGCATGAAGGTGCTGTCCAAGATCGCCAGCGCGGGAGAGAGCACCGGTCAGGGCGACGGCGCGCCGAGGGCGACCGTCGTGATCAACAAGGCGAGGGTCACCAAGTCCTGAGCGACGAGGGGCCGGCGACCGGGCGGCCCGGCCGAGACCTGATCGGTATCTGAATCCCGATTGGGCCCGCATCGGATGCGGACAGCCGGGCCGCCGGTCGCCTATGTTGGCGTTGGACCGGTCAGGGCGTGCGGCCCGACCGGAGTGAAACTGTGGACGATGCCAGCCGGGCGAGATTCGGCCGGGCATCACGTGAGGGAGGCGCTGTGAGCAGCGACCCGTGGGGCCGCGTCGATGAGACGGGGACCGTGTACGTGCGTACGGCCGACGGGGAGAAGGAGGTCGGTTCGTGGCAGGCGGGCTCCCCGGCGGAGGCCCTGGCCTACTTCGAGCGCAAGTACGAGGGGCTCGTCGTGGAGATCGGCCTCCTCGAACGACGCGTACGGACCACCGACCTCGCGCCCAAGGACGCGCTGGCGGCGATCGACCACCTGAAGGCGGCGGTGGCCGAGGGGCACGCGGTGGGCGACCTGGAGGCGCTGGCCGCGCGGCTGGAGGCGCTGGTCGCGCTGGTGGACTCCCGGCGTGAGGAACGCAAGGCGGCCAGGGCCAAGCAGAGCGAGGAGGCCAGGACCGCCAAGGAGCAACTGGTCACCGAGGCCGAGCAGCTGGCGGAGAGCGAGCAGTGGCGCACCGCGGGCGAGCGGCTGCGCGCGCTGGTCGACACCTGGAAGGGCCTGCCCCGGCTGGACCGCAAGGCCGACGACGAGCTGTGGCACCGCTTCAGCCACGCCAGGTCGGTCTTCTCCAAGCGGCGCAAGGCGCACTTCGCGTCGCTGGACGCGCAGCGCGAGGAGGCCAGGCGGACCAAGGAGAAGCTGGTCACCGAGGCGCAGTCGCTGTCCGGGTCGACCGACTGGGGGCCCACGGCGGCCCGCTACCGCGAGCTGATGGCGGACTGGAAGGCGGCGGGGCGCGCCCAGCGCGAGGCCGAGGACGACCTGTGGAACCGTTTCCGCGGCGCCCAGGACGTGTTCTTCGCCGCCCGCGCGGACGTCTTCGCCGAGCGGGACACCGAGCAGCGCGACAACCTGGCCCGCAAGGAGGAGTTGGTCACCGAGGCGGAGAAGCTGCTGCCGGTGGGCGACCTGAAGGCGGCGCGGGCGACCTTCCGCGGCATCAACGAGCGCTGGGAGGCCATCGGCCACGTGCCGCGCGACGCGCGGCCGCGGATCGAGGCGCGGATGCACACGGTGGAGCGGGCGCTCCAGGACTCCGAGGAGGCCGAGTGGCGCCGCACCAACCCCGAGGTCAGGGCCCGCGCGGCGGGTCTGACCGGGCAGTTGCAGGCGGCGGTCGACAAGCTGAGCCGGCAGATCGAGACGGCCCGCGCGGCGGGGAACCACTCGAAGGCCGACAAGCTCCAGGCCGAGCTGGACGGCCGGCAGGCGCTGCTGGACGCGGCGCTCAAGGGCATGGGCGAGTTCGGCGGCTGAGCCGGCCGACCGCCTGACGCGCACCAGGAACGCCTGAGGGGCCGGTATCCACCGGCCCCTCAGGCGTTCCGCCGTGCCTCCCACGACGCGCGCACCCTCGCAGGTGCGGCGGGCGCTCCTCGCGCCTCGGTCAGCGCTGGCGGCCCGAGGTGACCCGGTAGACGTCGTAGACGCCCTCGACGCCGCGTACCGCCTTCAGGACGTGCCCGAGGTGCTTGGGGTCCCCCATCTCGAAGGTGAAGCGCGAGGTGGCGACCCGGTCGCGTGAGGTCTGCACGGCCGCGGACAGGATGTTGACGTGCTGGTCGGAGAGGACCCGGGTGACGTCGGAGAGCAGCCGGGCCCGGTCCAGCGCCTCGACCTGGATGGCGACCAGGAAGACCGAGGACTGGGTGGGCGCCCACTCGACATCGATGATCCGCTCGGGCTGCTGGGACAGCGAGTCCACGTTGACGCAGTCCGCGCGGTGCACCGAGACGCCGTTGCCGCGCGTGACGAAGCCGATGATCGGATCGCCGGGCACCGGGGTGCAGCAGCGGGAGAGCTTCACCCAGACGTCGCTGGTGCCCTTGACCACGACGCCCGGGTCGGCGTTGGCCCGCCGCTTGGTACGGCCCTGGGTGGGCGTGGTGATCTCGGCGATGTCCTCGGTGGCGCCCTCCTCGCCGCCGAGCGCGTCGACCAGCTTCTGCACCACGGACTGCGCGGTGATGTGGCCCTCGCCGATCGCCGCGTAGAGCGCGGAGATGTCGGGGTAGCGCATCTCGTGCGCGAGGGTCACCAGGGAGTCCCCGGTCAGCACCCGCTGGATGGGCAGGTTCTGCTTGCGCATCGCGCGGGCGATGGCCTCCTTGCCCTGCTCCACCGCCTCCTCACGGCGCTCCTTGGAGAACCAGGCGCGGATCTTGTTGCGGGCCCGGGGCGACTTGACGAAGCCCAGCCAGTCCTGGGAAGGCCCGGCGCCGGCCGCCTTGGAGGTGAAGACCTCGACGGTGTCGCCGTTGTCGAGGGTGGACTCCAGCGGCACCAGGCGGCCGTTGACCCGGGCGCCTATCGTGCGGTGCCCGACCTCGGTGTGCACCGCGTAGGCGAAGTCGACCGGGGTGGCGCCGGCCGGCAGCGCTATCACGTCGCCCTTGGGCGTGAAGACGAAGACCTCGCTCTGCGACAGGTCGAAGCGCAGGGACTCCAGGAACTCCCCCGGGTCCTCCGTCTCCTTCTGCCAGTCCAGCAGCTGGCGCAGCCAGGCCATGTCGTTGACCGCGTCGTCCTTCTTGTCGGAACGCGGGCTGTCGGTGCGCACCTTGGAGGCGCCGGCCACCGCCTCCTGCTTGTACTTCCAGTGCGCGGCGATGCCGTACTCGGCGCGGCGGTGCATGTCGAAGGTGCGGATCTGCAGCTCGACGGGCTTGCCGCTGGGACCGATCACCGTGGTGTGCAGCGACTGGTACATGTTGAACTTCGGCATCGCGATGTAGTCCTTGAACCGGCCGGGGACCGGATTCCACCGCGCGTGGATGGTGCCGAGCGCCGCGTAGCAGTCGCGGACGCTGTCGACGAGCACCCTGATGCCGACCAGGTCGTAGATCTCCGCGAAGTCCCGGCCGCGGACGATCATCTTCTGGTAGACGCTGTAGTAGTGCTTGGGGCGGCCGGTGACGGTCGCCTTGATCCGGGCCGCCCGCAGGTCCTGCTGGACCTGGTCGGTGACCACCGCGAGGTACTCGTCGCGCTTGGGGGCGCGCTCGGCGACCAGGCGGACGATCTCGTCGTACATCTTCGGGTAGAGGATCGCGAAAGCGAGGTCCTCCAGCTCCCACTTGATGGTGTTCATGCCCAGCCGGTGGGCCAGCGGGGCGTAGATCTCCAGGGTCTCGCGGGCCTTCTTCTCCTGCTTCTCGCGCTTGAGGTAGCGCATCGTGCGCATGTTGTGCAGCCGGTCGGCGAGCTTGATCACCAGCACCCGGGGGTCCTTGGCCATCGCCACGACCATCTTGCGCACCGTCTCGGCCTGCGCGGCCTCGCCGAACTTGACCTTGTCCAGCTTGGTGACGCCGTCCACCAGCAGGGCGACCTGGTCGCCGAAGTCGCGGCGCAGCTGTTCGAGGCCGTACTCGGTGTCCTCGACGGTGTCGTGCAGCAGCCCGGCCATCAGCGTGGCCGGGTCCATGCCCAGCTCGGCCAGGATGGTGGTGACGGCCAGCGGGTGCGTGATGTACGGGTCGCCGCTCTTGCGCTTCTGCCCGCGGTGCCAGCGCTCGGCGACCTGGTAGGCCCGCTCGATCTGCCGCAGCTGGGCGCTGTCGCCCTTCGGGTCGTTGCCCCGCACCACCCGCAGCAGCGGTTCGAGCACCGGGTTGTACGGGCTGGAGCGCTGCACGCCGAGGCGTGCCAGCCGGGCGCGCACCCGGCTGGAGGAGGCGCCCGGCCGGGTCGGCGCGACGCTGCCAGGGGTGCGCACCGGCCGGACCGCGGGCGAGGCCGGACGGTCCGCGGCCGCGGTGCTCTCGGTGGCGCCTGCGGCCGGGGCAGGCGCGGCCGCGTCCGTCCCGCCTGCGGCCGGTTCCGGCCTGCCTGCGGCGTCCAGTGGCTGGGCCTGGTCTGGCAAGTGCACTCCTCGCGCGGGGTGGAAGTCCCATGGTATCGACCCGCGGCAGGACACGGAGGTCCGGAGGGGCAAGGCGGCCCCGTACCGGGTGGTACGGGGCCGCCGGGGCGCCGGCGCCGGCGGGCGGTCCGCACGCGGACACCGGCGGCCGCGGGGCGCCTCAGACCGCGACGAGCGCCTCCAGCGGCGCGCCGTCCAGCACGGCGGACAGCCGCTCGCGGCCGCCGAGGAAGCCCAGCTCCAGCAGCACGGCCACGCCGACGACGGTCGCCCCGGCGCGGCGGATCAGGTCGAGCGAGGCCTCCGCGGTGCCGCCGGTGGCCAGCACGTCGTCGATCACCAGCACCCGGTCGTCCGGCGAGAAGGCGTCGGCGTGGATCTCGATCTCCGCGGTGCCGTACTCCAGCTGGTAGCTCTGGCCGAGGGTGTCGCCGGGCAGCTTGCCCGCCTTGCGGACCGGCACGAACCCCAGGTGGGCGCGGGCGGCGGCGGGCGCGGCCAGGATGAAGCCGCGCGCCTCCAGGCCGACCACCTTGGTCGCGGCGTGCCGGGTGCACAGCCGGGCGAGGGCGTCCACCAGGGCGTTGAAGGCGACGGGGTCGGCCAGCAGCGGGGTGATGTCCTTGAACGTCACGCCCGGCATCGGATAGTCCGGCACGTCCCGGATGCGCGAGACGAGCAGTGCGCGCAGCTCAGCGGAGACGGCTTCCGACGAGGTCATGGTGCTTCTTTCGGTACGGGTGCGGAGGTGCGGCACGGGTGTGCGCCGATGCCGCAACGGTAGGGCGGCGGGAACGGGAAAGCCCGCCGCCGCCCGGCACACAGGACCGGGCGGCGGCGGGCGCGTACTCAGCGGCGCTTGCCCGAGGGGCGGCCGCGGCCGCGGCTGCCCCGGTTGGGCTGGCTGCGCGGCGTGCGGCTGGAGCCGGCGCCCTGGGCGCGCGGGCCGACCACGCCGGCGCCGGCGGGCGCCGCGTCCTCGAGGTCGTCGTCGCCGTCCTCGGCGTCGACCGCCTCGCCCTCGTCGGCCGGCCGCGGGCCCTTCGCGACCTCGGCGGCACGCTTGGCCAGCACCCGCTTGCGCAGCGCCTTCATCTGCGGCTCACGCTCCTTGAACTCCGCGACCAGCGGGGTCGCGATGAAGATCGAGGAGTACGCACCGGCGGTGAGGCCGATGAACAGCGCCAGCGCGATGTCGTTGAGGACACCCGCGCCGAGGATGCCGCCGCCGATGAAGAGCAGTGCGGCGACCGGCAGCAGCGCGACGACCGTGGTGTTGATCGACCGCACCAGCGTGCTGTTGAGGCTGCGGTTGGCGATGTCGCTGTAGGTGAAGCGGCTCTGCTTGGTGATGTCCTTGCTGGCTTCCTTCAGACCGTCGAAGACGACGACGGTGTCGTAGAGGGAGTAACCGAGGATCGTCAGCAGACCGATCACCGTGCCCGGCGAGACCTCGAAGCCGACCAGCGCGTAGACGCCGGTGGTGATCGTGAGGTCGTGCAGCAGGGCGATCAGGGCGGCGACCGCCATCCGCCACTCGAAGGCGATGGCGAGGTAGATCACCACCAGGACCAGGAAGATGATCAGGCCTTCCAGGGCCTTGTTGGAGATCTGCTTGCCCCAGCTCGGGCCGATGATCTCGGCGTCGATCTGGTTGGGCTTGAGCCCCAGGTCGGCGGCGATCTTCGGCTGAAGCTGCTTGGACTCGTCGGTGGACAGGTCGGCGATCTGGATGCGCAGGCTGCCGTTGCCGAGCTTCTGCACGGTCGCGTCGTTGCCGCCGGTGTCGCCCTTGATCCGGGTCTGCGCGTCGGCCACCGAGATCGAGGTGTGCTTCGGGGTGTTGAAGACGGCGCCGCCGGAGAAGTCGATGCCCAGGTGGAGGCCGTTCACCACCAGGCCGACGACCGCGACGATCGTGACCAGGATCGAGAACCCGTACCAGATCCTGCGCTTGCCGACGAAGTCGTACGAGACCTCACCGCGGTGCAGCCGGTGCCCGAGTTCGCTGAGCTTCGACATCAGGCCTCCGTGGTCTCGTTGGTGATCGGGCGGCGGACGCTGCGCAGCGGGCCCTTGGTGCCGAGCGAGTCGGGGTTCAGGCCGGACCACTTGTGGCCCTTGGCGTAGAACGGCTTGCGGGCGAGGATCGTCATCAGCGGCTTGGTGAAGAGGAAGACCACCGCGACGTCGAGCAGGGTGGTCAGACCCAGCGTGAAGGCGAAGCCCTGGACCTTGCCGACGGTCACGATGTACAGCACCGCCGCGGCGAGGAACGACACGAAGTCGGACACCAGGATGGTGCGCCGGGCGCGCGGCCAGCCGCGGGCCACCGCGGGCTGCAGGGACCTGCCCTCGCGCAGCTCGTCCCTGATTCTCTCGAAGAAGACGATGAACGAGTCGGCGGTGATACCGATGGCGACGATGGCGCCGCAGACCGCCGGCAGGTTCAGCGCGAACCCGATCGCGGTGCCGAGCAGGCACATGATCGTGTAGGTCAGCGCGGCGGAGACCGCCAGCGACAGCACCGCGACGAAGCTCAGGCCGCGGTAGTACGCCAGCAGGTAGATCACCACGAGCGCGAGGCCGACGGCGCCGGCGATCATGCCGCCGCGCAGCTGCTCGCCGCCGAGGGAGGCGGAGACGGTGGTCTTGTCCAGGGTCTGGAAGCTCAGCGGCAGCGAGCCGTACTTCAGGGTGTTCGCCAGGTCCTCGGCGGAGCTCTGGGTGAAGCTGCCGGAGATCTGGGCGCTGCCGCCGGTCAGGGCGTAGGAGACCGAGGGAGCCGACACGACGGTGCCGTCCAGGTCGATGGCGAACTGGTTGTTCGGCGCGGTCGCCTTGGCGAGATCGCCGGTGACCTTGGTGAACTGGCTGGCGCCCTTGGAGTTGAAACCGAGGTTCACCACCCAGCCGTTGCCCTGCGTGTTGTCGAAGGCGGCGTTCGCGCTGTTGACGTTCTTGCCCGCGATCAGCGACGGGCCGAGGACGTACTTGATCGAGTTCTTCTTGCCCGGGTTCTCACAGCCGAGGACCTTGTCCGTGGACTTGGTGCCCTCGCTGATCTTCTGGGCCTGCTTGACGTCGCTGCAGTCGAGCTTGGCGAACGCGGCCTGCAGGTCCGCCGGGATGCTGGTGTCCGTGGTGGTCGGCGTCGTGCCGGTCGCCGGGGCGGAGGGCGTCGCGGTGGGCGTCGGCGTCGGCGCCTTGCCGGTGGTGCCCGTCAGGGCGTCGGTGACCGCGCGGCCCTGCTTGCTCGCCGTGGACGAGGGAGTCGTGGTCGGCGTGGCCGTGGAGCCCGCCTTCGGCGTCGCGCTGCCGGACGGGGTGGGCTTCGCCGACCCGGACGCCGAGGGGGTGGGGGTGGGCGTCGCGGGCGCCGGGGTGCCTGCGGCATACGTGAGCACCTGGCGGAAGTAGAGCAGGGCGGTGGTGCCGACCTGCTTCTCCGCCTCGTCGGCGTTCACACCCTTGGGGATGTTGACGATGATGTCGCGGCTGCCCTGGATCTGGGTCTCCGCCTCGGACACGCCCATGCCGTTGACGCGCTGGGAGATGATGTCCCTGGCGATGTTCATGTTGGTCTTGTTGACCGCGTTCTCCTGGCCGGTCGACTTCGCCTCCAGCGTGATGCTCACGCCGCCCGCGAGGTCGATGCCCAGTCGGGGCGTGGTCTGATGGGCGAGGAAGATCCCGCCGGTCAGCGCCACCAGGGCGATGAGGATCACGGCCAGAGCGCGCCCGGGGTATCCCTGGCTCCCCGAGGACCTGCGGCCCTTCTTGGCTGCTGCCACCTTCTTGTTTCTCCCTGTCCTACCGCCCCCGAGCCTGCGCGCTCGAAGGGTGGCCACGAGTGTTGTGAAGCCGGACCCTTACTTGGCGTCGCTGCCCTTGGTGACGTCGCCGGCCTGCACGGCGCCGGCGACGTGGTCGCCGTCCTGCGCCGGCGCCTCGTCGGACTTGCTCAGGGTCACCGGGGCCGCGCCGTCCTGCGCGACCTCCCGGTCGTCCCGGGCGTCCTCCGCGGCGGCGGCGTCGACGGCCCCGTCCGCGGCGTCGTCCTCGGCGTCCTCGGGCTCCTCCGGCTCGATGCCGTGCACGATCCGGTTGAACTCGTCCTCGCCCAGCACCGCCCCGATGGCGTTCTTGGCGAAGTGGACGTGCACGCCGTCCGTGAGCTCCAGGAGGACGGTCTCCTCGTTGACCTCCTTGACCACGGCGTACATGCCGCCGATGGTACGGACGCCCGTACCGGGCTCCATCTGGCTGCGCATCTGCGTGGCCTGGCGCTGTTTGTTCTTCGCCGAGCGGGTCATGAGGACCATGGCGCCGATCATGACGACGAAGATGAGGATCACGGGGTTCACGGTGAGGACGTTCCTTCGCACGGCCGGTGTGGGGGTCGGCCTGGGTTTCGGGATGTGTGTGCCGATCCAGAGGAAGGGCGCGTCGGCGGAGTCTAAGCGCTGGCTCGCCGTGGTAACAACGCCCAGCGTGGCACAGCAGTTCCTGAACGTGTGAGTCTAGCCGAGGTCAGGAACCGAAAAGACCGGTCTGTCCCGTTCCGGGCGCTCCCGTCCCCCCGCCCGCGCCGAACCCCTGGGGCTGCGGAGGCGTCTGCGGAGCCACGAGGCCGAGGTGGGCCCACGCCGCCGGGGTCGCCACCCGGCCCCTGGGCGTACGGGCCAGCAGCCCCTCGCGCACGAGGAAGGGCTCGGCGACCTCCTCGACGGTCTCCCGCTCCTCGCCGACCGCGACGGCGAGCGTGGACAGGCCGACCGGGCCGCCGCCGAAGAGCGTCAGCAGCGCCCGCAGCACAGCGAGGTCCAGCCGGTCGAGGCCGCGGCCGTCCACCTCGTAGACCTCCAGGGCCTGCGCGGCGATCTCCCGGGTGATCACGCCGTCCGCCCTGACCTGGGCGTAGTCCCGCACCCGGCGCAGCAGCCGGTTGGCGATCCTGGGGGTGCCGCGGGAGCGCCCGGCGATCTCCGCGGCGCCCTCGGCGGCCACCTCGACGTCCAGCAGCCCGGCCGAGCGGTGGATCACCCGCTCCAGCTCGGCGGGGGCGTAGAACTCCATGTGGGCGGTGAAGCCGAAGCGGTCGCGCAGCGGCGGCGGCAGCAGGCCGGCCCGGGTGGTGGCGCCGACCAGCGTGAACGGCGGCAGCTCCAGCGGGATGGCGGTGGCGCCCGGGCCCTTGCCGACGATCACGTCGACCCGGAAGTCCTCCATCGCCATGTAGAGCATCTCCTCGGCCGGCCGGGACATCCGGTGGATCTCGTCGAGGAAGAGCACCTCGCCCTCCTGGAGCGAGGACAGGATCGCGGCGAGATCGCCCGCGTGCTGGATGGCCGGACCCGAGGTGATCCGGATCGGAGCGCCCATCTCGGCCGCGATGATCATCGACAGGGTGGTCTTGCCGAGGCCGGGGGCGCCGGAGAGCAGCACGTGGTCGGCGGTGGCGCCGCGCTGCCGCGCCGCCCTGAGCACCAGGTCGAGCTGCTGGCGGACCCGCTCCTGCCCGATGAACTCGGTCAGGTCCTTGGGGCGCAGCGCCGCCTCGACCGCCTGGTCCTCGCGGTCGGCTGCGCCGCCGACCAGTCGCTCCGGCGTCTCGGCGGGGTCGTCCCAGTTCATCGAGGTCTCTCGGGTCGGATCGGCGGTGCGGACGGCGGCGGTACGGGGTCGGAAGCGGCGTCGGGGTACGGATGCGCGGGCGCGGTCATCTCGGGCGCGGTCAGCGGGTGCGGTTCAGGCTCTGCAGCGCGGCCCGCAGCAGCGCGCCGACATTCGGCTCCGCGGCCGCCTCCGCCTGCGGGGTGACGGCGGCCACCGCCTCGTCGGCCTCGCGCACGGCGTAGCCGAGGCCGAGCAGCGCGGCGTGCAGCTGGTCACGCCAGGAGGCGGAGACCGGGGCGCCGACGCCCTGGGCCGCGCCCGCGCCGAGCGGGGCGCCGAGCCGGTCCTTCAGCTCCAGCAGCAGCCGCTGGGCGCCCTTCTTCCCGATCCCGGGCACGGCGGTGAGCGCCTTCTCGTCGCCGCCGGCGACCGCGGCGCGCAGCGCGTCCGGGCTGTGCACGCCGAGCATCGTCTGGGCCAGCCGCGGCCCGACGCCGCTGACCGTCTGGAGCATCTCGAAGACCTGCCGCTCGTCGTCGTCGGCGAAGCCGTAGAGGGTCAGCGAGTCCTCCCGCACGACCAGGGAGGTGGCCAGCCGGGCGGGCTGGCCGACGCGCAGCGCCGCCAGGGTGCCCGGCGCGCACTGCACCGCCATGCCGACGCCGCCCACCTCGATGACCGCGGTGTCCGGGGCGAGTGCGGCGACCTGGCCGCTGACGAAGGCGATCACGGGGCGGGCTCCTGGGGGCGTACGGCCTTTTCGGCGCTGCGGGCTGCGGGCTGAACGGTCCTGGCGGGCTGAGCAGTCCTCGCGGCCCGGGCCGCGGCGACGGCCTGTTCGAGGCGGTCGGTGCCGCCGCCCCGCCAGATGTGGCAGATGGCCAGCGCGAGGGCGTCCGCGGCGTCGGCCGGCCTGGGCGGCGCGTCCAGCCGCAGCAGCCGGGTGACCATCGCGCCGACCTGCGCCTTGTCGGCGCGGCCGTTTCCGGTGACGGCGGCCTTGACCTCGCTGGGGGTGTGCAGGTGGACCGGCAGGCCGCGGCGGGCGGCGCACAGGATCGCGACGGCGCTGGCCTGGGCGGTGCCCATCACGGTGCGCACGTTGTGCTGGGCGAAGACGCGCTCGACGGCCACCGCCTGCGGGCGGTGCTCGTCCAGCCACGCTTCGAGGCCGCGCTCGATCAGCACCAGCCGCTCGCCGATCGGGGCGTCGGCGGAGGTGCGCACCACACCGACGCCGACCATCGCGAGCCGTCGACCGGGTGAGCCGTCGACCACGCCGACGCCGCACCGGGTCAGGCCCGGGTCCACACCCAGCACCCGCATGCCGCCCCCTCTCCCCGCCGCCGCAGGGCCTGTTCGCCGCCCGACGGCCTGTTCCCGCAGGCTATCGGTTCGCACTGACAAACGGCGGAGGGGCCGGCAGGGTGTGTCCCGCCGGCCCCTCCGGGGTCCCGATCGCCCGGTCAGGCGTCGACCTTCTCCATGACCTCGTCGGAGACGTCGAAGTTCGCGAAGACGTTCTGCACGTCGTCGCTGTCCTCCAGCGCGTCGATCAGCTTGAAGATCCTGCGCGCGCCGTCCTCGTCCAGCTCCACCTGCATGGTCGGCAGGAAGTTGGCGTCGGCGGAGTCGTAGTCGATACCGGCCTCCTGGAGCGCCTTGCGGACCGGCACCAGGTCGGTGGCCTCGCTGATCACCTCGTAGGACTCGCCGAGGTCGTTGACCTCCTCGGCGCCGGCGTCCAGGACCGCGCCGAGCACGTCGTCCTCGCCCAGCTCGCCCTTGGGGACGATCACCACGCCCTTGCGGTTGAACAGGTACGACACCGAGCCGGGGTCGGCCATCGAGCCGCCGTTGCGGGTCATGGCGACGCGCACGTCGGAGGCGGCCCGGTTCCGGTTGTCGGTGAGGCACTCGATGAGCACCGCGACGCCGTTCGGCCCGTAGCCCTCGTACATGATCGTCTGGTAGTCGGCGCCGCCGGCCTCCTGGCCGGAGCCGCGCTTGACCGCACTGTCGATGTTCTTGTTCGGCACCGAGCTCTTCTTGGCCTTCTGGATGGCGTCGAAGAGGGTCGGGTTGCCGTCCGGGTCGGCGCCGCCGGTACGGGCCGCCACCTCGATGTTCTTGATCAGCTTCGCGAAGAGCTTGCCGCGCTTGGCATCGATCACGGCCTTCTTGTGCTTCGTCGTAGCCCATTTAGAGTGGCCGGACATCCGACAGTCTCCTTCGCGTCACCAAATCACTGTTCTTCGTCGCGCCGTCGATCCTACCGGTGAAGCGTCAGCTGCCGGTGCGCACGGCGGCCACGAAGAGTTCGTGCACCCGGTGGTCGCCGGTCAGCTCGGGGTGGAAGGACGTCGCCAGCGCGTTGCCCTGGCGCACCGCGACGATGTGGCCGCCGTGCTCGGCGAGGACCTCGACGCCGGCGCCGACCGACTCCACCCAGGGCGCGCGGATGAAGACGCCCTCCACCGGGCCGCCCTGGACGCCGCGGACGTCCACCGACGCCTCGAAGGACTCGTTCTGCCGCCCGAAGGCGTTGCGGCGCACGATCATGTCGATGCCGCCGAAGGTCTCCTGGCCGGACCTGGGGTCCAGGATCTTGTCGGCGAGCATGATCAGGCCGGCGCAGCTGCCGTACACCGGCAGGCCGCCGCGGATCGCCTCGCGCAGCGGCTCCGTCAGCCCGAAGAGCGCGGCCAGTTTGGAGATGGTGGTGGACTCGCCGCCGGGTATGACCAGGCCGTCGACGGCCGCCAGTTCGGCGGGGCGCCGGACGGACACGGCCGCGGCGTCCGCCGCGGCCAGTGCCGTCAGGTGCTCCCGTACGTCACCCTGCAGCGCCAGGACGCCGATCGTGGGAGTGCTGCTCATCGGTGTCGTCCGCCGCCTTACCAGCCGCGGTTGGCGTAGCGCTCGGACTCGGGCAGCGTGTCGCAGTTGATGCCGACCATCGCCTCGCCGAGGTCGCGCGACGCGTCCGCGATCACCTTCGGGTCGTCGAAGAAGGTGGTGGCGCGGACGATGGCCGCGGCGCGCTTGGCCGGGTCGCCGGACTTGAAGATGCCCGAGCCGACGAACACGCCCTCCGCGCCGAGCTGGCGCATCAGCGCGGCGTCGGCCGGGGTGGCCACACCGCCGGCGGAGAACAGCACGACCGGCAGCCTGCCCAGCCCCGCGACCTCCTTGACCAGCTCGTACGGCGCGCGCAGCTCCTTGGCCGCGGCGTACAGCTCGTTGTTGTCCAGGCCGCGCAGCCGGGAGATCTCGTTCTTGATCTGGCGCAGGTGGCGGACCGCCTCCACGACGTTGCCGGTGCCGGCCTCGCCCTTGGAGCGGATCATCGCCGCGCCCTCGGCGATCCGGCGCAGGGCCTCTCCGAGGTTGGTGGCGCCGCAGACGAACGGCGTGGTGAACGCCCACTTGTCGGAGTGGTTGACCTCGTCGGCCGGGGTGAGCACCTCGGACTCGTCGATGTAGTCGACGCCGAGCGCCTGCAGGACCTGCGCCTCGACGAAGTGGCCGATCCGGGACTTGGCCATCACCGGGATCGACACGGCGCCGATGATGCCGTCGATCATGTCGGGGTCGGACATGCGGGCCACACCGCCGTCCTTGCGGATGTCGGCGGGCACCCGCTCCAGCGCCATGACCGCGACGGCGCCCGCGTCCTCGGCGATCTTCGCCTGCTCGGGGGTGACGACGTCCATGATCACGCCGCCCTTGAGCTGCTCGGCCATCCCGCGCTTGACGCGCGCGGTGCCGGTTTCGGCGGTGGTGGCGGTGGACGGTGTGGTGGACACGGTGACCTCACTCCTGACGGAACGTGGTGAGCGGCGGGGACCGTGGTTGTGTCACGGTCTGTGCCTATGTTGCGGCGGCGCGCGGGTGGCGGAAAAGGGCCAATTTCGCGGAGGTGGCCTTTCGCCGCGGGCGCGCGCTGCTGGTGCCGGCCTCGGCCGGTGGGTCCGGGTCCGGGTCCGGGCCTGGACCGGGCCTCGTCCGGGCCTCGTCCGGGCCTGGACCGGTGGTGGAGGTTTCTGCCGGTGGGCCGGGTCGGTGCCGGTCCGGGAGCGACTCCTCGGACTGCGAACGTACCCGATTCGTTCCCGGCTCTCCGCCGGTGGTGCGTTCGCAGTCCTGCGGGGACACTCCCTCCCCGTCCCCTCCGGTCGGACCCGGGTGCACGCGTACCGGCGGGCCGGGGGCGGGGGTGTCCTCGCGGGACTGCCAACGCGGCACCGGGCGGAGAGCCGAAGGCGAAAGGTGCACGTTCGCAGTCCGAGGAGACCTCCCGGACCGGCGCCACCGGCAGGGGCACCGGCAGGGGCACCCCGCGCGCCGCCCCCGAGGGGGGCTCAGCGGATGAGGGAGGCGCCGCCCTCGTTGGTGAGGTGGGCGGGGGGCTCGTCGTCCATCTCGAAGGCGAGCGGGAAGGGGGCGTGCCCGGCGAGGCGGAGCCAGCGGACGACGCGGTGGTCGCGCACCGCGCGCGCAGCGCGCACCGCGTCGTTGTGGAAGCGGCGCGCCATCGGCACGCGCCGTACGGACTGGGTGAGTTCGCCGATCGCGGCGGTGCCGCCGGGGGCCTCGCCGACCGCGGCGACGGTCTCGGAGTCGGCGAGGACCGCACGCAGCGCCTGGCTCAACTCGCTCTCGGCGACCTCGCGTTGGTCGTCCTCGGCCTGCCGGGCGGCGTGCGCCGCCTCGTAGAGCACGATGGAGGCGGCCGGGTCGAGGACGCCCGCGGTGGCCAGCTCCTGGGCGACCGAGGCGCGGCGCAGGAGTTGCGCGTCCAGGGCGGCGCGGGCGGCGTCGATTCTGGCGTGCAGCCGGTCGAGGCGGCCGGCCGTCCAGCTGAGGTAGAGGCCCACGGCCACGATGGCCACCGCGATCCAGATGATGGTCGTCACGGGAGGTCACCCTACGCGGAGCGCGGTCAGAGCGGCGGAGTGGTGTCGCGGGTCAGCCCGAAGCGGGTGCGCAGCGAGGGGCGGTCGTCGGCGGCGACGGAGGCGGCGCCGTCCGCGACGGTCTCGTAGACCGCGAGGATGTCGCTGCCGACGACCGACCAGTCGAAGCGGCGGACGTGGGCGCTGCCGCGGGCGCGCAGTTCGGCCCGGCGGCCGGGGTCGCCGAGCAGCCGCACCGCGGCGTCGGCGAGCGCGTCGGCGTCCTCGTTGGCGAACAGCTCGCCGGCCCGGCCCTGGTCGAGGACCTGGGCGAAGGCGTCGAGGTCGCTGGCGAGCACCGGCGCGCCCGCGGACATCGCCTCGACGAGGATGATGCCGAAGGACTCGCCGCCGGTGTTCGGCGCCACATAGACGTCGACGCTGCGCAGCAGCCGCGCCTTGTCCTCGTCGGTGACCATGCCGAGGAACTCCACCTGGTCGCGCATCTCGCGCGGCAGCGACTCCACGGCCTCGTCGGCGTCGCCGCGGCCGGCCACCAGCAGCCGGGTGCCGGGCCGCCGGGCGAGGATGCCGGGCAGCGCCCGCATCAGCACCGGCAGGCCCTTGCGCGGCTCGTCGATCCGCCCGATGAAGCCGATGGTGCTGCCCTGCCACTCCTCGCGGGGCTCGGCCCGTTCGAAGAAGCCGACGTCGACGCCGTTGGGGATGACCACCGCGTCGCCGCCGAGGTGCTCGACCAGGGTGCGCCGGGCGTACTCGCTGACCGCGATCCGCGCCCTGATCTTCTCCAGCGCGGGCTGCAGGATCGGGTAGGCCGCGATCATCGCGCGCGAGCGCGGGTTGGAGGTGTGGAAGGTCGCCACGATCGGTCCCTGGGCGGCCCAGCACGACAGCAGCCCGAGCGAGGGCGAGGCGGGCTCGTGGATGTGGATGACGTCGAAGTGGCCGTCGTGCAGCCAGCGCCGCACCCGCGCGGCGGACAGGAAGCCGAAGTTGAGCCGGGCCACCGAGCCGTTGTAGGGCACGGGCACCGCCCGTCCGGCGGAGACCACGTACGGCGGCAGCGGCGTCTCGTCGTCGGCGGGGGCGAGCACGGACACCTCGTGGCCGAGTGCGACGAGGTGCTCGGCGAGGTCGCGGATGTGGAACTGGACGCCGCCGGGGACGTCCCAGGAGTACGGGCAGACGATCCCGATCCTCACGCGTTCTCCGTTCCGGCGCTCTCGGCGACCGGTGGCAGCGGGCGGGGCGGCAGGTCGGCGAGCCAGAGTCGCTGGAGCATGTGCCAGTCCTGCGGGTGCTCGGCGATCCCCGAGGCGTACGCGTCGGCGAGCGCCTGCGTCATGACCGAGGTGCGGGAGGCGCGGTCGCCGTCGGCGGGCACCGGGACCGGCGGGTGCACGCGGCCCCGCATGACGGGCGACTCGTCGTACCAGAGGGTGACCGGCAGCAGCAGGGCGCCGGTCTGCTGGGCGAGCATCGCCGGTCCTGCGGGCATCCGCGTCCTCTCGCCGAAGAACTCGACCTCGACGCCGCTCGCGGACAGGTCGCGGTCGGCGACCAGGCAGACCAGGCCGCCGGCCCGCAGCCGCCTGGCCAGGGTGCCGAAGGCGGCGCCGCCGGTGTGCGGCAGCACCTCCATGCCCAGGCCCTCGCGGTAGGCGACGAAGCGGTCGTAGAGCGTCTCGGGGTCGAGCCGCTCCGCGACCGTGGTGAACGGGGTCTCCAGCTTGGTGGTGACCCAGGCGCCGGCCAGGTCGTAGTTGCCCATGTGCGGCAGCGCGAGGATGACGCCGGCGCCCGCGGCGAGACCGCCGGTGAGGTAGTGGACGTCGACCGGGTCGAAGCCGCCGCGGATGCGGTCCCTGCTCCAGGCCGGGAGGCGGAAGGACTCCATCCAGTAGCGCAGGTAGGAGCGCATGCCGGCCTTCGACAGCTCGCGCAGCCGCTCCTCGTCCGCGTCCGGCACGACCCGCCGGAGGTTGGCCTCCAGCCGCCGCACGCCCTTGCCGCGCTGCCGCCAGGCGGCGTCGGCGATGGTGCGGCCCAGCGCCCGCGCGGCGGGTTCCGGCAGCGTCTTGACCGCGCTCCAGCCCAGCCCGTACAGCCCGTCGGTCAGGCGCTCCTTCACGCGCCGCTCCCCTGGCCGGCCTGTTCGAGCGCGGCGGCGTCGGCCTCCGCGGACTCCCGGCGGACCGTGACCACCCGCTGGATCAGCGTGATCAGGCTGCCCACGGCGACCACCCACAGGGCGATCGGCAGCAGCCACTGGATGCCGGGCACGCCGAAGGTGCGGTGGAAGCCGGCCAGGCCGCACAGCACCAGCGTGATGACGAGCCGCTCGGAGCGCTCCACCAGGCCGTTGACGTTCACCGGCAGGCCGATCGCCTCGCCGCGGGCCTTGGTGTACGACACCACCTGGCCGCTGGCCAGGCAGAAGATCGTCACCGCGCAGAGCGTGAGGTCGTCGCCTGAGCCCGCGTACCACATGGCGAGGCCGCCGAAGAGGGCACCGTCGGCGACCCGGTCCAAGGTGGAGTCCAGGAAGGCGCCCCAGCGGCTGGAGCGGCCCATCTGCCGGGCCATGTTGCCGTCGACCAGGTCGGAGAAGACGAAGCAGGTGATGACCACGGTCCCCCAGAAGAACTGCCCCCTGGGGTAGAAGACCAGGGCGCCGGCGACGACGCCGGCGGTGCCGATCAGGGTCACCGCATCGGGCGAGACGCCCCTGCGCAGGAGAAATGCGGCGAACGGCGTGAGAACACGCGTGAAGAACGCACGCGCGTACTTGTTCAGCATGGCCTTCCCGACGGGTCGGTTCGGATCGGAGTCGACGGCCGGGCGGCCACCGGATGGCCCATCGTAGCCAGCCGTGCGGCGCCGGACGCGTGTGGCACCTCCCGGCGGCGCCCGGCACCCGTACGGAGTCCTCGCGAGCCGCCGTGAGCAGGGCGGTGCGGACCACACGGGAGCGGACCACATATGGACGGACCGTGAAGGCCGTGGGAAGGTCGAATGACCGAGGGCGTCGTCGAGGCCGCCCCGAGTTCTCCGCGGTCCCCTGACGCTCCCAGTGCGCGCCCGCCTCGCGGGCGCGGTCCCCCATGCGGTGACGACCGGGAGGCGAGACGACATGGGTGGTGCGTCGGACAGGCGGGAAGGACAGCCAGAGGCCGCCGGAGGGGCGCCGGCGGCCGGCCGCCCCGAGAACGTGCGCAACGTGGTGCTGGTCGGCCACAGCGGATCAGGCAAGACGACCCTGGTGGAGGCGCTCGCGCTGGCCACCGGTGCGGTGAACCGGGCGGGCCGGGTCGAGGACGGCGGCTCGGTCTCCGACCACGACGAGATCGAGCAGCGGCAGCAGCGCTCGGTGCAGCTGTCGCTGGTGCCCGTCGAATGGGACGGCATCAAGATCAACCTGCTGGACACCCCCGGCTACGCGGACTTCGTCGGGGAGCTGAGGGCCGGTCTGCGGGCTGCGGACGCGGCCCTCTTCGTCGTCTCCGCGGCGCAGGACGGCGAGGGCATCGGCGGCGCCACCCGGCTGGTGTGGGAGGAGTGCGCGGCGGTCGGGATGCCCCGGGCGGTGGTGGTCACCCACCTGGAGTCGGCGCGGGCCGGCTTCGAGGAGACGGCCGCGCGGTGCGCGGCTGAGCTGGGGGGCGACGACCCCGACGCGGTGCTGCCGCTCTACCTGCCGGTGCACGGCCCACGGGCCCCGGACGGCCACGCGCCGGTGACCGGGCTGGCCGGGCTGCTCTCCCAGCGGGTCCACGACTACTCCTCGGGCGAGCGCGCCGAGGCCGAGCCGGGCCCCGAGCTGGCGCCGGCGCTGGCGCGGGCCCGCAACCGGCTGATCGAGGGGATCATCGCCGAGAGCGAGGACGAGACCCTGATGGACCGCTACCTCGGCGGCGCGGAGATCGACCTGGGGACGCTGGTCACCGACCTGGAGCGGGCGGTGGCCCGCGGCACCTTCCATCCGGTGCTGGCCGCCGCGCCCGCCGCCGAGGGCGCCCGGCACGGCCTCGGCACCCTGGAGCTGCTGGAGCTGATCACCGGCGGCTTCCCGACCCCGCTGGAGCGCGGCGCCCCGCCGGTGACGTCGCCGGACGGCGACCCGCTGCCCCCGCTGAGCTGCGATCCGCGGGGGCCGCTGGCCGCCGAGGTGGTCAAGACGTCCTCCGACCCGTACGTGGGGCGGATCAGCCTGGTGCGGGTGTTCTCCGGCACGCTGCGGCCCGACGAGACGGTGCACGTGTCGGGGCACGGCATGGAGGACCGCGGGCACGAGGACCACGACGTCGACGAGCGGGTCGGCGCGCTGTCCTCGCCGTTCGGCAGGCAGCAGCGGCCGGTGCCCGCGGCGAGCGCCGGCGACCTGGTCTGCGTCGCCAGGCTGACCCGGGCGGAGACCGGCGACACCCTCTCCGGCAAGGAGCGGCCGCTGCTGATGGAGCCGTGGCGGATGCCCGACCCGCTGCTGCCGGTGGCGATCGAGGCGCACGGCAAGGCCGACGAGGACAAGCTGTCGCTGGGCCTGTCGCGGCTGGTCGCCGAGGACCCGACGATGCGCCTGGAGCAGAACCCCGACACCCGCCAGGTGGTCCTGTGGTGCCTGGGCGAGGCGCACGCCGACGTGGCGCTGGAGCGGCTGCGCAGCCGCTACGGGGTGCAGGTCGACGCGGTGCCGCACCGGGTCGCGCTGCGCGAGACCTTCGGCGAGAGCGCGACCGCGCGCGGCCGGCACGTCAAGCAGTCGGGTGGGCACGGGCAGTTCGCGATCTGCGACATCGAGGTGGAGCCGCTGCCGGTGGGCTCCGGCATCGAGTTCGTGGACAGGGTCGTCGGCGGCGCGGTGCCCCGGCAGTTCATCCCGTCGGTGGAGAAGGGCGTACGCGCCCAGGCCGCGCGCGGCGTGGGGCTCGGCTACCCGGTGGTGGACATCCGCGTCACGCTCTCCGACGGCAAGGCGCACTCGGTGGACTCCTCCGACGCGGCGTTCCAGACCGCCGGCGCGCTGGCGCTGCGGGAGGCCGCCTCGGGCTGCCGCATCCACCTGCTGGAGCCGGTCTCCGAGGTCGGCGTGCTGGTCCCCGACGCGTACGTGGGGCCGGTGATGAGCGACCTGTCGGCGCGGCGCGGCCGGGTGCTGGGCACCGAACCGGCCGGTCCCGGGCGCTCGTTGGTCCGCGCCGAGGTGCCGGAGATCGAGATCGGCCGGTACGCGGTGGACCTGCGGTCGCTGGCGCACGGCACCGGCCGCTTCCACCGGCACTACGCCCGGCACGAGCCGATGCCGGCCGCGCTCGCCGCGAAGCTGCGCGAGCAGGAGGAGTACGCGGCCCGCTGAGCGGCCGCGGCGGGCGGAGCCGGCCGCCCGAATCCGCCAACCAGGCATATGACAAAGGCCAATCGGCGGCACGCGGCCCCCGCGCGGGCCGCCGCGCGGCTAATCTGGTGGCTGCTCCGAACGTGTGATGTGCCCGGGTGCGGGGAATGGGCCGTTACGCACCCATCGGAGCCGGTGAGGTGGCGGGCGCGACGGCCGACTGGGGGCTGCGGTGACGGACGGGTTCGACTTCAGGCCCGGGGCGCAGATCCCGCTCACGGGCGCCGACGGCGAGACGGGCGCCACGCAGGCGCTGGCCTCCGCGGCGTACCGCGACAGCGAGCTGACCGCGCTGGTGGGCGTCAACGACGCGGCGAAGGTGACCGCCCCGCGGCTGTCGCTGTTCCGCCCGAACCTGGGCGAGGCGTTCTCCCGCTCGGTGCAGGTGCGCATGCTGGGCGCCGCCCGCAAGGAGCTGGTGCAGTCCTTCGGGGTCGAGCCGCAGACGGTCGTCGAGCACTGCCTGGCGGCTAACCGGCTGCGCCAGGAGCGCGACGCGCGGCTCACCGGGCTGATGGCCGGCTTCGGGCTGCTGTTCCTGCCCGGGGTGCTGGTGTGGCTCGGCGCGTTCCAGCTGCGCTCGTCGCTGGCCACCCTGAAGAGCCGCGGCAACAAGGCGGGCGGGCTGGGCGCGATCGTGCTCGCTGTCGCCGTCGCCTTCACCGTGCTGCTCGCCGTCCGGCCGCCGTTCCACGGCTTCTGGAGCCTGTACTTCAGGGTTCTGATGATCGCTCCGATCATCGGCTGGTACTGGGCGAAGCGGATCTGCGAGGCCAGCGCCAAGGACCTGCGGGCCCGCTGGGCCGGCCTGGTGGCCGGCACCGGGGTCGGCGCCAAGATCCCCGAGGCGGTGCCGCGCAACCCCAACGAGACCCGCGCCGAGAACCTCCGCAAGAGCCTGGTCAAGCTGTCCGCGGAGCAGAACAGCAACGTCGTCTTCTACGCGGGCCCGCGCGGGATACTGGGCATGGGCAGCCGCTGGGGCAGCTGGCACATGGCCGAGGAGCTGACGCCGCGCGAGGGCCTCGCCGAGATCAACCCGTTCCGCAGCTGGGACGTGGTCCGGGCGATCCACGACAAGCTGCGGATGATCGAGCGCGGACCGCTGCACACCGGCGGGTTCCCGAAGCCGTCGATACGGCACTGGGTGGTGGTGCCGACCGGCGAGGGCGTCTCGAAGATCGTCCGGCCGACCGGTCCCGAGGTCGAGACGTACTCCGTCAAGGACTTCGAGATCCAGCGGATGTGCAACGACCAGCAGTTCGGCAAGGGCAACCGGCACTACCTGGGCATCCAGTTCGTGCTGTGGGACGGCAACCTGGTCATCACGCTGATGGTGACGGTGACCGTGCTGGCGCAGACGCTGCGCGTCGAGGTGACCGGGCACGCGCTCGGCCCGGTGGACGGCCTGTTCACCACCGCGCCGGCGGCCAAGGAGAAGACCGTCTCCAAGCCGGTGAGGTTCTGGGAGACCAAGACCGTCTCGCTGCCGCTGATCGACACCAACGAGGTGGTGCGGCTGGCCGCCCGCGCGCCGCTGACCTGGTTCCCGCCGGTGCTGGACTACCTGGGCGGCTCGCTCAAGCTCCCCGAGCCGTTCGGGCTGCGCCACACCTGGGCGGACAAGCCGTGGAAGCACCGCTTCATGGCGGACGACGCGCTGCGCGCCGCGACCCCGGTGCTGCGCGCCGTGCACGCCGCCGCCATCCAGGTCATGCGGGAGAACGGCGTCGACGTCTCGCACTTCACCAACCGCTCGCTCGTGCTGAGCGGCCTGGTGCAGGGCGTGGAGCCCAGGAAGGCCGACGCCTACGACGCGTAGCGCCGCGGCCGGGCGTGCGCGTCACCCCGTCCAGGCGTCGGCGAGCATCTTGCGGGTGTCGGCGAGGAGTTGCGGCAGCACCTTGGTGTGGCCGACGACCGGCATGAAGTTCATGTCGCCGCCCCAGCGCGGCACCACGTGCTGGTGCAGGTGCGCGGCGATGCCGGCGCCGGCCACGTCGCCCTGGTTCATGCCGATGTTGAAGCCCTGGGCGCCGGACGCGGCGCGCAGCGCGGTCATCGCCTGCTGGGTGAGCGCGGCCAGCTCCACCGTCTCCGCCTGGTCCAGCTCGGTGTAGTCGGCGACGTGCCGGTACGGCACCACCATCAGGTGCCCGCTGTTGTACGGGTAGAGGTTGAGCACCGCGTACACGTGCTCGCCGCGCCGCACGATCAGCGCGTCCTCGTCGTGCTGCGAGGGCAGCGAGCAGAAGGGGCACCCGTCCCCGGCGCCGGGGCCGGTGGGCTTGTTCTCCCCCTGGATGTACGCCATGCGGTGCGGTGTCCACAGCCGCTGGAAAGCGTCCGGCACCCCCGCCCCGATCTGCTGCTCCGGCTCACTCGTCATGACGATCAGCATATGGCCAAGCCCCCGCCCCGCGTGTCGCCGGGCCCGGCCCCGGGGGGCGCCCGCGATCCTGGCCCGATGGACGCCGACAACCGCCTGATCGAGTGGGAGAACCGCAGCGAGGCCCCCCTGTTCGTCGCGTCGCTGGCGTTCCTCGGGGCCTACGCCGTCCACGTCCTGTGGACGTCCCTGCCGTCGTGGGCGCACGCGCTGCTGCTGGCGGTCATCGCCTTCACCTGGGCGCTCTTCGTCGCGGACTACCTGGTGCGCTGGCGGATCAGCGGGGCCCGCTTCGGCGCGGGGTACGTCCGCCGCCACCTGCTGGACACGATCGCGACCCTGCTGCCGCTGCTGCGCCCGCTGCGGGTGGTCCGCCTCTACGAGGTGGTGCAGCGCCGCAACGACCAGCCGCGGCTGAACCTGTACGCGCGGGTGATCGCCTACGGCAGCATGACCGCGCTGCTGCTCGGGTTCGCGGGCTCGCTCGCGGTCTACCAGCAGGAGCGGAACGCGCCGGGGGCGACCATCCGCACCTTCGGCGACGCGGTGTGGTGGGCGTGCTCCACGCTCACCACCGTCGGCTACGGCGACGTCACGCCGGTGACCGCGGGCGGCCGCACCATCGCCGCGTTCCTGATGTTCCTCGGCCTGGCGCTGCTCGGGGCGGTCACCGGTTCCTTCTCCTCCTGGCTGATCCAGACCTTCACCCGGGAGGACGAGAAGGACCAGTTCCGGCCCCCGGGCGGGCGCCCCGGGGCCTGAACCGGTCCTTCGGCGCGCTCAGACCTGGACCCGGCGCTCCACCACGTCGGCCAGCTTGGCCAGCGCCTGGTCGCGCGGCACGCCGTTCTCCTGCGAGCCGTCGCGGTAGCGGAAGGAGACCGTGCCGTTCGTCATGTCCTCGTCGCCGACGATGATCATGAAGGGGACCTTGAGCTTCTGGTGGGTCCTGATCTTCTTCTGCATGCGGTCGGAGGAGCCGTCGACCTCGACGCGCAGGCCCTTGCGGCCGGCCTCCTCGGCGAACTCCTGCAGGTACCGCACGTGCGCGTCGCCGACCGGGATGCCGACCGCCTGCACCGGCGCGAGCCAGGCCGGGAAGGCGCCCGCGTAGTGCTCCAGGAGCACCGCGAAGAACCGCTCGATGGAGCCGAAGAGCGCCCGGTGGATCATCACCGGCTGCTGCCGGGTGCCGTCCGCGGCCGTGTACTCCAGGCCGAAGCGGGCCGGCTGCTGGAAGTCGACCTGGATCGTGGACATCTGCCAGGTCCGGCCGATCGCGTCCTTGGCCTGCACCGAGATCTTCGGCCCGTAGAAGGCCGCGCCGCCCGGGTCCATGACCAGGTCGAGGCCCTGCTTGCCGGCCGCCTGGCGCAGCTGCTCGGTGGCCTCGTCCCAGTCCGCGTCGGAGCCGATGAACTTGTCCGAGTCGCCGCGGGTGGACAGCTCCAGGTAGAAGTCGCTGAGGCCGTAGTCGCGCAGCAGGTTGAGCACGAAGGTGAGCAGCGAGTCCAGCTCGTCGGGGACCTGCTCCTTGGTGCAGTAGATGTGCGAGTCGTCCTGCGTGAAGCCGCGGGCGCGGGTCAGGCCGTGCACCACGCCGGACTTCTCGAAGCGGTACACCGTGCCGAACTCGAAGAGCCGCAGCGGCAGTTCACGGTAGGAGCGGCCGCGCGCCTTGAAGATCAGGTTGTGCATCGGGCAGTTCATGGCCTTGAGGTAGTAGTCCTGCCCCTCGAACTCCATGGGGGGGAACATGCCCTCGGCGTAGTGCGGCAGGTGGCCCGAGGTCTCGAAGAGCTTGGCCTTGCTGATGTGCGGGGTGTTGACGAACTCGTAGCCCGACTCCTCGTGGCGGCGGCGCGAGTAGGACTCCATCTCCTTGCGGATGGTGCCGCCCTTGGGGTGGAAGACCGCGAGGCCGGAGCCCAGCTCGTCGGGGAAGGAGAACAGGTCGAGCTCCGCGCCGAGCTTGCGGTGGTCGCGCTTGGCGGCCTCCTCCAGGAACTCCAGGTGCGCCTTGAGCTCCTCCTTCGTGGGCCACGCGGTGCCGTAGATCCGCTGCAGCTGCCGGTTCTTCTCGCTGCCGCGCCAGTACGCGGCGGCGTTGCGCATCAGCTTGAACGCCGGGATGTGCCGGGTGGTGGGCAGATGCGGGCCGCGGCACAGGTCCTTCCAGCACAGCTCGCCGGTCTTCGCGTCGAGGTTGTCGTAGATGGTCAGCTCGCCGCCGCCGACCTCGACGTCGGCGCCGTCCTCGGAGCCCGCGGAGGAGCCCTTCAGACCGATCAGCTCCAGCTTGTACGGCTCGTCCGCCAGCTCCTCGCGGGCCGCCTCGTCGGTGACGGCGCGGCGCGAGAAGCGCTGGCCGCGCTTCTGGATCTCCTGCATCTTCTTCTCGATGGCCTTCAGGTCATCGGGCGTGAAGGGCTCGGCGACGTCGAAGTCGTAGTAGAAGCCGTCCTTGATGGGCGGGCCGATGCCCAGCCGGGCCTGCGGGTGCAGCTCCTGCACGGCCTGCGCCATGACGTGCGCGGTGGAGTGCCGCAGGATGGCCAGGCCGTCCGGGCTGGTGATGTCGACCGGCTCGACCTCGTCGCCGTCCGCGAGCGCGTACGCCAGGTCCTTCAGCTCGCCGGCCACCCGGGCGGCGACCACGCTGCGCTCCCCGGGGAACAGTTCGGCGGCCGTCGTGCCCGTCGTGACCGCCCGCTCCTCCGGTTCGGCGGAATCGCGTTTGATGATCACTCGGAGGTCTGACACCGGTCTGCTCCTGACGTGGGTCGTACGGTCGGGCGGCGGCAGCGGCCGCCGCACCCGGAATCGTACCGAGCCGGGCGGCGCGACCGACAATCCCCAGGCGCCGCCCGCGCCCGCGCGGGACCCCGGGAAGGGCCGCAACAGCGAAGGCCGGACGGTCCTTTCGGACCGTCCGGCCTTCTTCCCGGTGGGCGATACTGGGATCGAACCAGTGACCCCTTCGGTGTGAACGAAGTGCTCTCCCGCTGAGCTAATCGCCCGGGACGCGTCGAACCATACAGGCCGGAGGCGGGGGCGTTCAAACGAGAGGGACGGTCAGTGGACGGTCATACGAGAGGGCCGGGGGCACAGGCGGCGAGCCGGGCCAGCAGGCCGGCGCGGCCGCCGCGCATCATCAGCGCGTGATTGGCCAGGAAGAGCGGTCGGCACGGCACCGCGAGCAGCCGCATCAGCAGCTTGCGGACGACGACCTCCTGCTCGTACAGCAGCCGGGTGCGGGCGGTCGCGGGCGGGGAGCCGGCGGCCGCGGGCTCGGCGGCCAGGACGGTCCAGCGCACCCAGCCCTCGAGGTCGCCGGTCATCGCGACCTCCAGGACGCGCAGCCGCGGGTCGTGGCGGACGGAGCGGGCGGTGACCGTCAGGTCGTACGGGAGCAGGGAGCGGAAGCGCAGCACGCCGGAGGTCCCGTCGGTCTGCCGGACCTCGCGCACCTGCGGCCACCACTCGGGATAGCGGTCGGGCCGCTCCAGCACCCCGTACACGGCCTCGGGCGGCGCGTCGAGGTGCCAGGCGCTGCGGAATCGGTAGTGACTCCAGTCCATCCGCACAGTGTGCCGGGGAACGCGACGGAGCCCGGGGCCGAAAGTCGATTTTCGGCCCCGGGCTCCGTGCTCCGGGTGGGCGATACTGGGATCGAACCAGTGACCCCTTCGGTGTGAACGAAGTGCTCTCCCGCTGAGCTAATCGCCCCGGCGCGGTTAACTTTACCGCACCCGCGACGGCCGTTTCGACCACGGCGGGCGACCGCCGCCGCCCCGCCGCACGGCGGCCTCCCGCTGCGTGATCCGGTGGCCACGACCCCCCGCGGATCGTCACTCTCCGCATCCGAACACACCGGGAATCCGAACGGGACGCCCTCACCGAAATGGCCGCCGCGCAGGTCCGGACGCTAGACCGGACGAGGTACCAGAAGCCGCACAAACCTCGCAGAGGGGTTTACAACGTCCTCGCAGGTGGCATGTCGATTTCGCCGACGTGCGAATCCCCGAGCGCACACTGAGCGAAAGGCCATGGCGCTTATGAACACCACGGTCAGCTGCGAGCTGCACCTGCGCCTCGTCGTGTCGAGCGAATCCTCACTGCCTGTACCCGCGGGCTTGCGGTACGACACGGCCGATCCGTATGCCGTGCACGCCACCTTCCACACCGGAGCCGAGGAAACGGTCGAATGGGTGTTCGCCCGCGACCTGCTCGCCGAGGGGCTGCACCGCCCCACCGGCACCGGCGACGTCCGAGTCTGGCCGTCCCGCAGCCACGGTCAGGGCGTCGTGTGCATCGCCCTCAGCTCCCCCGAGGGCGAAGCCCTGCTCGAAGCCCCGGCGCGGGCCCTGGAGTCCTTCCTGAAGCGGACGGACGCCGCGGTGCCGCCGGGCACGGAGCACCGCCATTTCGATCTGGACACGGAGCTCTCGCACATCCTCGCGGAGAGCTGAGCCCCGGTTCCCGACACCCGGGCCGTCCTACTCGGGGGGACAGCCCGGAACGCGACCGCCTGCCGGACACCCCGGCCGGCATCCGTCGCCGCACCCACAGGAGCCGCCGCCGTGGAGGTCCACGCCCCCACGGCGGCGGCTCCCGCGCGCTAGAGTCACCGGAACCGCAGCCCCCAGATCCCCCGGCAGGGAGCGATTCCGTGCTGATCAACCATGACACCAGGTGCGCCCTCGACAGCGTCGTGGACCTGGTCAACACCCAGCCGCAGATCGAAGGCCGGGAGTCCCTCGGCGACGCGGCGGCCCTGCGCGGCTTCGTGGAGCGCAACCGGGTCAGCGAGGTGGGCCGGCTCGACCAGCACGACGTGGCGGCGGTGCACGCGGTGCGCAGCCGGTTCAGCGAGGTCTTCTGCGCGCCCGACGACACCGCCGCGGCGACCCTCCTCAACGAGATGGTCGCCGCCGCGGGCACCACGCCGCGGCTGACCGACCACGACGGCTACGACTGGCACGTGCACTACTTCGCCCCCGGCGCCTCGCTCGCCGACCACCTGTCCGCGGACTGCGGCATGGCGCTGGCGTTCCTCATCGTGGCGGGCGAGCGCGAGCGGCTGCGGCGCTGCGACGCGCCGGACTGCCGGCGGGCCTTCGTGGACCTGTCCCGCAACCGTTCCCGGCGCTACTGCGACAGCCGGACCTGCGGCAACCGGCTGCACGTGGCCGCGTACCGGGCCCGCAGGCGCGAGGCGGCCGCGGGCTGACCGCCGCCGGCCGCGGTCAGCCGACGAAGAGCAGATCCCAGGCCGCGCCGGCCCCGATCAGCCCGCCGACGACGCACAGGAAGAGCATCAGCGGGGGTTGCGACAGCGCGTACAGGCAGCCCTTGGGCTCCACGAAGGCCGCGCGGCCGACGGTCGGCGGCACGGGGGACACCGGCGGGGCGGGCGGGACGGGCGGTGAGGCCAGGACGGTGGACACCGGCGGGACGGGCGGTAAGGGCGGTTCGGCACGCTCTGGCCGCGGCGGGGCGAGGGGGTCCCCGGGGGAGGTCAGCACAGCCCGATGATCGCGCAGCGCAAGATCGCGTGTGGCCCAACACGCGGAGTTTACAAGGCCGTTTAACTGGGTCTCGGATGCCGGATACCGCATCCCGAGACGCCGCGTCTCGGATAGCGTGCGTCGTTTACACACCGCCGTTCACGCACCCGCGCGCGCCGTCCGTACGGCGGCCCGCGGCGGTCAGATGCCGCGGCGCTTGAGGATCTCCTCCACGTCGGCGAAGTCCGACAGGCCGCTGTCCCTGCTCCCCCGCTTCCCGCCTCCGGCGGACGCGCCGCGCCCGCCGGACAGCTCCTGCGCCTTCGGCGTGCCCGCGACGCCGGCCGGCCCGGCGGTCCGCGCCTCGGGGGCGCGGCCGCGCCCCCGGCCGGCGAACAGCCGGCTGACGCCGTAGAGCGCGGCCGAGCAGCCCAGCACCACGAAGCCGGTCCACACCGTGGGCTTGAAGACGAGGTCGGCGGCCCAGTCGCCGACCGCCGTGCTGATCCGGCGCGCCAGCGTCACCAGGCCCGCCAGCGCCAGGCCGACCGGCAGCAGCGCCGCCGCGGCGATCCGGGTGGCCCGCAGAAAGCGGCGGCGGTAGGCCGTGAGGAACGCGAGCGCCAGCCCCGCCGCGGACAGGGCGGCGCAAAGGGTTGTGGTCAGCATCCTGCGGCTCCTGCGGCGATCGGACGGCCGCGGAGCCCGGCCGAGGGCCCCGCGGGTTGGTCCCCCCATCGTGCCTCGCCGCAAGCGCCGCGGGCCACGGTCCCTGACGCCCTTCGTGGAGAACTGCGGGACATCTCCGGGTCGCCCTCCTCCCTGAGTGCGGTGACGCGTCATCCCTGGGTGCCGCATCCGCTCCTCCCCCGGTGCCGGTCGGCCCCGCACGGCGGTGGGAGACTGGGCGCATGACCGACCCCGCCCCCGCCGCATCCCCGCTGGTCCTCGAGGTGTGGTGCGAGCTGCAGTGCCCGGACTGCCGCACCGCCCTCGCCGACCTCGACGCGCTGGGCGCCCGCTACGGCGACGCCCTCGACATCCAGCTGCGCCACTTCCCGCTGGAGAAGCACAGGCACGCGCTCGCGGCGGCGCAGGCGTACGAGGAGGCCTACGCCCAGGGCAGCGGCTGGCCGTACGCGCGGGCGCTGCTCGCCAGGGTCGACGAGCTGGACCGCGGCGGCGAGGCCCTGCTCGTCGAGGTGGCCGCGGGCCTCGGGCTGGACGCCGAGGAGGTCGACACCGCGCTGGTCGACGGCCGCCACCTGCTCCAGGTCGACTCCGACCAGGCCGAGGGCAAGGCGATCGGCGTGACCGGCACCCCGACGTACGTGATCGGCGGCGAGTTGCTGGACGGCTCGAAGGACCAGGAGGGCCTGCGGGAGCGGATCGGCGCGATCGCGGACCGGCTGCTCTCCGCGCGGGCGTAGCGGCGCGGACTCAGACGAGGGACTTGGCGAAGTGCCGGGTGACGACGCTGTAGCCGAGGGACTCGTAGAGCCGTAGGGCCGTGGTGTTGGCCAGGAAGACGTTGAGGCCGAGGGTCGTGCCGCCGCCGTCGCGGCAGTGGTTCTCCGCGGCGATCATCGCGGCTCGTCCGTGGCCGCGGCCGCGGTGGGCCGCGTCGACCTCGACGAAGTAGACCCAGGCGGGCTCGGCGGTGTGCAGCCACAGGAAGGCCACGGCGGCGCCGCCGTGGTCCAGGCCGAGCAGCGCGGTGCGGGCGGCGGGGACGCCGCCGGGCACCAGCTCGTCCAACGTGGCGGCGGCGCGCTCGTGCGCCGTCTCGGCCGACACCCCCGTCTCGGCGAGGCCGGCCGTGAAGGTCGTCCGCGCGCGGTCGAGCCAGGGGCGCAGTTCGCCCTCGCGGAGCGGCCGGACGGTCGTCCCGTGCGGCAGCGCGGGCCGGTCGCCCGCGGTCAGGTCCTTGGCCAGGTGCCGGTTGCGTTCGGTGTAGCCGAGCGAGGCGGCGAGCCGCAGCCCGTACGGCGAGTCGGCCGGCACGGAGACCGCGGCCCGGGTGCAGCCCCAGGAGCGGAGCACCTCCTCGCCGGCCAGCGCGGCCACCGCGCCGCGGCCGCGGCGCCGGTCCCCCTCGTCGACGGCGAGGGCGTCGATGCGCCCCACGGCAGGACCGAGGCGCCGGTCGGTGCGCAGCCGCACGCTGCCCACCGGCCGGCTGTTGACGCACACGGTGTACGCCCGCGCCCGCGCGCCGTCCGCACCGCGCGTCTCGGGTCCCGCCGGTCGCAGGGTCGTCGTCATGGGTGATGCTCCCGGGGGTCGTCGCCGCGCCGCATGGCCTCGTTCCGCCGCTGCCGTTCTACCGCGCCCGGCCGCATCCGGGCACCGTGCCGGCCGACGTCCGGGCGCGGGCGCGCGAGGCGGGCGGGCCGGTCTACGGGTTGGGGTGCTCCGCCGCGCGCTCGGCGAAGATCCGCATCGCCTTGGCCGTGACCGGGCCCGGAGCGTCCGCCAACCGCCGGTCGTCGAGGCGGTGCACGGCCTGCACGTCGCGCAGCGAGGAGGTCAGGAAGACCTCCTCGGCCTCCTCCAGCGCCTCCATCGGCAGATCGGCCTCCTGGGCTCCGGTCCACTCGACGACCAGGGCGCGGGTGATGCCGGCCAGGCAGCCGGACTCCAGCGGCGGGGTGAGCAGCCGGCCGCCGAGGACGACGAAGACGTTGGAGCCGGTGCCCTCGCACAGCCGCCCGCGGGTGTTGGCGAACAGCGCCTCGGAGGCGCCGTGCTGGTGGGCGCGGGCGAGCGCGACGACGTTCTCGCCGTAGGAGGTGGTCTTCAGGCCGGCCAGCGCGCCCTTCTCGTTGCGGGTCCAGGGGACGGTGACGGCCGCGGTGCTGTCGGGGCGCGGGGAGGAGGGCGCGAGGGCGACGACGAGGGTGGGGCCGGCGTCGCCGCGGTCGGAACCGAGCGGCGAGGGTCCGCCGGTGTAGGTGATCCGCAGCCGGCCGAGCGGCGCAGGGTTGGCGGCCAGCACGGCCGCGCAGGCGTGGGCGACCTCGTCGAGGTCGGGCTCGGGCAGGCCGAGGCCGCGTGCCGACCTGGCCAGCCGCCGCAGGTGCCGGGTGGTCGCGAAGGCCGTGCCGTCGACGGCCTTCAGTGTCTCGAAGACGCCGTCGCCGACGGTCAGGCCGTGGTCGAAGACGGACACGGTGGCGTCCCTGGTGTCCTTCAGGCCGCCGTCCACCCAGATGCTCACCGCAGGGTCCCTCCGCTCGTCTGCCGGCCGGCGGCGTGCCGCCCGGCGGTGCCGTACCCGTCCGACGCTACCGCCAGCAGCCGCTCGGCCTTCAACTCCGTCTCGGCCCACTCGCCGGCCGGATCGGAGCCCCAGGTGATCCCGGCGCCGGTGCCGAAGCGCAGCTCGGGGCCGCCAGGGAGGGTCCTGTCGATCCAGAACGTGCGGATGCCGACGGCGAGTTCGGCCGTTCCGCGGTCGGCGTCGACCCAGCCGACGGCGCCGCAGTAGGGCCCGCGCGGGGCGGTCTCCAGCTCGGCGATGGCCCGCAGCGCGCTCGATTTCGGCGCGCCGGTGACCGAGCCGGGCGGGAAGGCGGCCGCGAACAGCTCGGGCCAGCCGGCGCCGGGGCGCAGTTCGCCGCGGACGGTGGAGACCAGGTGGACCAGGCCGGGGTGCGCCTCGACCGCGCACAGCGCGGGCACGGTGACCGAACCGGTGGCGCAGACCCGGCCGAGGTCGTTGCGCACCAGGTCGACGATCATCACGTTCTCGGCGTGGTCCTTGGGCAGCATCGCGTCGGCGGTCGCCGCCGTCCCCTTGATCGGCCCCGACTCCACGACCGCGCCGTCGCGGCGCAGGAACAGCTCGGGCGAGGCGGTGGCGATCTCCACGCCGTGCGCGGGCAGCCGAATCGTTCCTGCGTACGGCGCCGGGTTGCCGAGCGCGAGCCTGCCGGCCAGGGCGTCGATGTCGTCCGGCGCGCGGCCGGGTGCGTGGCCGGGTGCGACGTCCGGCGCCGCGTCCGTCCCGGCGGGCGCGGGGAGCGGTGCGCCGAGCACCCGGCAGAGGTTGACCTGGTAGACCTCGCCGGTGGCGATCCGCTCGCGGACCGCCCGGACGCCTGCCGTGTAGCCGGCCCGGTCCATGCTGGAGGTCCAGGCGGCGGGGTCGGGGCCGCGCCAGCGGCGGGCCCTGGCGGCCGCGTCGTCCGGCGCGCGCCGCACGTCGCCGAAGCGGGCGCAGACGGTACGGCCCTCGAAGTCCGCGGCGACCGCCCAGAAGCCGCTGCCGTCGAGCGCGGCGAGGTCGTCGGTGACATCCCGCAGGTCGGAGGCGACGAGGCCGCCGAAACGGGCCAGCGGGGCGAGGTCGTGCACGGTGCTTCCCCTGGGGACTGGTGTGGGCGGGCCCCGAGTCTAGGCGGCCCGGTCCGCGGGGGCCCGGGGGCGTCCGCGCCGTCAACTGGCTGTCATTGTCCCGGCACGCTGCGGAAACCGGTTTTTGAGCTGGACCGGGAATCCGCTAGAGTTCAACTCGTCGCTCAGGACCTTGATCCCGGGCCGACAGGCGGACGTGGCTCAGTTGGTAGAGCATCACCTTGCCAAGGTGAGGGTCGCGAGTTCGAATCTCGTCGTCCGCTCGACGTGGGGGATCTTCCCGAACCCCCGCTGTGTTGGTGGAGTGGCCGAGAGGCGAGGCAACGGCCTGCAAAGCCGTCTACACGGGTTCAAATCCCGTCTCCACCTCCAAGGACGATTAGCTCAGCGGGAGAGCGCTTCCCTGACACGGAAGAGGTCACTGGTTCAATCCCAGTATCGTCCACGGGGCCTTCG
Source organism: Actinacidiphila polyblastidii (assembly GCF_036353415.1). Lineage (NCBI taxonomy): Bacteria > Bacillati > Actinomycetota > Actinomycetes > Kitasatosporales > Streptomycetaceae > Actinacidiphila > Actinacidiphila polyblastidii. Next base: position 228,577 of record NZ_JAZEWV010000008.1, read on the forward strand.
CGGCCCTTGTACGGCGGCATCCGTACGGCACCACCCCGCACGACATCCCGCGCGATTAGCTCAGCGGGAGAGCGCTTCCCTGACACGGAAGAGGTCACTGGTTCAATCCCAGTATCGCGCACGCACGCAGCACCATGGGGACCGCGGACGATTAGCTCAGCGGGAGAGCGCTTCCCTGACACGGAAGAGGTCACTGGTTCAATCCCAGTATCGTCCACCGGCGAGGGCCGGAAGCCATCGGCTTCCGGCCCTCTCGCACGTCACGACGAGAAGAGCATGTGGCCGAAGCCGTGGTGGCCGTGGTGCTGCCCGTGGCCGTGGCCGCCGTGATGGTCGCCGTGCTGCGGCGCGGCCCAGACGGGCGCGGCGGGCTGGACGTAGCCGGGCGGCGCCGGGTACGCCTGCGGCGGGGCGGCCGGATACGGCTGCGCGGCCTGATAGGGCTGCGCGGGCGGCTGGTTCCAGCGCCCTTCGAGCTGGGTCAGTGCCTCCAGCTCGCCGTAGTCGAGGAAGATGCCGCGGCAGTTGCCGCACTGCTCGATCTGGACGCCGTTGCGCTGGTACGTCTGCATGTGGCCGTGGCACTTGGGGCAGACCATTCGTCTGTTCAACTCCTCACGCTGGAAAGTCCGTTCACCCTAACGGGAAAGTCCGGCGATCCGGGCGCAGGCGGCCAGCACCCCGGCCTCCGCCTCGTCGAGGTCACGGCCCTGCCCGGCCGCCTTCGCCACCGCCACCGCGGCGGTCTGCACGGCCAGGGCGCGCGCGGGCACGTCCAGCCGGTCCCACGGGTCGCCCTCGGGCGGGACCGCCGTGCCGCCCGCGGCGCGGTAGGCGGCGAGGAACCGGGTCCAGGTGCGCGGCGCGAGCAGACCGGCCGCGAACCACATCGCGGGCCGGGCGAGGTCCCAGGCCGGGTCGCCGGCACCGAGGTCGTCGACGTCGATCAGCAGCCAGCGCCCGCCGGGCGCGGGGTGCCGGACGAGCTGGCCGAGGTGCCAGTCGCCGTGGCACAGCGCGCGCCGGCCCTCGTACGGCTCCGCGCCGGTGGCCCAGCCGGGCAGCAGCCGCCAGGCGCGCCGCACGGTCGCGGTGGCCGCGGAGTCGGGCACTCCGTCCAGCCGGGCGACCGCGGCGGCGGCCTTCGCCGGGCCGCGCATCGCCGGCAGCGGGCCGGGCAGCGCGTCGTACGGCGCCGCGTGCAGCCGGGCGAGCAGTCCGGCCGCCTCCTCCCAGGGCGCGGCGCCCGCGTCCCCGGCGTCCACCGGCGCGCCGTACGGCCACACCGTCACCGGCCGCCCCTGCACCTGCGTCCGTACGGGGTGCGGGGGCAGCAGGATCGACCGCAGGCTCGGGTGGGTGGCGACCTCCAGCCGCACCGCGAGGTCGGCCGCCACCGTGTCCGCGGGATGCGCCTTGGCCACGGTGTCGCCGACCCGGACGACGGTGGCGTCGGAGCGCTCCGCCAGCACGACGTGCCCGCCGTCCGGCGGCGCCGCCTGGGCGCTGCGCGCGCCGGGCGGCGCGGGATGCGTCACGCCGGCCGGGGTCCGCGCGGCCGCGTCCGCGGCCGAGGCGATGGCGGCGAGGCGCGCCACGAGGGCGGCGGGCGGCCGGGGCGTGGCGGCGTCCGCCGTCTGAGTCGCGAGTTCAGGTGTGGGCACCCTTCGATCGTCCCCCGGCCCCCGCCCTTCGGCCCTCCTTGTCCTCGCCGCACCGCGCCGTGTCTCCCCGCGCCTCCTGCCCCGGCGGCTCCCGTGACGCCGTGCGGGGCCCCGCCCGCGGGGGCGGAGCAGGCGCGGCGCCGCGTGCCGCAGGTACGCCCGGGTGGCGGGCGCAGCGCGTGCCGTCCTCGGGTCGCGGGAGGGCGGCTGACGGCAGGGTGGGGGGCGGCCGGGCGTACCTGCGGGACGGACGCGGCCGGGGAAGCGCAATGCCCGGGTATCGGTGATACCCGGGCATTGCGCAGTCGTCCGCCGTACCCCCGTCCCCACGGGGTGGTACCGGTGTGTCCCCGGTCCGGACCGCTCTTCCGGACCATGAAGCGCTGTGACACGCCCCAGTGAGCCGGCCACGGACGACGTCTGGGGAGCGACGGGCGCTTGACCTCGGGGGACGAGTGCTTCGCCCGCCGCTCGATCTCCACACTAGGTGCGGCCGGGAGGCCGCACGTCATGCCATCGGACCCCTTTGCATGCCTCCCGGAGGATGACGGACGGCCGGTCTCGTACACCCCTGGGTGGAGGTGGCGACGCCGGACCCCAGGGTGATCCCCCAGGCCGTCCGGCTCAGCCGGCCTGTTCGTCGTCCCGCGGGATCGGCTGCTCGACCAGGGCGAGCACCCGGGTGGCCATGAAGCGCGCGGTGCGCACCACGGTCCCGCTGCGCGTGACCTCGCTCACTTCGACCACGCCGCGCCGCACCGCCGTCTCCACGCGGCGGCCCGCGCGGGTGGCGATCACCTCGTACGTGCGGGTGGTGTCCCCCGCGTCGACGACTATCTCCACACGATCACCTTTCACGGCGTCACTCCCCCTCGTCGGACGGACCGTTGGTGAAACGGAGAGCCGGGACCCCCGCACCGCGGGCCCGCTCCCACACTCCAGATTCCCACCCCGCACTGACAATTCACTGCTCGCCGCCTGCGGGCCTTCAGCGCGCGCGGGGAGTTGAGTCCGTAAGCTGTGGGCGGCCGCACCGGCCAGACAGCGGAGTGGGGCCTCCCCACCACCGGAGGCAGGGGACGGACTTCAAGATGGCGATGATGCGGCTCCGGCGCGAGGATCCGCGGGTCGTCGGCGCGTTCCGGCTGCACCGGCGGCTGGGCGCGGGCGGCATGGGCGTGGTGTACCTGGGCGCGGACAAGCGCGGCCAGCGGGTGGCGCTGAAGGTGATCAGGCCGGAGCTGGCCGAGGACCAGGAGTTCCGCTCGCGGTTCGCGCGCGAGGTGTCGGCGGCCCGGCGGATCCGCGGCGGCTGCACCGCCCGGCTCGTCGCCGCGGACCTGGAGGCCGAACGCCCGTGGTTCGCCACGCAGTACGTGCCGGGACCGTCGCTGCACGACAAGGTCGCGGAGAACGGCGTGCTGCCGGCCGCCGAGGTCGCCTCGATCGGCGCGGCGCTGGCCGACGGGCTGGTGGCGGTGCACGAGGCCGGGGTGGTGCACCGGGACCTGAAGCCGTCGAACATCCTGCTCTCCCCCAAGGGCCCGCGCATCATCGACTTCGGCATCGCGTGGGCGACCGGCGCGAGCACCCTGACCCATGTGGGCACCGCGGTGGGCTCGCCGGGGTTCCTCGCGCCGGAGCAGGTGCGCGGCGCGGCCGTGACGCCGGCCACCGACGTCTTCGCCTTCGGCGCCACGCTGGCGTACGCGGCGACCGCCGACTCCCCCTTCGGGCAGGGAAGTTCCGAGGTGATGCTGTACCGCGTGGTGCACGAGGAGCCGGACCTCGGCGGGGTGCCTGACGCGCTCGCTCCACTGGTCTCCGCGTGTCTCGCGAAGGACCCGCACGAGCGGCCGTCGACGGTGCAGCTCTCCGAGCGGCTGGCGGAGATCGCGGCCCGCGAGGCGCGCGGCATCGGGGCGCCGCGGGTGCCGCGCGCCGACGGCATCCCGAAGGCGGCGGGCCCGCGGCCCGAGCGCCCGGTGGGCCGCAGGGCGGAGGAGTACGCGCAGCAGCGGACCGAGCGGCGGACCGGGCCGGGGTCGTCGCCGACCGGCGCGCGGTCCTCGGCGGCGCGGCAGACCGGCGCCGGGCGCGGGGTGCGCACCCCGGCGCCCCGGCCGCCCGCGGCGCGCACCGCGGTCCGCACCGCCGGCCGGACGCCGGTGGCGCGGCCGGGCGGCGCCAAGCGCCGGCTGCTGCGGCAGCGGCTGTTCGTGTTCGTCTTCGTCACCCTGATCGCGGCGGTGTGCATCGCCGCGCTCCAGGGCTGCCACCACTTCTGACGGTCGGCGCTCCGCCGGCCCGCGGCCGCGGCCGCCCGGCCGTGGCGCCCCGGCCCGCGCCCCCGGGCCGCCCCCTCCCCCCGCGATCCGCCCCGGACGCGGTCCGGCCCCGGTGCCGGTCCGCGTCCGGGGCCGGCGTGCGCATGCCGGCGGCGGCCGGGGCGGCGCGGGCCGAGGCGCCGCCGGTGCGGGCGGGGGCTGGCGTCCGGGCGGACGGTGGGCTAGCTTGAACAAGCGCTTGCTTAGACGGCTGCCCGAGCGGAAGGACTCCGCGTCCCATGACGACCGGCCCCACCACAGAAGAGGACCTGCGCGCCCGGGTGCGCGCCCTCCTCGACGCCCACGACCCCGCCGCGGCCGACCCCGCGGACTTCCTGCGCGCCCGCTTCGACGCGGGCCTCGCCTGGGTGCACTTCCCCGAGGGCCTCGGCGGCCTCGGCGCGCCCCGCGCCATGCAGCGCGTCGTGGACGCCGAACTGGCCGCCGTGAGCGCGCCGGACAACGATCCGCGGCGGATCGGCATCGGCCTCGGCATGGCCGCGCCGACCATCCTGCGCTACGGCACCGAGGAGCAGAAGCAGCGCTTCCTGCGCCCGCTGTGGACCGGCGAGGAGGTCTGGTGCCAGCTGTTCTCCGAGCCCGGCGCCGGCTCGGACCTGGCCGGGCTGCGCACCCGCGCGGTACGGGACGGCGACGGCTGGGTCGTGGACGGCCAGAAGGTGTGGACGTCGAGCGCCCACAACGCGCGCTGGGCGATCCTCATCGCCCGCACCGACCCCGACCTGCCCAAGCACCAGGGCATCACCTACTTCCTGTGCGACATGACCGACCCCGGCGTGGAGGTCAGGCCGCTGCGGCAGATCACCGGTGAGGCCGAGTTCAACGAGGTGTTCCTCAGCGGCGTGCGGATTCCCGACGCGCACCGGCTCGGCGCGGTCGGCGAGGGCTGGCGGGTCGCGCAGGCCACGCTGATGAACGAGCGGGTGGCCATCGGCGGTCTCGCGCTGCCCCGCGAGGGCGGCATGATCGCGCCGGTCGCGGCCGCCTGGCGGGAGCGGCCGGAGCTGCGCACGCCCGCGCTGCACGACCGGCTGCTCACCTTGTGGGTGGAGGCCGAGGTGGCCAGACTCAGCGCGGAACGGGTCAGGCAGCAGCTCGCCGTCGGCGCCCCCGGCCCTGAGGGCAGCGGCCTCAAGCTCGCCTTCGCCCGGCTCAACCAGCAGATCAGCGGCCTGGAGGTGGAGCTGCTCGGCGAGCAGGGCCTCCGCTACGGCGACTGGACGATGGTCCGCCCGCAGAGCGTGGACTTCTACGGTCGCGACGCCGGCTACCGCTATCTGCGCGCGAAGGGCAACTCCATCGAGGGCGGCACCTCGGAGATCCTGCGCAACATCATCGCCGAGCGGGTCCTCGGACTGCCCTCGGAGCCCCGCAACGACAAGGACGTCGCCTGGAAGGACCTGCCCCGATGAGCCGTCAGCCGCATCTGCTGTACTCCGAGGTCGAGGACGACCTGCGCGCGGCGGTCCGCGACGTGCTCGCCGACCGCTGCCCGCCGGCCGCGGTGCTCGCCCGGGTGGAGGGCGGGGAGCCGTACGACCCGGCGCTGTGGCGGGTGCTCGCCGCCGAACTCGGCCTGGCCGGGCTGCTGGTGCCGGAGAAGCTCGGCGGCCAGGGCGGGTCCGCGCGGGAGGCCGCGGTGGTGCTGGAGGAGCTGGGCGCGGCGGTCGCGCCGACGCCGTTCCTCGGCAGCGCGGTGCTGGCGACCTCCGCGCTGCTCGGCTGCGGCACCGCGGACGCCGCGGTGGCCGCCCTGCTGGGACGGCTCGCCTCGGGCGAGGCCACCGCGGCGCTCGCGGTGCCGCTGTCCACGGCGGCGGGCGACGCCTTCCCCGCGTCGGTACGGGTGGACGCCGCCGGACGGCTCACCGGCGCCGTCACCACCGTGGCGGACGCGTCCACCGCCGACGTGCTGGTGGTGCCCGCGGTCGGCCCGGACGGCCCGGGGCTGTACGAGGTCGCCGCGGCGGACGCGGCGATCACGCCCTTCGTGGCGCTCGACCTGACCCGGCCGCCGGCCGACGTCGTCCTGGCGGAGGCCGCCGCCCGCCCGCTGCCGGCCGCCGACGCGGCCGCCGCGCTCGACGCGGCGCTCCTCGCCGGGGCCGGACTGCTGGCCTCCGAGCAGCTCGGGCTGGCGCAGTGGTGCCTGGACGAGACCGTCCGCTACCTCGGTCAGCGGCACCAGTTCGGGCGGGTCGTGGGCGGCTTCCAGGCGATCAAGCACCGGCTGGCGGACCTGTGGCTCGAGGTCGTCTCGCTGCGCGCCGCCGCGCGCGCCGCGGCCGACGCGATGGCGTCCGGGGACGCCGCGGGTCACGACGCGGCTGTCGCGGTGCACGTGGCGCAGGCGTACGCGGGTGAGGTGGCGGTGCACGCCGCGGAGGAGGCCGTGCAGTTGCACGGCGGGATCGGTATGACGTGGGAGCATCCGCTCCACCTCCGCCTCAAGCGGGCGAAGGCGGACCAGATCGCGCTGGGCACCCCCGGCGCCCACCGCGCCGCCCTGGCGCCTCTCCTCGCCCTCCCCGCCTGACGCCCGCCGCCCTGACGCTCGCCGCTGGGTGTCACCCCGTTTTCCGTTGCGCGCGCCGGGGCGCGAGCCCGTTCTTCCAGGGGCGCGGGGAGCGGCGCGGCCAGCCACCGCACGGGGTGCGGGTCGCCACCGGCCCAAAGGGGCAATTGCCGTCGCCGACCGGACCACCGCCCGGCGGCCGGTCGCCCGCGCAGTTCCCCTCGCCCCCGGCAGGGCGCGACGCCCACCGCAGTCCGGGCGCGAGCCCGGGGGGCGGGGCGCGACGCCCACCGCGAGCCCGGCGCAGCCGTCGCGCCGGCCGGGGAGGGGGTGCGGGCCCGGCGTGATCCGGGCGCCGGGCCTATTCCGTGCGGAGCGAGGTGGCGGTGGGGGTGCGGGCGGCCCAGCCGGCGGGCAGGACGGCCCCGAGGAGGGCGATGAGCAGGCCCCCGCAGGCCAGCGAAGCGACCTGCGCCGGGTGGTAGACCGCCAGGTCGACGGAGGGGATACGGGTGCCGGCTGCCTCCCCCATGACGGGCAGCACGTAGGCGTGCAGGGCGATCCCGGTCGGCACCCCGAGCAGCCCGGCCACCGTGCCGATCCACCCGACCGACGTCAGCACCATCGCCACGGTCTGGCGCGGCGCCATGCCGAGCGCCTTGAGCACGCCGAGGTCGTGCACCCGCTCGCGGGTGTCGAGGACCGCGGTGTTGAGGACACCGAGCCCCGCCACCAGGATCAGCATCAACGTCAGCGTCACGGTGATCGCGTCCATGGCGACGACCGTGGAGCTGGTGTCGGCGCTGTTGGCGAGCGCCTCGCCGCCGACGGACCGCAGCGCGCGGTTGAGCGCGGTGAGATAGCCCGCGCGGTCCGTGCCGTCCTTGAGTTCGACACTGAACTCGTCGGTGTGCGCCTGGACTCCGACGCCCGTCAGGGTCGCCGCGTCGGTCAGCACGCGCATGCCGCCGTCGCCGGTGGTCAGCGCCTCGCCGACGATCCTGACCCGCGCGGTGCGGCCGTCCCCGAGGAGGGTGACGCTGTCGCCGACACGGGCGTCCGCGGCCTGCAGGAAGCGGTGGGCGACCACGATCTGGCCGGGTCCTTCGATCCAGTGCCCGGAGACCATCTGGTAGGCGCCCCAGCCGTAGGTGCCCTGGTAGGCGACGGCTTCGACGTCGCCGGCGATGCCCGCGAACCGCGCGCGGGTGGAGCCGCTGCCGAAGTACGCCCGGGTGCCCGGCTGTTCGGCGATGAGGCGGCCGACCGCGGCGGAGTCGGGCGGGCTCGGCGGTCCGCTCGGCGCCGGCCGGCCGCTGCCGGGCGGCGGCGGCGCGAGCCCCGACAGCACCTGCACCTGGCCGGGGGCGTCGCGGTCGATGCCCTTCTGGATGCCGTCGAGCGTCGCGCCGAGCCCGTAGGCGAAGGTCACGCCGAGGGCGCCCAGCACGATGGCCGCGCCGATCGTCGCGGACCTGACCGGGCGGGCGAACGGCCCGGCGAGGCCGAGGGTCACCGCGCGCGGCAGCGGCAGCCGGGCGGCCAGCAGGGCCGCGGTCCTGCCCCGGCCGACCCGCGGGGTGCGGCCGACGGCGAGCGCCTCGACCGTGCGCAGCCGGGCGGCGCGCAGCGCCGGGGTGAGCGCGCTGAGCACGGTCAGGGCGAGCACGCCGGCCGGCACGGCGACGTCGATCCGGCCGGAGACAGCCATCGGCCCGGTCCGGTAGGCGCTCTCCGCCTGGCCGAGCAGCGGCACCGAGCCGAGGTCGCCGAGGACGACGCCGGCCGCGGCGCCGACCAGCGCGGGGATCAGTGCCTGGCCCACGTAGGCCCGGCCGACCTGTCCCGGCGTGAAACCGAGGGATTTCAGGACGCCGATGCGCTGGGTGCCGGCGCTGACCGCGCCGCTGACCACGATGCCGACGATCAGCACCGACATGACGAGGCCGAGCACGCCGAAGGCGACGACGAACGGCACGAAGGTGGCGGTCTCCCGGTTGACCGTCTGCCGGGTGACCAGATACGACTGCGCGCCGGTCAGCGCGCCGGCCGGCACGGCGGCCTTCACCGCGGCGCGGTCGGCGGCGATCTGGCGGCTGCTGCCGGCTTTCGAGAAGCGGTAGAGCATCTCGTACGACGGGGTCGCGCCGGGCGCGGTGAGGGCGGCGATCTGGGCCGGGGCGACCCAGGCGCCGGCCGAGGAGGTGAGGGAGCGGGCCAGCCCGACGACGGTCAGCCGCGGGCTGCCGGGCAGGCCGGGGAAGGTGAGCCGGCCGCCGAGGATGCCGGGGGCGGTCCAGTGGTCGGCGTCGAGCACGATCTGCCCGGGGCCGGTCGCCCAGTGTCCCGAGGTGACGGTGAGGTCGTCGACCGGGCCGTGCGGGTCGGCGCGGCCGGTGACGGCGAGCGGCGCGCCGCCCTCGGGCAGCCGCAGCCCGTCGGCGTCGATCCGGGGCGTGGTGGAGACCACCGCGTACGGCCCCGCGGCGGCGGTCACCCCGGCGGCGTGCGCGGTGGCCGCGACCTGCGCGAAGGTGGCCTTGCGGCCGTCGAACGAGCCGGTGAGGTGGGCGCCGTGCTGCCGCCCGAAGGCGTGGTCGAAGGGCGCCTGCGAGACGATGACGAGCGCCCCGGCCATGATCGAGGCGGCGACCGCGGTCATCGTGGTCAGCGCCATCACGACGCTCTGCACCCGGCGGCGTCCGACGCCGGCCCGCACCACCCTGCCCAGGGCGCTCATCGGGCCGCTGTCCGCTCGTCGCGGGCGATCCGGCCGTCGACGAGTTCGATGGTGCGGGTCGCGCAGGACGCGGCGAGCGCGAGGTCGTGGGTGACCAGCACGATGGTCTGGCCGTCGGCGTTGAGGTCGGCGAGCAGCCGGCGCACGTCGGCGCCTGAGGCGGTGTCGAGCGCGCCGGTGGGTTCGTCGGCGAGCAGCAGCGCGGGCCGGTTGACCAGCGCGCGGGCCACCGCGACCCGCTGGCGTTCGCCGCCGGAGAGCCGGCCGGGGTAGGCGCCGGCGTGCCGCGCGATGCCGAGGCCGTCGAGCAGCTGCCCGGCCCGCTGACGCGCCTCGGCCCGCGGCGTCCCGAGCAGTTGGGCCGGGAGGAGCACGTTGTCGAGCACGGTCAGGTCGTTCAGCAGGTTGAAGAACTGGAAGACCATGCCGATCCGGCTGCGCCGGTAGCGGGCGGAGGCGGTCTCGTCGAGCACGTCGACGCGGGTGCCGGCGACGGTGACGGTCCCCTCGGTGGGCCGGTCGAGGCCGGCGATCATGTTGAGCAGGGTGGACTTGCCGCTGCCCGACGGCCCGAGCACGGCCAGCGCCTCGCCCTCGGCCACGTCCAGTGAGAGCCCGGTCAGGGCCGGCGGCCCCTCGTCGTATCTCTTGCTCACGTCGTGGATGTCGATGACGGTGGTGGTCACGCGGGGCCTCCCTGGCCGGTGCCGGACGGTACGGGCCGACGCTAGGGACGCCCGGTCCCGGCGCGCGTCGGCCGCCGTGCCGACCTGCGCTACCGTGCCGGGCGCACCCGCCGCGGAGTCATCCCTGCGATGTACGACCGGGGTGTACACCAGCGGTCGTCACGCCACCGTCAGGTCGGATGCGGGCAGGCCCGGCGCCTTGCGACACTGGGCCGGTGAACAGCCCTGCGAACTTCCGGCGTCTGCGCGCCCGGCTCGCCGCCGCGCCGGGCGAGCCGCAGCGCCTGTCGCGGTGGGCGTGGACCGCGGACGTGATCCTCGCCGTCGTGCTGTCGGCGAGCACGGTGGTCGCCGACTGGCAGAGCGTGCGCTTCGTGCCGGGCCCGGCCGGCAGCGGCTCGGCCGTGAAGTACCTGCTCGTGCCGGACGGGGTGCCGCCGCCGCAGATCCCGCCGGTGCCGCCGTTCGGCCAGGGCCCGGGCGGCGCCCGGTTCTTCGGCATGGTGGCGGTCTCGACGCCGCTGTGGCTGCTGGCGGTGGCCGCGCTGTCCGGGCTGCCGCTGGCGCTGCGCCGCCGCTTCCCGCTGAGCGCGTTCTGGGCGGTGCTGGCCACGTCGCTCGTCTACCACCTCGCGGAGCGTCCCGTGGAGGGCATCGACGACACCGCGTTCTTCACCTTCGTCGGCTGTCTGATCGCCGCCTACAGCGCCGCGGTGTACGGAAGGCACCGGCGGCTCATCGTGGCGAGCATGGTGGCCGGCGCGCTGCTGCTCGCGATCTTCCACAACAGGGTTATTCCCACCCTCACGCCGGGCTTCGTGCCGTTCCTGCTGCTGGTGCCGATCGGTCTCGCGGCCAACACCGTGCACGCCTGGCGGCAGCGCGTCCGCACCCTGGAGGCCGAGCGGGAGGCCGCCACCCGGCTGGCGGTGCAGCGCGAACGGGCCAGGATCGCCAGAGAGTTGCACGACGTGGTCACGCACAACGTCAGCATGATGACGGTGCAGGCGGGCGCCGCCCGCAAGGTGATGGCCACGGCGCCGGCGCTCGCCGAGGAGGCGCTGCTCGCGGTCGAGGCGGGCGGCCGCGCGGCGATGTCCGAACTGCGGCATGTGATGGGCCTGTTGACGATGGCGACCGGGCCCGAGGGGCCGGAGGCGCCCGAACTCGCCCCGCAGCCGGGCCTGGCCCAGGTCGACACGCTCGCCTCACGGGTCCGCGACACCGGCGTGCCGGTGGAGCTGGCGGTCAGCGGCGCGCCCGCGCCGCTGCCGCCCGGCGTGGACCTGGCCGCGTACCGGGTGGTGCAGGAGGCGCTGACCAACACCGTCAAGCACGCGTCGGGCGCGCGGGTGCGGATCGCGGTGGACCACCGGCCGGGCGAGGTGCGGATCGCGGTCGCCGACTCCGGCGGCGTCCGCTCGGCGCCGGCGGCCGGCGGCGCGGGCCGCGGCCTGATCGGGCTGCGCGAACGGCTGGCCGTCTATGGTGGCACCCTCGACGCGGGGCCGGGCGTCAGCGGCGGCTACCGCGTCACCGCGGTGATCCCGGTGGAGGACGGTTGAGCGAGCAGCTTCGGGTGGTGATCGCCGACGACCAGGCGCTGGTGCGCACCGGCTTCCGGATGATCCTGGCGGCCGACGGCATCGACGTCGTCGCGGAGGCCGCGGACGGGGTGCAGGCGGTCGAGGCGGTCCGGCGGCACGCCCCCGACCTGGTGCTGATGGACATCAGGATGCCGGTGCTCGACGGGCTGGAGGCGACCCGGCTGATCCTGACCGGCGCGCCCGCGCGGCCCCGGGTGCTGATCCTGACGACCTTCGACCTCGACAGCTACGTGTACGCGGCGCTCGCCGCGGGCGCGAGCGGCTTCCTGCTCAAGGACGTCACCCCGGAGTACCTGGTCGCCGCGGTGCGGCTGGTGCGGGCCGGGGACGCGCTGCTCGCGCCGGCGATCACCCGGCGGCTGGTCGAGCGGTTCGCCGACCGTGACGGACGGGCGCAGGCGCCGCACCGCGATCTGGCGTCGCTGACGCCGCGCGAACGGGAGGTGATGCAGCTGCTGGCCCGCGGGATGAGCAACGCGGAACTGGCGGCCGCCTTCCGGCTCAGCGAGGCCACCGTGAAGACGCACGTCGCGCGGATCCTCGCCAAGCTGGGGCTGCGCGACCGGGCGCAGGCGGTGGTCGTCGCCTACGAGACCGGGCTGGTGACGCCCGGCTCCGGGCCGGACCCCGCCACCGCGTAGAAGGCGACCGCGGCGGCGGCGCCGACGTTCAGCGAGTCGACGCCGTGCGCCATCGGGATGCGCACCCGGGTGTCGGCGGCCTGCTGGGCGCGCCGGGTCAGCCCCGGGCCCTCCGCGCCGAGCAGCAGCGCGAGCCGCTCGTGGCGGGGCAGCGCACCGAGGTCGACGGCGTCGGGGGCCGGGGTGAGCGCGGCGAGGTGGAAGCCGGCGGCGCGCACCACCGCGTCCAGGTCCTGCGGCCAGCGCGCCAGCCGGGCGTACGGCACCGAGAACACCGCCCCCATCGACACCTTCACCGAGCGGCGGTACAGCGGGTCCGCGCAGTCCGGGGAGAGCAGCACGGCGTCCATGCCGAGGGCTGCCGCGCTGCGGAAGATCGCGCCGATGTTGGTGTGGTCGTTGACCGCCTCCATCACCACCACCCGCCGCGCACCGGCCAGCAGGCGTTCGGGGCCGGGCAGCTCCTCGCGCTGCATGGACGCGAGCGCGCCGCGGTGCACGTGGTAGCCGGTGACCTGCTCGGCCAGCGCGGGCGTCACCGCGTACACGGGGGCGTCGGCCGCCTCGATGACGTCCCGCATCGCCTCCAGCCACTTCTCGGACAGCAGCATGGACCGCATCCGGTAACCGGCGGCGAGCGCACGGCGGATGACCTTCTCGCCCTCGGCGATGAACAGGCCCTCCGCGGGCTCGCGGCGGCGGCGCAGCTCGACGTCGGTCAGCGCGGTGTAGTCGGCGAGCCGCGGGTCGCCGGGGTCGCCGACGACCAGCGCCTCAGCCATCGGCGGCCGCCGGGCCCACCGTCACCACGTCGCCGATGACGACGACGGCGGGCGGCCGCACGCCCTGCGCGGCGACGACGTCGGCGACCGTCGCCAGGGTCGCGTCGACGCGGCGCTGCGCGGCGGTCGTGCCCTCCTGGACGACCGCGACGGGCGTCGCCGCGTCCCGGCCGCCGGCGACCAGCGTCGCGGCGATGGCGCCGATGCGCTCCACCGCCATCAGCAGCACCAGGGTGCCGCGCAGCCGGGCCAGCACCGCCCAGTCGACCAGCGACCGCGGGTCGCCGGGCGCCACATGGCCGCTGACCACGGTGAACTCGTGGGCCACGCCCCGGTGCGTGACGGGGATGCCGGCCGCTCCCGGCACGCTGATGGCGCTGGTGACACCGGGCACCACGGTCACCGCGATGCCCTCCGCGGCCAGCGCCTCGGCCTCCTCCATGCCCCGGCCGAAGACGTACGGGTCGCCGCCCTTCAGCCGCACCACGGCCTTGCCGGCCTTGGCGTGCTCGATCAGCGCGGCGTTGATCGCCTCCTGCGCCATAGCCCTGCCGTACGGGATCTTCGCCGCGTCGATCACCTGGACGTGCGGGGGCAGCTCGTCGAGGAGGTCGCGCGGGCCGAGCCGGTCGGCGATCACCACGTCCGCCTCGGCGAGCAGCCTGCGGCCGCGCACGGTGATCAGGTCGGGGTCGCCGGGGCCGCCGCCGACGAGGGCGACGCCCGCGGTCCTGGTCCGGTGGTGGGGCGCGACCAGGGTCCCCTCGCGCAGACCCTCGACCACGGCGTCGCGCACGGCGGCGGAGCGGCGCGGGTCGCGTCCGGTCAGCACCGCGACGGTCACGCCGTCGGTGCGGCCGGTGGCCGGCGTCCACGCGGTGGCCGCCTCGGCGTCGTCGCTGCGCACGCACCACACCCGGTGGGCCTCGGCCTCGGCGGACGCGGCGGCGTTCGCCGCGGCGTCGGTGGTGGCGATCAGCGCGTACCAGGCGTCCGCGAGGTCGCCCTCCCGGTAGCCGCGCGGCTCCCAGCGCAGCTCGCCGGCGGTCGCCATGGCCTCCACGGACGGGGTCACCGCCGGCGCGACCAGCACGATGTCCGCGCCGGCGGACACCAGCGCGGGCAGCCGGCGCTGGGCCACCTGCCCGCCGCCGAGCACCACCACGCGGCGGCCCCGCAGCCGCAGCCCGACCGGATACGCCGGCACGTCTCCCTGCACGGTTGCTCCTCCATACGTCGTCGCCAGCGTTCACCCTACGGGCTTGCCCGGGGAGGTCGCCTTGCGTCCACCCCCCACGCGCCGGCCGGCGGCCGGGCCGCGCACGGCAGCCCCCTCGGGCCGGTGGCCCGGCGACGGACGGCAGCTGCCCCTCGGGGCCGGTGGCCCCGTACCCCCCTCACGCGGTCCGGCCGCGCGGCTCCCCGTGCCCCTGGAGAAGACGGCCTGGCGACCGGCGCCCGCTCAGGGGCGCGGGCCACCGCCCACCGGCCGGTCGCCCCGGACAGCGCTCACGCGGCCGGCGCAACGGAGGCGTCCGCCGGGGAGCGGCAGCGACCTCAGCCCTTCTCCGTGACGCCCGCGGCGTCGAAGGTCGCGACCTCGTGCATGACCCGCGCGGCGCTCTGCACGAGCGGCAGCGCGAGCAGCGCCCCGGTCCCCTCGCCGAGCCGCAGGTCGAGGTCGACCAGCGGCCTGAGCCCGAGGGTGGTGAGCGCGGCCACGTGGCCGGGCTCCGCGCTGCGGTGCCCGGCGATGCACGCGGCGAGCACCTCGGGCGCGATGGCCCGCGCGACGAGGGCGGCCGCACCGGCGCTGACGCCGTCCAGGATCACCGGGGTGCGCAGGGCCGCGCCGCCCAGCAGCAGGCCGACCATCGCGGCGTGTTCGAGGCCGCCGATCGCGGTGAGCACGCCGATCGGGTCGGCCGGGTCGGGCCGGTGCCGGTCGAGCGCGCGGCGCACGACGTCCACCTTGCGGGCGTGCATCTCGTCGTTGATGCCGGTGCCGCGGCCGGTGACCTCCGCCGGGTCGACCCCGGTGAAGACCGCGATGATCGCCGCGGACGTGGTGGTGTTGGCGATGCCCATCTCACCGGTGAGCAGCGCCTTGTTGCCGGCCGCGACGAGGTCGCGGGCGGTCTCGATGCCCACCTCGATGGCGCGCAGCGCCTCCTCGCGGGTCATCGCCGGCCCGGTGGTGAAGTCCGCCGTGCCGGGACGCACCTTGCGCGGCAGCAGCCCGGGGGTGCTGGGGAGTTCGGACGCGACGCCGACGTCGATGACGCACAGTTCGGCGCCGACCTGGTTGGCGAACGCGTTGCACACCGCGCCGCCGCCGAGGAAGTTGGCGACCATCTGCGCGGTGACCTCCTGCGGCCACGCGGTCACGCCCTGGGCGTGCACGCCGTGGTCGCCGGCGAAGATCGCCACCGCCGCGGGCTCCGGGATCGGCGGCGGGCACTGCCGCGACAGCCCGCTGAGCTGCGCGGAGATGATCTCCAGCATGCCGAGCGCACCGGCCGGCTTGGTCATCCGCTTCTGCCGCTCCCACGCCTCGCCGAGCGCCTTGGCGTCCAGCGGGCGGATGCCGCGCAGCGTCTCCTCCAGCAGGTCGTGCGGCTCCTCGCCGGGCAGCGCCCGGTTGCCGTACTCCTCGTCGTGCACCACCCAGGACAGCGGCCGGCGCTGGGACCAGCCCGCCTCCATCAGCTCGGGCTCCTCGGGGAACTCGTCGACATACCCGACGCACAGGTACGCGACGACCTCCAAGTGCTCGGGCAGGCCGAGTTCGGTGACCATCTGGCGCTCGTCGAAGAAGCTGACCCAGCCGACGCCGAGGCCCTCGGCGCGGGCCGCGAGCCACAGGTTCTCGACGGCGAGCGCGGAGGAGTACGGGGCCATCTGCGGCTGGGTGTGCCGGCCCAGGATGTGGCGGCCGCCGCGGGTCGGGTCGGCGGTCACGACGATGTTCACCGGGGTGTCGAGGATCGCCTCGATCTTCAGCTCGCGGAACTGCCGGGCCCGCGCCTTGGGCAGCGACTTGGCGTACGCCTCGCGCTGCCGCATGGCCAGCTCGTGCATCTTCTCGCGGGTCTTCTCCGAGCGGATGACGACGAAGTCCCAGGGCTGCGAGTGGCCGACGCTCGGCGCGGTGTGCGCCGCCTCCAGCACGCGCAGCAGCACGTCGTGCGGGATCGGGTCGGAGCGGAAGCCGTTGCGGATGTCCCGCCGCTCCCGGATCACCCGGTGCACGGCGTCGCGCACGGAGGGCTCGTACGGCTCGGCGGCCGGCTCCTGCCGGGCGGGGGCGGGCTCGGCGGGGGCGGCCTCGGCAGGGGCCACCGCCTCGGTGATGGGCAACGCCTCGGTGGGGGTCACCGGCTCGGCAGCGGCCGCGTCGACGGGGGCCGCCTGCGGCTGAGGTGCCTGCGACTGGACCGGCTCCGGCTGCACGGCTTCCGGCTGGGCCGCCTCCGGCTCCGCGACGACAACGGGTTCGGTCGCGGCCGCGCCGCGCCTGCGGCCGCCGCGGCGGGGCCTGGCCGGTGCGGCGGCCGCGGCGTCCACGCCGTCGGCGGCCTCCGCGGCGTCCGCCGCATCCGCGCCCTCGCCGGGCGCCACCGGAACAACGGGCGTACCGGCGGCGGGAGTCGCGTCCGCGCCTTCCGGGCCCGCGCTGTGCCGCGCCCGGCCGGCCGGCTCGGCCAGCGCGAGCACGGGCTCCGCGGCGGGCGGCACGACCTCGACCGGCTGCGGGACGTCGGCCCCGGCGGCCGGTACGGAAGCGGCGGTGTCCGCGGGGGCGTCCTGGAGCGCCGCGGCCTCTGTCGCCGCGCCGGACGCGGGGGGCGCGCCAGGACCGCCCTGCGCGGACGGTACGGGCACGGCCACCGGTGCCGGCACCGGCTGGGGCTGCGCCGGGAGTTCCACCGACGACGCGTCGGGGGCGGCCTGCTCGGGTGCGGCGGGCACATCCGCGGCAGGCGTCTGCGCGGCGGCGGACACGGCGGCGACGGGCGCCTCGACGACGCCGGTCCCCTGCGCCGAACCGTCCGCCGCGCCAGGCGCGTCGACAGCCGCCCGCGTGGGCTCCACCGGGGCGGGCGCGGCCTGCTCGGCCGCCTGCGGCGCCGGCTGGGCGGTCGACGGCGCGTCGAAGGGCACCAGGCCGGACGCGTCGGCCGGCTCACCGACGGCCGCGGGCAGCGGCACGGACGCGGGCGCCGCCGGTGCCGGGGCGTCCACCGCTGCCGCGAGGTTCACGCCCGCGCCACCGCCGAGGGTCACCGGACCCGGTGCCGCCGCGGCCACCGCGGCACTCTGGGCCGCGGCCACGGGCTGCGCGGCGACATGGCCCGTCGCCGTCACCTCGGACTGCGTGGACGCGTCGGGCCGCGTGGAGGCGTCCGGCTGCGCGGTTCCATCCGGCTGCGCGGTTCCATCCGGCTGCGCCGCGACATCAGGCTGCGCCGCGACATCAGGCTGCACGGTGACGTCCGACTGCGGGGTTCCATCCGGCTGCACGGTGCCATCCGGCTGGGCCGTGCCATCCGGCTGCGCGGAGACGTCATGCTGCGCCGGAGCCGTACCGCCCGCGTGCGGTGCGGTGTCGGCGGGCCGGATCCGGCCCAGGGCGACGTCCGCCGCGTCCGCCGCGACGCCGCCGGCCGGAACGGCCGCCGCGAACTGCGGTCCCTCCGCCGCGACGTGTGTCGCGAAGCCGACGCCCTGCGAGGCCGCGGGCGCGGAGCCCTGCGCGGGGACGGCGGCGACGACCGGCGCCACGGGCGGCGCGGGGGCCACCGGCGCGGGCGGCGCGGCCGCGAAGGTCTGTGCCGGGATCACGCTGTCGGCGTGCGGGATGAGGGAGTGCTGCGAGGGGGTGTCCTCGGCCGGCGCGGGCCAGCCGGGCTCCGCGGTCTGCTGCGCGGGGATGCCGGAGGATTCGTCGCGCGGCACGTCGAGGTACTCGGGTCCGGAGGTGGGCGGGCCGGCGACGGCGGGGCCGCGGTCGGCGAGGGAGCGGACCGAGACGCCGCCGGTGGCGGTCTCCGGCATCGGCGGACCCATGTGGAGCGGGCGGCGCGGCGCGGGCGGGACCATCGGCGCGGGGTTCTCCACCGGCACCTCGGTGGGCACCTCGACGGAGATGTGCGCGACCGGGTGCAGCAGCGCGGGCGGCGGCGGCACCGGCTGCGGGTCGCTCCACGAGCCCTGCGGGCCGGGCATCAGCAGCACGTCGTCCTCGTCGTCGAGACCCGCGCCGGGCGCGGCCGGCTGCTCCAGGTACTCGTACGCGGGCAGCGGGTCGGTGAGCGGGTCGCCACCCCAACCGGGCTGCTGCGGCGCGCCGTTGGCGGGGAGTTGCGCGCCGCTGCCGGGAAGGCCGCGGTGCGGTGCGGGAGACGCGTCTGCGACGCCGTTCTCCGGCAGCCCCTCGCCGGGGATCCGACCGGTGTCCGTCATGCGTGCCCCTCGCCCATCGGTTTCGCTCCTTCCAGCCGCCGCGCGCCCATATCCCCACCGCGTGCCGCGTCCCGAACGAACAACGAGTGTGCCCGGGATGCGGCACGTGGGCGCCGGGCGTCTCGAACAGACGAACGCCCCGTCAGCGCACGACGACAGCACAACGGTCCGCCAGCCTACCCCGCGGTGGGCGGCCGCCCGGCCATCGGTCCGCACCTCGGGACGTATCTCACATGGGTGCCGTACGCGCCCGCGCCACCAGCGGAAACGTGGTAGCGGACGGCCTTGTTGACCATGGTGCGCGGGGGGTCTGCGGGGCGTGCCGGACGGCGCCGGCCGGTCAGCGGCGGGTACCGGTCAGCAGGAAGGTCACCGACCTGTCGCGCTCGGCCCATTCGCCGTCCAGTTCGACCGACTGGACCAGCGAGCGCTCCACGGCGTAACCGCCTTCCTCCAGCGCCCTGCTGACCGCCTCGGCCTCGTCGCGGTTGGCGGCGGCGGTGACGATGCGCTCCGGGCGGCGGGCCGCGACGGCGGCGGTCACCTCGGCGTCGGTGCAGCCGATCCGCACCACGTCGGGCTCCGGGAGGTCGTCGAGCACCTGCGGTGCGGCGCCGTGCACGACGTGCAGCTGGACGCCGGCGCGGCGGCCGGTGGCGGTGATCCAGTCGCAGGCGTCGGCGTCGCGGTCCACCGCGATGACGGCCGCGCCGAACCTGGCCGCCTCCACGGCGACCGCGCCGTCCGCCGCGCCGATGTCCCACAGCAGGTCGCCGGTGCGCGGGCCCAGCCGGGCCAGTTGGAAGGCGCGGACCTGCGCGGGCAGGTTGCCGCCGTACTCGGAGGCGGGCAGCGCCCAGCCGCGGACCAGGCCCGGGTCGCGGCCGGCGATCCAGCTGCCGGCGGACTGCGCGGGCGGGCCGCCGGGCCCGGCGGTGTCCGCGGCGGCGGAGACGCCGCCGACCACCAGGACCACGTTGGGGTCGCGCCAGATGTGGTCGGCGACCTTGTCGGAGGTGAGGACGGTGACCTGTTCCTGCTCGGTGCCGAGGGCCTCGCAGATGAGGAAGGTGCGGTGCACTCCGGTGAGCAGCAGGGCGAGTTCGGCGGGGCCCGCGCCGGGCGCGGTGAGCACCGCGACCTTGGGGTGCGCGCGGCAGACGTTCACGGCGCGGCGCAGCGTACGGCTGGTGGCGACGACCACCCGGGCGTCGTCCCAGGGCATGCCGGCCCGCGCGAACGCCTGGGCCACCGAGGAGACGCCGGGCACGACCTCGATCTCCAGGCCGTGCTCGGGTGCGCGCAGCGCGCGGACCACGCCGAAGAACCCGGGGTCGCCGTCGGCGAGTACGACGGCGCTGCCGCGGTGCTTGGCGATCCGGCGGGCGGCGATGTCGATGCTGCCGAGCACGATCTGCTCGGCGTCCTCGGGGACGTAGGGCAGCGCGAGGTGGTGCCGGGTGCCGGCGACAAGGGTGGCGGCGCCGAGCGCGGCTCGTGCGGCGTCGGACGGGGGCGAGCCGTCCCATCCGATCACGGTGACCCGGTCGGCCATCGTCGTCTGCCTCCAGGTCGCGTGTGTGCGGGGATCGGTGCGGGACCGGGTCGGCCCCGGGGCAAGAACCCTAACCCGGCGCGCGGCGCGGCGGACCCCAGGGTGCGCTCAGCGGCGGTCGGCGTAGGCGCTGTAGTCGGTGTAGACCTCGTACGCCTCCTCGCCGGCGCCCGATCCGGCCTCGTCGTCGTCGAGGTCCTCGGGGAGCAGGCTCCACACCAGCAGGTCGGTACGGGTCTCGGCCCAGCCGTCGCCCGCGCCGCCGTGGCCGGCGGCCGCGGTACGGCCGTCCTCGGGCCGCACCCGGACCAGCCCGGCGCCGCGCAGCACCCCTTCGCTGACGCAGCCGACCTTCTGCGCGACCTGCTGGGAGGCGGTGTTGTCGGCGGCGGTGCGCAGCTCCACCCGCTCGAAGCCCTGCTCGTCGAAGAGCCAGCGGCACACCGCGAGCACCGATTCACTGGCGTAGCCCTCACCGCGCGCCCAGGCGGCGGTGAGGTAGCCGATCTCGGTGCCGCGGACGCGCCAGTCGGTGTGCTGCAGCGTGACGGTGCCCACCAGCCGCTGGGTGAGGAACTCGGTGACGGCGAGCACCAGCCCGCGGCCCTCGGTGCGTTCGGCGGCCGCGCCGGCGGTGGCGTAGGCGTGGGCGTCGTCGGCCGTGTAGGGATGCGGGACGGCGGTCCAGGCGGTGACCAGCTCGTCGTTCATCATCTCGGTGAGCGCGGGGACGTCCGCCTCCTCGTACGCGCGCAGCACCAGCCGTTCGGTGCTGAGGGTGATGTCCGGGAAGGTGGCTGTCATTCGCTGCTCCGTAACCAGGGCACGTGTGGATTGCACAGCATGCAGCATCAGGCGCGGCGTCCGCGGGGCAGGGTCGCCGGGGGCGGGGTGCCCCGGCGGTTCCGGGCGGCCGCGGGACGCTGCGTCGAACGCCCTTCCAGAGTAGGGCGGATGCCGGTCAGGACGGGTATCCGTGGACGTCACCCGATCCTGCTACCGTCTGCCCGCGTGACGGTGCACCACGCAGCAGGAGTCGGCTACCAGCGGGCCGCGGGGGTCTACGAGCGCTCCCGGCCCTCCTATCCGCTCTCGGCGCTCGCCGCGCTCGCGGACACGCTGCCGCTGGAGGCGGGGCGCACGGTGGTCGATCTCGGGGCGGGGACCGGCAAGTTCACCCGGCTGCTGGCGCTGACCGGCGCCGAGGTGCTGGCCGTGGAGCCGGTCCGTGAGATGCGCGAGCGGCTCGCCGAGCTGCTGCCGGGGGTGGCGGTGACCGCAGGCACCGCGGAGGCGACCGGGCTGCCCGGCGGCTGCGCGGACGCGGTGGTGGCGGCGCAGTCCTGGCACTGGTTCAGGACCGGCGAGGCGCTGCCGGAGGTCGAGCGGCTGCTGCGGCCGGGCGGTGCGCTGGTGCTGGTGTGGAACACGTACGACACGTCGGTGCCGTGGGTGCGGGACTTCCAGGACATCTACTTCCGGCTGGCGCCCAAGGACCTGCCGAGCCCGCCGCTCGCGTCACGGCCGGGCGATCCGGGCGGCTGGCGCGAGGTGTTCGCCGGCCGGGCCGGCTGGAGCGCGATCGAGGAGCGGCACTGGCCCAACCCGCACTCGACGACGGTCGTGGACGTGGTGGAGCGGATGATGTCGTCGAGCCACATAGCCGTGCTGGACGCGGCGGCGCAGGACCGGGTCCGCACCGAGGTGGAGGCGGTCCTCGCCCGCCACCGGGTGGCGGGCGAGGACGGTGCGATGGAGTTGCCGTACACGACGGACGTGTACGTGCTGCGGCGCGGCTGAGCCCGGCGGCGCCGTCAGCGACGCTCGGCCGGCGGTCAGCCGACGCTCAGCCGGCGGTCAGCCGGCGGCCTCGGCGGTGACGAGGCCGGGCTGCGGGGCCGGCGCCGGGCGCTCGGGCGGCGCGATCTCGACCTGGATGCCCTGCTCGCGCAGGAAGCCGATGGGCACCACGTTGTCCTCGAAGCGCCCGGGGAGCTCGATCCGCATCCGGCCGACCTGCCGGCCGTCGCGGGTCTCCATCGCGGCCCTCAGGATCGAGATGTCGATGTTGTAGGTGCGCGCGAGCCGGGAGATCACCGGACGGGTCGTGCTGTCGCCGTGGAAGGTCAGGTCCACGACGGTGCCGGATTCCACCAGACGTCCGCCTTTCTTGTGGGCGAGGGAGGGCACGGGAGGTTCGGGGCAGGGTGGGGGCTGGGCGCGCGGGGCGTGCGGCGGCGCCGTCGTCCACTGCGGGATCTGCCCTGCGGAACGGGTGACACGGGGCGGCGGCGGCCTGGTGCGGCCGCGGCGCGGGTCTCGCTTCGGGGCGCGGGACGTGGTGGGTGCGGGCCCTCGGTCAGCGACACATTCGACAGGCACGACGGATACCGGGCGTGGTCGCCTCGGTCGCGCGGCAGCGGCGGTTCGTCGTGGTCATGTGTCCCAGTAAAGCAGAGCCGGTCGCGGTACCGAAACGGGGACAATCCGCTCCCTGTCATGACAACCGCGGAAACGGGGCGGGACGGCCGGGGCGGGGGGCGGCGGGAAGCGGGGGTGACCGCCCGTAATACAGTCTTCGCATGCTCGACGCGGTCATCATCACGGTCTCCGTCACGGCGCTGCTGCTGGCGGCGTGGTGCGGCTACGCGGCCTACCGCGACTCCCCGACGAAGGACTGGCACTTCGCCGGGATGGCCGTGGTGACGCTGGCCACACTGGTCCAGCTGGTGATCTCGGTGGCCCAGCTGGCCCACGGCGACCGGCCGGACCAGGGCATGGCGGTGTTCCTGGCGTATCTGATCGGCGCGGTCTGCACGATCCCGGCGGCGGCCTTCATGTCCCTTGCCGAGCGCACCCGTTGGGGCTCGGCGATCGTGGCGGCCGGCGGCGTGATCGTCGCGGTGCTCGAACTGCGCCTGCACGAGATCTGGGGAGGCGGACATGGCTGAGACGGGCACGGCTGGGACGGACGTGACGAGGGCGGGCGACGTGACGACGACGGACCCGGAAGCACCGGACGCGGCGGCGCCGGCGGGCGGCATCGGGACGGGTCCCGGCCGGCTGCTGCTCTGGCTGTACGGGATGTTCACGGTGGCCGCGCTCTCCCGGTCGATCGTGCAGATCTGCACCGAGTTCCACCACGCGCCGCTGGCCTACCTGCTCTCCGCGGTCGCCGGCGTGGTCTACGCGGTGATCCTGGTGGCCCTGGTCAAGGGCGGCGAGTCGGCGCGCAGGATCGCCATGGTCTGCTGCTCGGGCGAGCTGCTCGGCGTGCTCACCGTCGGCACCCTGACCATCGCGGACTCCTCGGCCTTCGCCGACTCGACGGTCTGGTCGTACTACGGCGCCGACTACCTGCTGCTGCCGCTGGGGCTGCCGGTCGCCGGACTGCTGTGGCTGCGCCGCTCGGCCCGTGCCCGCGAGGCGGGCGGGGCGCAGGCGGCGGCACAGCGGTCCGGCGACGCGTGAAGGGTTCGCGCGCGAAGCGGCCGGGGCCGGCTCAGGCGCTGGCCGCGTAGGTGATCGCCGACGGCTCCACCGGTGCGGTCTTCTCCATGTGCACCAGGCTCAGCCGGCGGCTGACGGGTTCGGCGGCGCCCACCTGCTCGTAACCGAGCTTGCGGTACATCCGCAGGTTGACCTCGCTGCGGTGGCCGGTGAAGAGGCGGTAGCGCTTGGCCTCCGCCTCGGCCGTCAGCCGGCCTTCGAGGGCGGCCAGCAGCCGCCCGCCGAGGCCGTGCCGCTGCAGTCGCGGGTGGACGATGAGCTTGCCGATGCGGGCCGTGCCGTCGTCGTCGACGGCGCCGCGGACCGAGCCGACGACTTCCTCGCCGAGCCGTGCGACCAGCACGACACCGTGGGCGAGTTCCGCCCGGAGTTCGTCGAGGGTCTGGGTGAGCGGCTCCAGGGTGTAGTCGCCGTACAGCTCGGCTTCGCCCTGATAGCAGAGGTACTGGAGTTTCAGGATCTTCTCGGCGTCACTGTGGTCCGCCGTAGAGATGGTCACGCTCATGCCCATGCGCGCTGGCCTCCCCTTCGAATCCGTCCGGGCAGTTTGAGGGTGGGTGAAGGCGCCCGGGACGTGTGCTGGAGCGGAGTTGGTGCGGGTGTGCGCCGCCTCCGTGGCGCCGATGATCGCACAAACATTCCGGCCGGGTACCGCCCCCGCGCTACCCGTCCCAGTCCTGTCCGGGTGCGCCGAAGGTGCCCACTGCCGCTGACTGTTTACCGTGCATTACCCCGTCCCACGGGGGATCCAACCCTCGATTTCAGGAGAGTTCGCAGACATCCCAGGCACCGCGAGCGGAGCGGCCCGAGGCTGCCCTGTGAGATTCCCAACTCCCGGGAGATTTCCCGGTAAGTGAGGTCGGAACGGGACATGAGGGCCGAGACGACCTGCGGGCAGCGGCCGGGCAGCCGGCCGATCGCGGCGCGCACCGCCCGGCTGCGCTCGTCGTCCAGCACCTCGTCCTCGACGCCCGGCGCGTTCCTGGCCGCGGGCCCCGACCCGAAGTGGTAGCCGAAGGCGTCGTACGGGTGGACGCCGCGGGCCGCCCGGGACGCCGCGCGCACTTCGGCGCGCACCGCGGTGCGCAGCCAGCGGAGGGGCTCGGCGGGTGGCGCGGCCAGCTCCAGCAGCCGCAGCCAGACCGCCTGTTCGACGTCGGCGTGCTCGATCCCGGCGTCCGGGGGCGCCTCGGCGGCGACCTCCGCGGCCAGCAGGGGACGCAGCCGCGCGTAGCGGTCGTAGCGGTCCGGTTCGCTCATGGTGACGTGCATATCCGGCGGCGCGCGCCGCGGGCGCCGCCGGGATGCCCGGCGCGACGATCTTCACCCGATGGGGTGGCCGGCGCGCGACCCCCGCCGCCGCCTGCGTCAACACTGTGTATCCGGTGGGTGAACCCGGCGCGCGCGGGTGCCGCTTGCGGAAGTATCGTCGTGGTGTACGGGCCGGTAAGGTCGTACGCGAACCCGTCGCCGTCATGACCGTCACCGCCCGGAGGGGTCCCTTGTTCTCCCGCCTGTCCCGCAGCGTGCTCAAGGTGATCCTCGGTCTGCTGATGCGTGTGCTGTACCGGCCGGTCGTCGAGGGCATCGAGCACATCCCCGGCGAGGGCCCGGTGATCCTGGCCGGCAACCATGTCACCTTCATCGACTCGATGTTCCTGTCGCTGGTGGTGGAGCGGCAGGTGTACTTCATCGGCAAGGACGAGTACGTCACCGGCAAGGGCGTCAAGGGCCGCCTGATGGCCTGGTTCTTCACCACCTGCGGCATGATCCCGGTCGACCGGGACGGCGCCCGCGGCGGTGTCGCCGCGCTGATGACGGGCCGCCGGGTGCTGGACGAGGGCAGGATCTTCGGCATCTACCCGGAGGGCACCCGCTCCCCTGACGGCCGGCTGTACCGCGGCCGTACCGGCATCGCCCGGCTGGCGATGATGACGGGCGCGCCCGTGGTGCCGTTCGCGATGATCGGCACCGACAAGGTGCAGCCCGGCGGCAAGGGCATGCCCAGGATCGCCCCGGTCACCGTCCGCTTCGGCGCCCCGCTCGACTTCGCCCGCTACGAGGGCATGGACCGCGACCGCTATGTGCTGCGCGCCGTCACCGACGAGGTGATGAGCCACGTCATGCGCCTTGGCGGCCAGGAGTACGTGGACATCTACGCCACCAAGGCGAAGGCCGCCTGACCCTCGCACCGCCGAGGACGCCGGCCGGGCTCTCCCGCCGGCGCTCCCGCACCGATTCTCCGCCGCCCCTCCTCCGCTTCACCGCCGCCCGCTGCCTGCCGGACCGCCGTCGGTGGAACCGGCGACCTGCCGCGATCCGTCTACGCCGTCGACGGGTGGGTGACATGCTGTGCCCATCCGGATACCGGGCGCAGTGCCGAGGGGGTCGCGTGGTCCGTGGAGCCGAGGGCGGCGGGGACGGGAGGCGTGCGGCCGGTCCGCGCGCGAGGTTACGGAACCGGGCCCTGCGGCATGCCGCCTGGGCCGCGGCGCTCTCCGCGGTGGTGGTGACCGCGTCGGGGACCGGAGGGGCCGCGCCGGCGCGGCCGCCGGGTCAGCGGGTGACGGCCCTTCAGCAGGCGGACCTGCCGCGGCGCGCCCCGGCCGACGAGTCGTGCCACCCGCTGGAGAGCTACCGTCCGCAGGGGCCGCTGCCGCAGCCGGGCCACATGCCGGCGCACTCCACCATGGCGGACATCGTCGCCCGCGGCCGGCTGATCGCCGGCGTCGACCAGAACTCGTACCTCTTCGGCTACCGCGACCCGCTCACCGGGCAGCTGGACGGCTTCGAGATCCAGCTGCTGCGGCGGATCTCCACGGCGCTGTTCGGCAGCCCGGACCGCATCCAGTTCCGGACGATCACCTCGGCCCGGCGCATCCCGGTGCTGACCGAGCACTCGGTGGACATCGTGGTGGACTCGATGACCATCAACTGCGACCGGTGGAAGCAGGTGGCCTTCTCCAGCGACTACATGGACGCCGGGCAGCGGGTGCTGGTGCCGCGGTCCTCCCCGGCCCGGTCGATCGACGACCTCGGCGGCAGGAAGGTGTGCGCGGCGGGCGGCACCACGTCGATCCAGACGCTGGAGGACATCAGGAAGCACCCCGTGATCCCGGTGGCGGTCGCGGACTGGACGGACTGCCTGATGCTGATGCAGCTGGGAAAGGTGGACGCGGCCTCGACGGACGACACCATCCTGATCGGGCTGCAGGCGCAGGACCCCGACACCCGGCTGATCGGGCCGCGGTTCACCCGCGAGCCGCACGGCATCGCGATGCGCCGCGACCAGACCGACCTGGTGCGGTTCGTCAACGGGGTGCTGGAGCAGATGCGGCAGGACGGCTCGCTGGTCGCGCTGGAGAAGCGCTGGCTGGGCTCCTCCGCCGGCCAGTTCATCCCCCCGCCGGCCGCGTCGTACCGGGACTGACACGGCGTACCGGGACTGACGCGCCGGGATCGGCGCGGCGCCCGGCGGACGACCGCCGGGCGCCGTCGCCGCCGAGGGCTCGGGCCGGTGCGCGGACTACTTCTTCGCGTCGGCCCAGGCGTGCTGGACCGCGAGGTCCGCCTTGACCTCGGCGAGCTGGACGGCGACCGCGCTGGGCGCGGTGCCGCCGCGGCCGTCGCGCGAGGCCAGCGCGCCGGGCACGTCGAGCACGCCGCGCACCTCGGGGGTCAGGTGCGCGGAGATCTTGGCGAACTGCTCGTCCGTCAGCTGGTGCAGCTCGATGCCCTCGGCCTCGCAGACCTTGACGCACTCCCCCGCGACCTCGTGCGCGACGCGGAACGGCACGCCCTGCCGTACCAGCCACTCGGCGATGTCGGTGGCGAGCGAGAAGCCGGCCGGCGCCAGCTCCTCCATCCGCTCGCGGTGCACCGTGAGGGTGGCCATCATCCCGGTGAACGCCGGGAGCAGCACCTCCAGCTGGTCGCAGGAGTCGAAGACCGGCTCCTTGTCCTCCTGGAGGTCCCGGTTGTAGGCCAGCGGCAGCGCCTTGAGGGTGGCCATCAGCCCGGTGAGGTTGCCGATCAGCCGGCCGGACTTGCCGCGGGCCAGCTCGGCGATGTCCGGGTTCTTCTTCTGCGGCATGATCGAGGAGCCGGTGGAGAAGGCGTCGTGGAGGGTGACGAAGGAGAACTCCTTCGTGTTCCACAGGATGACCTCCTCGGCGATCCTCGACAGGTTGACGCCGATCATCGCCGTGACGAAGGCGAACTCGGCGGCGAAGTCCCGCGAGGCGGTGCCGTCGATGGAGTTGCCGGTGCTGCCGTGCTCGAAGCCGAGGTCCCTGGCCACCGCCTCGGGGTCGAGGCCGAGCGAGGAGCCGGCCAGCGCGCCGGAGCCGTAGGGGGAGACCGCGGTCCGCTCGTCCCACTGCCGCAGCCGCTCGGCGTCCCGGGACAGCGCCTGGACGTGCGCCAGCACATGGTGCGCGAAGAGCACCGGCTGGGCGTGCTGGAGGTGGGTGCGGCCGGGCATCGCGGTGTCCGGGTGCGCCTCGGCGAGGCCGACCAGCGCGTCCTGCAGGTCGGCGACGAGGCCGCCGATGATCCTCGCGTGGTCGCGCAGGTACATCCGGAAGAGGGTGGCCACCTGGTCGTTGCGGGAGCGGCCGGCCCGCAGCTTGCCGCCGAGGTCGGGGCCGAGCCGCTCCAGCAGGCCGCGCTCCAGCGCGGTGTGCACGTCCTCGTCGGCGATGGTGCCGCGGAAGTCGCCCGCGGCGACGTCGGCTTCGAGGGTGTCGAGGCCGCCGATCATCCGGTCGAGCTCCTCGGCGGTGAGCAGCCCGGCCCGGTGCAGCACCCGGGCGTGCGCCCGCGAGCCGGCGATGTCGTACGGGGCCAGCCGGAAGTCGAAGTGCACCGAGGCGGAGAGCCGCTCCAGGGCGGCGGAGGGTCCGTCGGCGAACCTGCCGCCCCAGAGCTTGACGTCCTTGGGCGCGCCCGCGCCGTCCGCGCTCACTGGGCGACGTCCACGTCGTGCGCGGTCCGCAGGTCACGCCGGGCGGCGATCTTGCCGGACATGCCGAAGATCTCGATGAACCCCTTGGACAGCGACTGGTCGAAGGTGTCGCCGGTGTCGTAGGTGGCGAGGTGGAAGTCGTAGAGCGAGGTGTCGGACTTCCGGCCGGTGACGACGGCCCGGCCGCCGTGCAGGACCATCCGGATCTCGCCGGTGACGTGCTGGTTGGCCTCGGCGATGAAGCCGTCCAGGGCCCGCTTGAGCGGCGAGAACCACAGGCCGTCGTAGACCAGCTCGCCCCAGCGCTGTTCCACCTGCCGCTTGTAGCGGGCGAGTTCGCGCTCGACGGTGACGTTCTCCAGCTCCTGGTGGGCGGTGATCAGGGCGATCGCGCCGGGGGCCTCGTAGATCTCCCGGGACTTGATGCCGACCAGCCGGTCCTCGACCATGTCGATCCGGCCGACGCCCTGGGCGCCGGCCCGCGCGTTCAGCTGCTGGACGGCCTGCAGCACGCTGACCGGCCTGCCGTCGAGGGCGACCGGGACGCCCTGCCGGAAGGTGATGACGACCTCGTCGGCCTCGCGCGGGGTGGCCGGGTTCGCGGTGTACTCGTAGACGTCCTCGATCGGGGCGTTCCAGATGTCCTCGAGGAAGCCGGTCTCGACGGCGCGGCCGAAGACGTTCTGGTCGATGGAGTACGGGGACTTCTTGCTGGTGGTGATCGGGAGGTTCTTCTCCTCGCAGAACGCGATGGCCCGGTCGCGGGTCATGGCGTAGTCGCGGACCGGTGCGATGCACGTGAGGTCGGGGGCGAGCGCGGAGATGCCGGCCTCGAACCTGACCTGGTCGTTGCCCTTGCCGGTGCAGCCGTGGGCGACGGTGCCGGCGCCGTGCTTCCTGGCGGCGGCCACCAGGTGCTTGACGATGACCGGCCGGGAGAGCGCGGAGACCAGCGGATAGCGGTCCATGTACAGGGCGTTGGCCTGGATCGCCGGGAGGCAGTACTCCTCGGCGAACTCGTCCCTGGCGTCCGCGACCTCGGCGTCGACCGCGCCGCAGGCGAGCGCACGCTTGCGGATGACGTCCAGGTCCTCGCCGCCCTGGCCGACGTCCACCGCGACCGCGATGACCTCGGCGCCGGTCTCCTCGGCGATCCAGCCGATGGCGACGGAGGTGTCAAGTCCGCCCGAGTAGGCGAGTACGACGCGCTCGGTCACGGGTCTCTCCTTACGATGCATACACTGACTCGTATAAGTATGCACTCCACTGCATGCTTCGTCAACGCGGCAGGTCAGCGGCGTGGCGGAGAGGCGCGGGGAGCGGCGAGGGCGGAGACCGGCCGCGGCCCCCGGGAACCTCCGGGGGCCGCGGCCGGTGTCAGCCCTCGCCCTGGGCGAGGCGCAGCAGGTGGTCGGCGAGCTTCTGGCCGCCGGCCGGGTCCCGGCTGATCAGCACGACGGTGTCGTCGCCCGCGATGGTGCCGAGGATGTCGTGCACCTCGGCCTGGTCCATGGCGGAGGCGAGGAACTGCGCGGCGCCGGGCGGGGTGCGCACCACCACCAGGT
Source organism: Actinacidiphila polyblastidii (assembly GCF_036353415.1). Taxonomy (NCBI): domain Bacteria; kingdom Bacillati; phylum Actinomycetota; class Actinomycetes; order Kitasatosporales; family Streptomycetaceae; genus Actinacidiphila; species Actinacidiphila polyblastidii. The sequence goes on from NZ_JAZEWV010000008.1 coordinate 258,622, forward strand.
TGGCGGACGCCTCCGCGGAGATCAGCAGCTCGGCGGCGAGCCGCCGCATCCGCTCCTCCTTGACCGACTCGCCCAGCGGGGCCTGGGGGGTGCGGAAACCGCCCTCGGAGGGGACCGCGTAGATCAGCTCGCCGTCGTTGGTGCGGATCTTGACGGCGCCCAGCTCGTCGAGGTCGCGGCTGAGCGTCGCCTGCGTGACGTTCAGCCCGTCGTCGGCGAGCGCCTTGGCGAGCTGGCTCTGCGAACGCACCGGCAGCCGGCCGAGGATGTCCACGATCCTGCGGTGCCGCGCCGTTCGTGTCTGCGGTACGGCCTGGCCGCCGCCCTGCGTCTGCGCCTGCGCCTCGCTCATCGTCTCGTCATTCTCCGTCTCGCTCCTCGGCCGCCCGGACGTCCCGCCGCACCCGGTCGAGGACGCCCGGCAGCGCCTGGAGGAACGCGTCCGTCTGATCGTCGCCGATGATCAGCGGAGGCGCCAGCCGCACCGTGCCGGGCACAGCGGCGTTCACCAGGAAGCCCGCGTCCTGAGCCGCCTGCTGGACCGGTCCCGACAGCGGCTCGGTGAGCACGATACCGATCAGCAGGCCGGCACCGCGCACATGATCGACCAGCGGGTGCCGCAGCGACTCGATGCCCTCCCGCAGCTTCTCGCCCTGCCGCTTGACGTGGTCGAGCAGCCCGTCGGCCGCGATGGTGTCGAGCACCGCGAGCCCGGCGGCGCAGGCGATCGGGTTGCCGCCGAAGGTGGTGCCGTGCGCACCGGGGGTGAGCAGGTCGGCGGCCGGGCCGAAGGCGACGGCGGCGCCGAGCGGCAGGCCGCCGCCCAGTCCCTTGGCGAGCGTCACCACGTCGGGCTCGACGCCCTGCGCCAGGCACTCGAACCAGTGCCCGGTACGGCCGACGCCGGTCTGGATCTCGTCGAGGACCAGCAGGGTGCCGGTGGCCGCGGTGATCTCGCGGGCCGCCCGCAGATAGCCGGGAGGCGGTACGACGACGCCGTTCTCGCCCTGGATCGGCTCCAGGATCACCAGCGCGGTGTCGGTGGTGACCGCGGCGCGCAGCGCCTCGGCGTCGCCGAACGGCACATGGGTCACGTCGCCGGGCAGCGGCTCGAACGCGGCGCGCTTCTTCGGCTGCCCGGTCAGCGCGAGCGAGCCCATGGTGCGCCCGTGGAAGGCGCCCTCGGTGGCGACCATGCCGGTCCTGCCGGTGAGCCGGCCGATCTTGAACGCGGCCTCGTTCGCCTCGGCGCCCGAGTTGGCGAAGAACACCCGGCCGGGCCGCCCGAAGAGCTGCAGCAACCGCTCGGCCAGCGCCACCGGCGGTTCGGCGACGAACAGGTTGGAGACATGGCCGAGCGAGGCGACCTGCCGGCTGACCGCCTCGACGACCGCCGGGTGGGCGGTGCCGAGCGCGTTGACCGCGATACCGCCGACGAAGTCGGTGTAGGCGGCGCCGTCGGCGTCCCAGAATGTCGCACCCTCGCCGCGGACCAGCGGCACCCGCGGGGTGCCGTAGTTGTCCATCAGCGACCCCTGCCAGCGCCGGGTCAGCTCCTGGTTGCCGGTCGCGGTGCTCACGTCGCCCCTCCTTCGTCAGGTGCGTCGTCGGGCACGACCATCGTGCCGACGCCCTCGTCGGTGAAGATCTCCAGCAGGATCGAGTGCTGGACCCGCCCGTCGATGACGCGGGCGGTGCGCACCCCGTTGCGCACGGCGTGCAGGCAGCCCTCCATCTTCGGGACCATGCCGCTGGACAGCTCGGGCAGCAGCTTCTCCAGCTCGCCCGCGGTCAGCCGGCTGATCACCTCGTCGCTGTGCGGCCAGTCCTCGTACAGGCCCTCGACGTCGGTGAGGACCATCAGCGTCTCCGCGCCCAGGGCGGCGGCGAGCGCCGCGGCCGCGGTGTCGGCGTTGACGTTGTAGATGTGGCCGTCGTCGGCGGCCCGCGCGATGGAGGAGACGACCGGGATGCGGCCGTCGTCCAGCAGCGCCTGGATCGCCCCGGTGTCGATGGCGGTGATCTCGCCGACCCGGCCGATGTCCACCGCCTCGCCGTCGATCCGCGGGTAGTGCTTGACCGCGGTGATGGTGTGGGCGTCCTCGCCGGTCATGCCGACCGCCAGCGGGCCGTGCTGGTTGAGCAGGCCGACGAGTTCACGCTGCACCCGGCCGGCCAGCACCATCCTGACCACGTCCATCGCCTCGGGCGTGGTCACCCGCAGGCCGGCCTTGAACTCGCTGACCAGGCCGTGCAGTGCGAGCTGCGCGTTGATCTGCGGGCCGCCGCCGTGCACCACCACCGGCTTGAGGCCGGCGTGCCGCAAAAACACCACGTCCTGGGCGAACGCCGCCTTCAGCGCGTCGTCCACCATGGCGTTGCCGCCGAACTTGATGACGACGGTCCTGCCGTGGTGCCGGGTCAGCCAGGGCAGCGCCTCGACGAGGACCTGCGCCTTGGCCAGCGCGGTGTGCCTGCGCGGCGCGGTCCCGGGCCTGGCGGGCTCCGCCTGCTGCCCCGCCGGGGCCTGCGGCCGGGTCCGGTCCTGCTCGCCGGATGCGGTCATGAGCTGTACGCGCTGTTCTCGTGGACGTAGTCGGCGGTCAGGTCGTTCGTCCAGATCACCGCGGAGGCGTCGCCCGCGGCGAGGTCCGCGGTGACGACCACCTCGCGGAACCGCATGTCGACCAGGTCGCGGTCCTCGCCGACCGAGCCGCCGCGGCAGACCCAGACGCCGTTGATGGCGACGTTCAGCGCGTCGGGCTCGAAGACCGCGCCGGTGGTGCCGATCGCGGACAGCACCCGGCCCCAGTTGGGGTCCTCGCCGTGGATCGCGCACTTGAGCAGGTTGTTGCGGGCGATCGACCGGCCGACCTCGACCGCGTCCTGCTCGCTGGCGGCGCCGACCACCTCGATCCTGATGTCCTTGCTCGCGCCCTCGGCGTCGCCGATCAGCTGGCGCGCCAGGTCGGCGCAGACCGTGCGGACCGCGTCGGCGAACTCGCCGTACTCCGGGCTGACCTCGGCGGCCCCGGAGGCGAGCAGCAGCACGGTGTCGTTGGTGGACATGCAGCCGTCGGAGTCGATCCGGTCGAAGGTCTGCCGGGTGGCGTCGCGCAGCGCCTTGTCGAGAGCGCCGGCGTCCACGTCGGCGTCGGTGGTCAGCACGACGAGCATGGTGGCGAGGCCCGGCGCGAGCATGCCCGCGCCCTTCGCCATGCCGCCGACGGTCCAGCCGCCGGCGCCGGTCGCCACCGCGGTCTTGTGCACGGAGTCGGTGGTCTTGATGGCCAGGGCGGCCTTCTCGCCGCCGTACGGGGACAGTTCGGCCGCGGCCGCGCCGATCCCGCTGAGCAGCCGGTCCATCGGCAGGAGGACGCCGATCAGGCCGGTGGAGGCGACGGCGATCTCGCCGGCGCTGTGGCCGAGCACCTCGGCGGCCCTCTCCGCGGTGGCGTGGGTGTCCTGGAAACCCTGCGGGCCGGTGCAGGCGTTGGCGCCGCCCGAGTTGAGGACCACCGCGGTGACCGCGCCGCCCTTGACGACCTGCTCCGACCACAGGACCGGCGCGGCCTTCACCCGGTTGGAGGTGAAGACGCCGGCGGCGGCGCGGCGCGGTCCCGTGTTGACCACGAGGGCCAGGTCGGGCTGTCCGCTCTGCTTGATCCCGGCGGCGATGCCCGCCGCCGTGAACCCCTTGGCTGCCGTGACGGTCACCGTTCGCTCCTCCTGGCCTGTCCGTGCTTCCTTGCGTGTGCGCACCGCGCTGCCTGCGCGTACCGCGGTGCCCGTGCGTACCCCGACGCCTCCCGGTACCGGGGCGCCTGCCCGCGCCGGGGGCCGGCGCCGGTCACGGCGCGACTCCGACGGTGGGCAGCCCCGTCGTCTCGGGAAGGCCGAGCGCGATGTTCATGCTCTGCACCGCGCCGCCCGCGGTCCCCTTGGTGAGGTTGTCGATCGCCGAGACGGCGAGGACGCGTCCGGCCGCCTCGTCGTGGGCGACCTGGAGCAGGACCGCGTTCGAGCCGTAGACCGAGGCGGTCGCGGGCCACTGGCCCTCCGGCAGCAGGTGCACGAACGGCTCGTCCTGGTACGCCTTCGCGTACGCGGTCCTGACGTCCGCCGCGGTCACGCCGGGCAGTGCCTTCGCCGAGCAGGTCGCGAGGATGCCGCGGGGCATCGGCGCGAGGGTGGGCGTGAAGGACACGCCCACCCGGCGGCCCGCCGCGGCGCTGAGGTTCTGGATCATCTCCGGGGTGTGCCGGTGGCCGCCGCCGACGCCGTACGGGCTCATCGAGCCCATCACCTCGGAGCCCAGCAGGTGCGGCTTGGCGGCCTTGCCCGCGCCGGAGGTGCCGGACGCCGCGACGATCACCGCCTCGGGCTCGACCAGCCCGGCGGCGTAGGCCGGGGCGAGGGCGAGCGAGACGGCGGTGGGGTAGCAGCCGGGGACCGCGACGCGCTTGGACCCCTCCAGCGCGGCGCGGCCGCCCGGCAGCTCGGGCAGGCCGTACGGCCAGGTGCCCGCGTGCGGCGATCCGTAGAACCTCTCCCAGTCGGCCGCGTCCCTGAGTCGGAAGTCGGCGCCCATGTCGACCACGAGCACCTCGTCGCCGAGCTGCTCGGCGACGGCGGCGGACTGGCCGTGCGGCAGTGCGAGGAACACCACGTCGTGCCCGGCCAGCACCTCGGGCGTGGTCTTCTCCAGCACCCGTCCGGCCAGCGGCACGAGGTGCGGCTGGAGCGCGCCCAGCGGCTGCCCGGCGTTGGCGTTGCCGGTCACCGCGCCGATCTCGACCCCGGGGTGCCCGACGAGCAGTCTGAGCACCTCACCGCCGGCGTATCCGCTGGCCCCGGCCACCGCCACTCGCACCGTCATCGACGACTCCTCCTTCACGACGGCATGACTATACGGGGAGCCGCACTTTTATGCAAAGCCCTGGCTACCGCTGCCGCCGCAGGCGCGCCGCGAGATGGTGCTGCAGCGGCTGCCCGACGGCCGCGAGGTCATGCGTGAAGGTCAGCTCGTCGCCGTCGCCGGTCAGCACGTAGCGCCTGCGGGTGGCGTCGACCTCCTTCGCGGTGGGCGTGCGGGCCACCGTGTGGGAGGCGAGGTCGACCGTGCCGGCCGCCGCGAGGCCGACCGCGATCTCCGCGATCCCGGTGGGCTGGGTGATCAGCGCCTCCACCCTGCCGTCGGGCTGCAGCCGCCACCAGCCGCTCTCCCGCGCCGACGGGCGCAGCGGGGCGCCGTCCGGGCCGAGCAGCCAGGCGCGGGACTCGAAGCGCAGGAACGGCCTGCCGTCGTGGCTGAAGGTGACCTCCTGCGCGTACGTGAAGTCCTCGGCGATCGTCGGGTACTCACCGCGCCCCCGGCCGAGCCAGCTCCCCAGCAGACCGGCCACGGGCGCGAGCAGGGGGTGCGGCGCGGGATCGCCGTCCGGCCGGTGGGCGTCGGGGTAGGGGTGCTCGGGGAGGGGGTGCTCGGGGAGGGGTACGGGGACGGGCGCGGCGGCGGGTTCGCGTACGGGCTCTGACACGGTGAGCGCTCCTGGAGTCGGGGGCCGGTGCCCGCGAAGCCTAGGCGGCGCGGACCGCGGCCGGGGGCCGCGCACGGGATATCGGGCAAGGAGCGAGGAGCAGGGCGGCGGGCGCGCCGCGCGGCGGATCAGGAACGCCGTCGAGGCGTCCCGACCGGTCCGCCGGCCGCGGACCGCAACCTCAGGGCGCCGCCGATCGTCTCCCGGGGGAACGGCGGCCGCCGTTCGCCGGACGTCACCCCCAGGGGGCCACGTGGGATTCCGCCGTCGCAACGTGGTCGCGTCGGCCGCGGCCCTGCTGGCCGCCGGCGCGGCCGCGGCCCTGGTCCTCACCGCCCGCGGGCCGTCGCCGCACGCGCCGACCGCGGCGGAGCTGACGGCACTGCCCGCCTGTTCCCGCGCGGACGTGGGCAGGGACTCACTCCAGGTGTCGATGCGGGGGCTGCCGCGGAACATCGGGCCCGGCGACGGCTGGCACGAGCTCACCGCCTCGATGACCAACGTCTCCGGCCGCAGGCTGCCGGTGGCCTTCGTCTCGGCCTATCCGACGCGGCAGACGCTCGGCGACGGCGACCCCCCGCTCGGCCCGTACTCCTCGCTGGAGGTCCGCACCCCGGGGGCCGACGGGTGGCGGCCCGCGCCCGCCCTCGCGCCCCCGATCGCGGTGGTCCGCGGGCTGCGGCCGGGGGCGAGGATCGCGTACCGGATGCGCTTTCGCCTCAACGCCGACGCGCCGCGGGGCCTCGACTACGGGGACGTCATGCTGGACGTCCACTTCGCGGACGTCGGACCGGGTGTGAGCGGCAGGACGCGGCCCTGCCGGCAGGAGTCCGTGGGCGACGCGCCCTTCGAGGTGCATCCGTCCGCCACCGGGCCCGCGGTCACTCCCTCCGGCGGCTGACCGCCGCCATGCCGCGCGCCCCCGCCTCGGCGTCCCCACCCCGGGACTGCGCCACCGCACCCCCGCCACCGCCGCAGGCCGCCCGACGGGATATCTTGATATCAAGCAATGTTGGAGACTGGAGCGGAGTAACCGGTGGCTGACTCGACCATCATCTATACGCACACCGACGAGGCCCCGGCCCTGGCGACGTACTCGTTCCTGCCGGTGATCGAGGCGTACGCCTCGACGGCCGGGATCACCGTCGAGAGCCGTGACATCTCGCTGGCGGGCCGCATCATCGCGGGCTTCCCCGAGTACCTCCAGGAGAGCCAGCGCATCGACGACGCGCTCGCCGAGCTGGGCGAACTGGCGAAGACGCCCGGGGCGAACATCATCAAGCTGCCCAACATCTCGGCGTCGATCCCGCAGCTCAAGGCCGCCGTCGCGGAGCTCCAGCAGCAGGGCTACGCGCTGCCGGACTACCCCGACGACCCGAAGTCCGACGAGGAGCGCGACATCCGCGCCCGCTACGACAAGGTCAAGGGCAGCGCGGTCAACCCGGTGCTGCGCGAGGGCAACTCCGACCGGCGCGCCGCTCCCGCGGTCAAGAACTACGCCAAGGCGCACCCGCACCGGATGGGCGCCTGGACCGCCGAGTCGAAGACGAACGTCGCCACCATGGGCGCCGACGACTTCCGCAGCACCGAGAAGTCCGCCGTGCTGGAGCAGGCCGGCAGCCTGCGCATCGAGCTGGCCGGCGACGACGGCAGCACCACGGTGCTGCGCGAGTCCGTCCCGGTGCTGGCCGGCGAGGTGGTGGACGCCTCGGTGATGCGCGTCGCCGCGCTGCGCGAGTTCCTCACCGCCCAGGTCTCCCGGGCCAAGGCCGAGGACGTGCTGTTCTCGGTGCACCTGAAGGCCACCATGATGAAGGTCTCCGACCCGATCATCTTCGGCCACGCGGTGCGCGCCTTCTTCCCCAGGACCTTCGCCGCGCACGGCGCGGTGCTCGCCGCCGCCGGCCTCACCCCGAACGACGGCCTCGGCGGCATCCTCAGCGGCGTCGAGTCGCTCCCCGAGGGCCCGGCGATCAAGGCGTCCTTCGAGGCCGAGCTGGCCGAGGGCCCGGCGCTGGCGATGGTCGACTCCGACCGCGGCATCACCAACCTGCACGTGCCGAGCGACGTCATCGTCGACGCGTCGATGCCGGCCATGATCCGCACCTCCGGCCACATGTGGGGCCCGGACGGCCAGGAGGCCGACACCCTCGCGGTGCTGCCGGACAGCAGCTACGCGGGCGTCTACCAGGCCGTCCTCGACGACTGCCGCGCGCACGGCGCGTACGACCCGGCCACCATGGGCTCGGTGCCGAACGTCGGCCTGATGGCGCAGAAGGCCGAGGAGTACGGCAGCCACGACAAGACCTTCGAGATCCCCGCCACCGGCACCGTCCGGGTGCTGGACGAGGCCGGCGACGTGGTGCTCGAACAGGTCGTCAGCGCGGGCGACATCTTCCGGATGTGCCAGACCAAGGACCTGCCGGTGCAGGACTGGGTGAAGCTCGCCGTCACCCGCGCCCGCGCCACCGGCGACCCGGCGGTGTTCTGGCTGGACGAGAGCCGCGCGCACGACGCGCAGCTGATCAGGAAGGTCAGGGAGTACCTCCCGCAGCACGACACCGAGGGCCTGCGGATCGAGATCCTCGACCCGGTCGCGGCCACCAGGCTGTCGCTGGAGCGCATCCGCCGCGGCGAGAACACCATCTCGGTCACCGGCAACGTGCTGCGCGACTACCTCACCGACCTGTTCCCGATCCTGGAGCTGGGCACCAGCGCCAAGATGCTGTCGGTGGTGCCGCTGATGAACGGCGGCGGCCTCTTCGAGACCGGCGCCGGCGGCTCCGCGCCCAAGCACGTCCAGCAGCTGGTGAAGGAGGACTACCTGCGCTGGGACAGCCTCGGCGAGTTCCTGGCGCTCGCGGTGAGCTTCGAGCACCTCGCGCAGACCACCGGCAACGCCCGCGCCCAGGTGCTGGCCGACACCCTCGACCGCGCCACCGGCACCTTCCTCAACGAGGACAAGTCGCCCAGCCGCCGGCTCGGCGGCATCGACAACCGCGGCAGCCACTTCTACCTGGCGCTGTACTGGGCGCAGGAGCTGGCCGGTCAGGGCGACGACGCGCAGCTCGCGGAGGCGTTCGGGCCGCTGGCCAAGACGCTGGCCGAGGCCGAGCGGACCATCGTCGACGAGCTGATCGCCGTGCAGGGCCAGCCCGCCGACATCGGCGGCTACTACCAGCCCGACCCGGCGAAGGCGGCGGCCGTGATGCGCCCGTCGGCCACCCTCAACCAGGCGCTGGCCTCGCTGGCCTGACCGCCCGACGGCGCCCCCGCGCACCCCGGGCTCCCGCCCTGGCCGGCCACCCGCCGGCCGGGGCGGCGCCGTGTCAGCGCCTGACGGCGCGCAGCACCACGAACTTGGGGTCGGACGCGATCACGTCGCAGCCGCCGAAGAGCCGGCGCAGCCGCAGGTGGTAGCCGAGGTGCCGGTTGCCGATCACCCACAGCTCGCCGCCGGGCCGCAGCGCCGCCCGCGCGGTGCCGAACATCCGGCGCGCGGTGGCGTCGCTGGTCGCGCGGTGGCTGTGGAACGGCGGGTTGTTCAGTACGAGGTCGGCGCTCTGCGCGGGTACCGCGGTCAGCGCGTCCCCGACCAGGAACTCGGCCTTGGCCGCGGCTCCCGCGTTCTCCCGGAAGGTGGCCTCGGCCGACGCCACCGCCTGGTGCGACTCGTCGACGAAGAGCACGTCGGAGTCCGGGTTGGCCAGGGCCGCGGCCGTGCCGACGATGCCGTTGCCGCAGCCGAGGTCCACCACCCGGTCGTGGCCCTGCCGCTGCGGCAGGTGCTGCAGCAGGAACCTGGTGCCGATGTCGAGCCGGTCGGCGCAGAAGACGCCCGCGTGGTTGGTGACGCCACGGCCCGACATCGCCCCGATGCCGTCGGGCAGCGTGTACGTCAGCGGCCACGGGTTGCGGCCGCGGGCGGTGCCGGGAGCGGGCGTGCTGAGGATCAGCCGGGCCTTGCGGACCGCGAGCGAGGTGCGCGTCGGCCCGACGATCCGCTCGAAGAGCCGCAGCGTCGAGGTGTGGATCTCGGCGACCATCCCGGCGCCGACGACGAGGGTGTCGCGGTGCAGCGCCGGGGCGATCCGGTGCAGCTGGTCCTCCAGCAGCGCGAGGCTCTTGGGCACCCGGACCACCAGCACGTCCACCCGCTCCGGCGGGGTGTCCCGGGTGGACAGCAGCCGCACCCGGGCGTCGGGGGCGTTCTGCCGCAGGTTGGCGCGGGTGGCCTGCTGGCCGAGGAAGGAGTCGCAGACCTGGGTGAGCCGGTGCCCGGACGGCTCCGCCGCCCCCGGGCGCGCCGCGGACGACAGCGCCAGCGCGGTGGTCAGCGCGCCCCAGCGGTCGCCGAGCACCACCACCCGGCCCCCCAGGTCCACGCCGGTCTCCGCCAGGTGCGTCAGCGCGTACGCGTCCGCCGCGTCCCACGCCCGCAACTGCTCCCGCGCGTCGGCGGGATACCGCGCCAACTCGACCTCGCCCCACGCCGTCTTCAACATCTCCATCGCCCCCACACCCTACGGCCTGCGGGCCCCGCGCGTTCCTTCCCACCTGCGCAGCTGACGCCGGCGGCACCCCGCCGCGGGGCCCGGGGCGCCCCCGGCGAGATCTAGCGGCCCGATCGGCCGCCCCGCCGCGCGTAGCGGTCCTGGACGAGGGTCATCGCCCCCAGCGGGTCGGCCCTGACCTGCGACGCCGAGAAGTAGACGTTGCCGCGGACCTCCGGGTGCTCGGCGCACAGGTCGAGGTGGCGGAGGAGCTCCTGGGGGTCCTGCCATGCGGCGGGCTGCCCGGCCGCGCCGACCTTGTAGAGCGCCTCGCCGACGTACAGCTCGGCCCGGGTGCCGGAGACGACGTCGGACCACCAGGGCACCAGCACCCCGTAGTCGGCCGCGGCGAAGCCGATGTTCCAGTACACCTGCGGGCAGATGTAGTCCAGCCAGCCCTCCTTGACCCACTTGCGGGTGTCGGCGTGCAGGTCGTCGTAGGTCTGGACGCCCGCCTGGGTGGCCGAGCCGAGCGGGTCGGCGGACGCGTTGCGCCAGACGCCGAAGGGGCTGATGCCGAACCGGGTGGCCGGCCTGACGCGCTTGATGCGCTCCGCGGTCTCGCGCACCAGCAGGTCGCAGTTGTCGCGGCGCCAGGCGTCGCGGTCGGGGAAGCCGGCGCCGTAGCGCGCGTACGCGTCGTCGTCGTCGAAGGTCTGGCCGGCGACCGGGTACGGGTAGAAGTAGTCGTCCCAGTGCACCGCGTCGATCGGGTAGCGGCGGACCGCGTCGAGCATCGCGTCCTCGACGAACCGGCGCACCTCGGGCAGGCCCGGGTTGTAGTAGAGCTTGCCGCCGTAGGGCAGCACCCAGTCGGGGTGCAGCCGGGCCGGGTGGGTGGGCGTCAGCTTGCTGACGTCGGTGCTCATCGAGACCCGGTACGGGTTGAACCAGGCGTGCAGCTCCAGGCCGCGGCGGTGCGCCTCGTGCACGGCGGTGCCCAGCGGGTCCCAGCCCGGGTCCTGCCCCTGGGTGCCCGTCAGGTACTGCGACCAGGGCTCGTACGGGGACGGCCAGAAGGCGTCCGCGGTCGGCCGCACCTGGAACATCACGGCGTTCAGGCGGCGTTCGACGGCCACGTCGAGCAGGTCGCACAGCTCCTGGCGCTGCTCGTCGGCGGACAGGCCCGGCGCGGAGGGCCAGTCGGTGTTGGCCACGGTGGCGATCCACATGCCGCGCAGCTGCCGGCGGCCCGGCCGGTGGCCGTGCCCGGCCGGGCCGGCCGGGTCCGGCGCGGGGTGCGCCGCGCCCCGCGGGTCGGCGGCCCCGGCGTCGGCTGCGCGGGCGGAGCCGGGGAGCGCGGTCGAGGCGAGCGCACCGGCCGCCGCCGCGGTGAAGGTCCTGCGCGAGAGCCGATCCATGGCCGTCCTCCTGATCATCCGTCACGACCCGCCGATGATGGGCGCCTTCGGCAGGGGTTGGCAACCCGCCGAATGGTCTATTCCACCAGGCCCGCCCGTCCGCGACGGAGCGTTGACGCGGCTCTTTCCGGCCGCCGAGCGGAGCGCTAGCATCGGACCACTCTCGTGGGAGCGCTCCCACGAGATACTCCCACGACCTGCCGGAATCACCCCTTTCGCCGGGTTCGCGATCGGCTTCCCCGTCCCTCCCCCCACCTCAGAGGACGTCCCATGCTCCGCAGACCCATGGCCGCGCTCGTCGTGGCACTCTCCCTGATCGGCGGCGCGGTGACCGTCGCCTCGGCCACCGCGGCGGCCGGCGCCGCGACCCCGCAGGCCGCGCGCGCGGCGGCCGCCCCCGCGTACAGCTGGAAGAACGTCCGGATCGGCGGGGGCGGCTTCGTCCCCGGCATCGTCTTCAACCAGGCGGAGAAGAACCTCGCCTACGCCAGGACCGACATCGGCGGCGCCTACCGCTGGGACGAGGCGTCGACGTCCTGGACGCCGCTGCTGGACGGCGTGGACTGGGACCACTGGGGCCGCACCGGCGTGGTGAGCCTCGCCACCGACGCGCTGGCCCCCGACAAGGTGTACGCGGCCGTCGGCACCTACACCAACAGCTGGGACCCCGGCACCGGGGCGGTGCTGCGCTCGTCCGACCGCGGCGCCACCTGGCAGGCCACCGACCTGCCGTTCAAGCTCGGCGGGAACATGCCGGGGCGCGGCATGGGCGAGCGGCTGGCCATCGACCCGAACAAGGACAGCGTCCTGTACCTCGGCGCGCCCAGCGGCAACGGCCTGTGGCGCAGCACCGACGCGGGCGTCACCTGGTCGAAGGTGACCTCCTTCCCCGACGCCGGCACCTACGTGGCCGACCCCTCCGACACCAGCGGCTACAACAGCGACAACCAGGGCGTCGTGTGGGTCGCCTTCGACCCGACGAGCGCGGCGAAGGGCGCCACCACGCAGACCGTCTACGTGGGCGTGGCGGACAAGGCCAACACCGTCTTCCGCTCCACCGACGGCGGCGCGACCTGGTCCCGGCTGGCCGGCCAGCCGACCGGCTACATCGCGCACAAGGGCGTGCTGGACGCCGCGGGCGGCTACCTGTACCTCGCGACGAGCGACACCGGCGGCCCGTACGACGGCGCGAAGGGCCAGGTGTGGCGGTACGCGACCAGGACCGGGGTCTGGACGGACATCAGCCCGATGTCCGACTCGGACGCCTACTTCGGCTACAGCGGCCTGACCGTGGACCGGCAGCACCCGGGCACCGTGATGGCCACCGGCTACAGCTCCTGGTGGCCGGACACGCAGATCTTCCGCAGCACCGACAGCGGCGCGACCTGGACCCGCGCCTGGGACTACTCCAGCTATCCGAACCGCGCCGACCGCTTCACCATGGACGTGGGTGCGGTGCCGTGGCTGACCTTCGGCGCCAACCCGTCGCCGCCCGAGCAGGCGCCCAAGCTCGGCTGGATGACGGAGTCCCTGGAGATCGACCCCTTCAACTCCGACCGCATGTGGTACGGCACCGGTGCCACCGTCTACGGCACCGACGACCTCACCGACTGGGACGCCGGCGCGAAGATCACCATCAGGCCGAATGTGCGGGGCCTGGAGGAGACCGCGGTCAACGGCCTGATCAGCCCGCCGGCGGGCGCGCCGCTGATCAGCGCCCTCGGTGACATCGACGGCTTCCGGCACACCGACCTGACGAAGGTCCCGGCGATGATGTTCCAGCAGCCGAACTTCACCACCTCCACCGGCCTGGACTACGCGGAGAGCACGCCGAGCATCATGGTCAGGAGCGGCAACCAGGACTCCGGCGCGCACGTCGCCTTCTCCACCGACGACGGCGCCGACTGGTTCGCCGGCACCGATCCGGCCGGCGTCACCGGCGGCGGCACCGTGGCGGCCGCCGCCGACGGAAGCCGCTTCCTGTGGAGCCCGGCCGGGACCGGCGTCCAGTACGCGGTGGGCTTCGGCGGTTCGTGGACCGCCTCCAGCGGCATCCCGTCCGGCGCGGTGATCGGCTCGGACCGGGTCGACCCGAAGCGGTTCTACGCCTTCGCGGCCGGGAGGTTCTACGTCAGCTCCGACGGCGGCGCGTCCTTCACGGCCACCGCGGCGACCGGTCTGCCCGCCTCCGGGACGGTCTCGTTCAAGGCGCTGCCGGGCTCCGCGGGAGACGTCTGGCTGGCCGGCGGCGCCGGCAGCACGTACGGCCTGTGGCACTCCACGAACTCCGGTGCGTCCTTCACCAGGTCCGCCGCCGTGCAGGAGGCGGACAACATCGGCTTCGGCAAGGCCGCGCCGGGCGCCGCGTACCAGACGCTCTTCACCAGCGCGAGGATCGGCGGCGTGCGCGGCATCTACCGGTCCACCGACGCGGGCACGAGCTGGGTGCGGATCAACGACGACGCGCACCGGTACGGCTGGACCGGCGGCGCGATCACCGGCGACCCGCGGGTCTTCGGCCGGGTGTACGTCGGCACCAACGGGCGCGGCATCGTCTACGGCGACACCTCGGACTCCGGCGGCGGCACGACCCCGCCGACCACTCCCCCGACGACGCCGCCCACCACTCCGCCCACCACTCCGCCGACGACGCCTCCGACCACGCCGCCGGGGGCGGGTTCCTGCACGGTCGCCTACACGATCACCAACCAGTGGCCGGGAGGCTTCCAGGCGTCGGTCGACATCAGGAACACCGGCACGGCGGCGGTGGGCGACTGGAAGCTGGGCTGGACCTTCGCCGGAGACCAGAAGATCACCTCGCTGTGGAGCGGCGGCTTCACCCAGACCGGAACCGCGGTCACCGTCACCGCGCCGGCCTGGGCCGCCTCCATCCCGGCCGGCGGCGCCGCGAACGTCGGCTTCACCGGCTCGTCCTCGGCCACGGCCACCGCGCCCACGGCCTTCACCCTCAACGGCGCGGCCTGCGGCGCCGGCTGAGCGGACTCCCGCACCGCCCCGCGCGGGGCCCGGGACCGGACAGCGGTAACGTCTGTCCGGTAGCCGAAGAGCAGTCGGGCCAGCGGTGCGGGAACAGCGAGGGGCTTGAGCGTGAGTGACATCCAGCACGTCGGAGTGGTCGGCGCGGGCCAGATGGGTTCGGGCATCGCCGAGGTGTGTGCCAGGGCCGGGCTCGACGTCAAGGTCGCCGAGACCTCCGGCGAGGCGCTGGAGCTGGGCCGCGCCCGGCTGACGAACTCCCTCGGCAAGGCCGCGGAGCGCGGCAAGATCACCGGGGAGCAGCGGGACGCGGCACTGGGCCGGCTGACCTTCACCACCGACCTCGGCGAGTTCGCCGACCGGGACCTGGTGATCGAGGCCGTGGTGGAGAACGAGCAGGTCAAGCTGGACATCTTCCGGGTGCTCGACCAGGTGGTGGTCCGCCGGGACGCGATCCTGGCGTCCAACACCTCCTCCATCCCGCTGGTCCGCCTCGCCGTCGCCACCTCGCGCCCCGACCACGTGCTCGGCATCCACTTCTTCAACCCCGCGCCGGTGCAGCGCCTGGTCGAGCTGATCCCGGCGCTGACCACCGCGGGCGACACCCTCAAGCGGGCCGAGCACCTGGTCGGCGAGGTGCTGGGCAAGCACGCCATCCGCGCCCAGGACCGCTCGGGCTTCGTGGTGAACGCGCTGCTGGTGCCGTATCTGCTCTCGGCGATCCGGATGTACGAGTCGGGGATCGCCACCCGTGAGGACATCGACAACGGCATGGAGATGGGCTGCGCGCACCCGATGGGCCCGCTCAAGCTCACCGACCTGATCGGGCTGGACACCGTCGCGGCGATCGCCGACTCGATGTACGGCGAGTACAAGGAGGCGCTCTACGCGGCGCCGCCGATCCTCCAGCGGATGGTGGACGCGGGGCGGCTCGGCCGCAAGACGGGCGCGGGCTTCTACACGTACTGAGGGCGGGCCCCGGCCCCGGTCGGCTGCTGCCGGCCGGGGCCGGCGGTCAGTGCTCCTCGTAGGCGCTGACGACGTCCTCGGTCGGGCCGTCCCTCAGCAGCTCGCCCTTCTCGATCCAGAGCACCCGGTCGCAGGTGTCGCGGATGGAGTTGTTGTTGTGGCTGACCAGGAAGACCGTGCCGGCCTCCTTGCGCAGCTCGCGGATGCGCTCCTCGGAGCGCTTCTGGAACGCCCGGTCGCCGGTCGCGAGCGCCTCGTCGATCATCAGCACGTCGTGGTTCTTCGCCGCCGCGATCGAGAACCGCAGCCGGGCCGCCATGCCCGAGGAGTACGTGCGCATCGGCAGCGAGATGAAGTCGCCCTTCTCGTTGATGCCCGAGAAGTCCACGATGCCCTGGTAGCGCTCCGTGACCTCCTCCTGCGACATGCCCATCGCCAGACCGCCCAGCACCACGTTCGTCCCGCCGGTCAGGTCGTTCATCAGCGCCGCGTTCACGCCGAGCAGCGACGGCTGGCCGTCGGTGTAGACCTGGCCCTGCTCGGCGGGCAGCAGCCCGGCGATCGCCTTGAGCAGGGTGGACTTGCCCGAGCCGTTCGAGCCGATGATGCCGATCGCCTCGCCGCGGTAGGCCGTGAAGGTGACGCCCTTCACCGCGTGCACGAGGTGGACGCTCGGCGAGCCCTGGCGCAGCATCATGCGGCGCAGCGCCGAGGTGGCGTTTCCGTGGCCGGTGCCGGCGCCGTAGATCCGGTACACCACGTGCAGGCCGTCCACGATGACGGTCGGTGTCCGCGACTCCCCCGCCCCGCCGGCAGGCGGCGCCTGCGGTCCCGCCGGCGCCGCGCCCTCGCGCGCGGGCGGCTCCTGCGTCGCCTGCCGCGCCGCGGATGTGTGCTCAGCTGCCTGATCAGCCACGTCCGTACTCCTCCTCGGACGACCAGAAGAACGCGTACCCGGCACTCGCGGTCACACTCGCCCAGATCCCCGCGACCGGCCACCGGGGCGGAGCCGGCGGGCGCGCGGGCCGGGCGTGCGAGGCGCGAGAACCTTCCGCCGCGTGGCGGCCCGCCCCGGCCCGAGGCCATGAGCGACGCGGCGCGGCGGGCACAGCCGATGTCCGCTGCGACGGGCGCACGCCGGCCGCGGCGAGGAATGCGGGCCGCCCGTGCCCGGGGCGGCGCGGCGAGGAGCGCGGGCCGACCGCAGTGGGCGTTGCGGCGGCGCAGCCAGTGCCCCGCAGCCGCCGGGGCAAGCCCGCCGCGACGGGCAGCGCGGGCAGCCCGCTGCGTGCCCTGCCCGACCGGGCCGGCGCAGCCGGTGCCCCGGCAAGCGGCAAGCCAGCCGCAGCGGGGGGCGCGGGCCGGCCGCTACGGGCTCCCCCGACCTGGCCGGCGCAGCCGGTGCCCCGGCAAGCGGCAAGCCGGCCGCAGTGGGCGTTGCGGCGGCGGGGCCGCCGCGACCGGGGCGGCGTAGACGGCGGGTGCCGGCGCGGCCCGGGGCGGCTCTCCGCATCCCCTGCCGGGGGGCGGAGAGCCGCCGGGGGGTCAGGCGCCGCGGAGGGTGGCTCCGGTGGCGTCGGCGGCAGCCGACACCGCGGCGTCGCGGGCCGCGGAGGCCTCCTCCGCGGTGAGGGTGCGGTCGGCGGCACGGAAGCGCAGCGCGTACGCCAGGGACTTGTGGCCCTCGCCGATCTGCGCGCCGGTGTAGATGTCGAACAGCCGCAGGGACTCCAGCAGTTCGCCCGCGCCGTCGCGCAGGGCGTGCTCGACCTTCGCGGCCGGGACCGCGGCGTCGACGACGAGCGCGACGTCCTGGGTCGCGACCGGGTAGGTCGAGACGCGCGGCCCGGTGGCGCGGACGCCGCCGATCCGCTCCAGGGCGTCCAGGTCCAGCTCCATCGCGCAGCTGCGCTCCGGCACCCCGAGGGCCTTGGTGACCCGGGGGTGCAGCTCGCCCGCGTAGCCGACGACCTGCTCGTCCGCGACGAGTTCCGCGCAGCGGCCGGGGTGGAAGGGCGCCTGACGGCCCTGGCGGACGGTCAGTGCGACGCCGGCCTCGCGGGCCACGACGCGCGCCGCCTCGACCGCGTCGGCCCAGGTCGCCGCGCGGCCCTGCCCCCACCAGCCGGCTCGCTCGCGGGCCCCCGCGAGGACCACGCCGACGTGCCGCGGCTGCACCGGCAGCGTGGCCTGGAGGGTGGCGATCTCCTCGTCGGTGGGCCGGCGGTCGACCGGCAGCCGGGGCGGGACCGCGGCCCGGTCCGCCGGCCCGAAGACCAGCCCGGTCTCGAAGAGCGCGAGGTCGTGGGTGCCGCGCCCGTGGTTGCGGCGGAGCGTGGCGAGCAGCCCCGGCAGCAGCGTGGTGCGCAGATTCGGCTCGGTGTCGTCCAGCGGGTTGGCGAGGACGACGGTGCGGCGCCGCGGGTCGTCCGCGTCGAGCCCGAGCTGGTCGAAGACCTCCGCCGCGAGGAAGGGGTAGCTCGGCGCCTCGGTGTATCCCGCGCCGGCCAGCGCGCGGCCGATCCTGCGGCGCAGCTTCTGCGACTCGGTCAGGCCCCGCCCGGCCGGCGGCCTCGGCAGCGTGGAGGGCAGGTTCTCGTAGCCCTCCAGCCGGATGACCTCCTCCGCGAGGTCGTTGGGCGCGGACAGGTCGGGGCGCCAGCTGGGCACGGTGACGATCAGCTCGTCGGAGCCGTAGACGTCGCAGCCGATCTCCTGGAGGCGGCGGACCACGGTCTCGCGGCCGTACTCGGTGCCGGCCACCGTGTCGGGGTGGTTCGCCGGCATCGCGATGGTGTGCGGCGCGGCCGGCGCGATCACCTCGGTGACGCCGGGCTCCGCGGTGCCGCCGGCCAGCAGCACCAGCAGGTCGACGGCGCGCTGCGCGGCCGCCGAGGTGGCCTGCGGGTCGGTGCCGCGCTCGAACCGCCGGGACGCCTCGGAGGCGAGCTTGTGGCGGCGCGCGGTGCGGGCGATGGCGACCGGCGCGAAGTGCGCGGCCTCGATGACGATCTCGGTGGTGCCTGCGTCGGCGCCGTGCTCGGCGATCTCGGTGTGGGCGCCGCCCATCACGCCGGCCAGGCCGATCGTGCCGGAGTCGTCGGTGATGACCAGGTCCTCGCCGTCGAGCACCCGCTCGACGTCGTCCAGGGTGGTCAGCTTCTCGCCGGGCTCGGCGCGGCGCACGCCGATCGGGCCGGTGAGCCGGGCCCGGTCGTAGGCGTGCAGCGGCTGCCCGATCTCGAACATCACGAAGTTGGTGATGTCGACGGGGAGCGAGATGGGCCGCATGCCGACCTTCTGCAGCCGGCGCCGCAGCCAGATCGGCGAGCGCGCCTCGGGGTTGACGCCGGTGACGGTGCGCGCGGTGAAGCGGTCGCAGCCGGCCGGGTCGGCGATCCGCACGGGGTGGCCGGCGGAGTTCGGCGCGGGCACGTCGATCAGCGCCGGGTCGCTCAGCGGCAGCCCGTACGCGATGGCGGTCTCGCGGGCCACGCCGCGCAGCGACAGGCAGTAGCCGCGGTCGGGGGTGACGGCGATGTCGAGGACCTCGTCGACGAGTTCGAGCAGGCCGATCGCGTCGGTGCCGGCCTCGTGCTCCGGGGGCAGCACGATGATGCCCTCGTGGTCGTCGCCCATGCCCAGCTCGGCGGCCGAGCAGATCATGCCGTGCGACACCCTGCCGTAGGTCTTGCGGGCGGCGATGCGGAAGTCGCCCGGCAGCACGCCGCCGGGCAGGATCACCACGACCTTGTCGCCGACCGCGAAGTTGCGGGCGCCGCAGACGATCTCCTGCGGCGCACCGGTTCCGTTGGCGTCGCCGACGTCGACCGTGCAGAAGCGGATGGGCTTCTTGAACCCCTCGAGCTCCTCGACGGTCAGCACCTCGCCGACCACGAGCGGGCCCTGCAGATCGGCGCCGAGCTGCTCGACGGTCTCGACCTCCAGGCCGGCGGAAACGAGCTTGGCCTGGACGTCGCGGCCGGTCTCACCGGCGGGCAGGTCGACGTACTCCCGCAGCCAAGAAAGCGGGACCCGCATCAGATCTCCATCCCGAACGGAAGGGTGAAGCGCACGTCACCCTCGACGATGTCTCGCATGTCCTCGACGTTGTGGCGGAACATCAGCATCCGCTCGATGCCGAAGCCGAACGCGAAGCCGCTGTACTTCTGGGGGTCGACGCCGCAGGCGACCAGCACCTTGGGGTTGACCATGCCGCAGCCGCCCAGCTCGATCCAGCCCTCGGAGGAGCAGGTACGGCAGGGGCGGTCCGGGTTGCCGACGGAGTCGCCGCGGCAGACGTAGCAGAGCATGTCCATCTCGGCGGACGGCTCGGTGAAGGGGAAGTGGTTCGGCCGCAGCCGGGTCTCCATGCCCTCGCCGAAGAGCGAGACGACCATGTGGTCGAGGGTGCCCTTGAGGTCCGCCATGGTCAGGCCCTCGTCCACGGCGAGCAGTTCGACCTGCATGAACACCGGGGTATGGGTGGCGTCCAGTTCGTCCGAGCGGTAGACCCGGCCGGGCGCGATGACGTACACCGGCAGCTCGCGGCTGAGCAGCGAGCGGATCTGCACGCCGGAGGTGTGGGTGCGCAGCACCAGGCCGCTGTCCTCGGCGGAGCCCTGCGGGCCGTCGGCGGAGCCGTCGGCGGCGTACGGGGCCCTGACGAAGAAGGTGTCCTGCTCGCTGCGCACCGGGTTGTCCCGGGAGATGTTCAGCGCGTCGAAGTTGAACCACTCCGCCTCGACCTCGGGGCCCTCGGCGACCTCGTAGCCCATCGCGACGAAGACGTCCTCGATGCGGTCGGAGAGCGTGGACAGCGGGTGCCGGGCGCCGGCCGGGACGCGGTCGTGGGGCAGGGTGACGTCCACCGCCTCCTCGACGAGCACCCGGGCGTCGCGCTCGGCCTCCAGCTCGGCCTGCCGGGCGGCGAGCGCCTGGTTGACGGCGCCGCGGGCCTGGCCCACCCGCTTGCCCGCCTCCGCCTTGGCCTGCGGGGGCAGCGCGCCGATCTCGCGGTTGGCCAGCGCGAGCGGCGAGGTGCCGCCGCTGTGCGCGGTCTTCGCGTGGGCGAGCGCCTCGAGGTCGCCGGCGGCGGCGATCGCGGCGAGCGCCTCGTCGCGCATCCGCTCGATCTCCTCCGGCTGCAACGCCTCGACCTCCACAGGGTCGTACGACTTGTTCGGTGCCGACATCTCTTCCCGTTCCGATTGGATGCTGCTGGGGGCGCCTCCCAGGGCTGCGCCGCTGGGGAGTGAGGCTCTGCCCGACCGGACACATGCCAAGGGCCGAGTCTACTTGCGCCGTGGGGACCGGCTGTGCGCCCGCCGGGTGGCTGCTCCGCGGGGCCTTGCGGCGGGTGCCGGCTCAGGCCATGAACGCGGGTGCCCCGACGGGCAGCATAAATCGGAACTGGGCGCCGCCGCCGGGGGCGCGGCCGACCGTGATGCTCCCGCCGTGCGCCTCGACGATGCCCTTGACGATGTACAGGCCCAGGCCGGTGCCGCCGCGTCTGCTGCCCCGCCAGAAGCGGGTGAACACGCGGCCGATCGACTCCTCGGGGATGCCGGGGCCTTCGTCGCTCACGGTGACTGCCGTGCCCTCCGTCGTACGGTCGCCGCCGGTGGCCGCGGCGGGTGCCACCTCGATGGTGACAGTCCCGTCGCCGTGCCGCACGGCGTTTTCCAGCAGGTTGCCGAGGATCTGGTCCACCTTGTCGGGGTCCGCCCACAGCGCCGGCAGCGGGTGCGCGACCTCGACCCGGAAGCGCGTCGCGTCGCGGCCCGCCGCCACGTGCCCGTCCACGTGGCGCTGCACCGCGGCGGCGATGTCGACCGGCTGGCGGCGCACCTCCAGCCGGCCGGAGTCGATCCGGGAGATGTCGAGCAGCTCGGCGATCAGCCGGGTGACGCGGTTGGCGTCGGCGTCGACGGTCTCCAGCATGAGCTTCTTCTGGTCCTCGGTGAAGCGTTCCCACTTGGCCAGCAGCGTCGCGGTGAAGCCCTTGACGGAGGTCAGCGGCGAGCGCAGTTCGTGGGCGACGGTGGCGATCAGCTCGGCGTGGCTGCGCTCGGTGCGCCGCCTGGCCTCGGTGCCGCGCAGCGTGACGACCAGCCGGCGCAGCGGGCCGCAGGGGCGCTCGCGCACGTAGCGGGCGGCGACGAGCACCTCGCGGCCGCCGGGCAGCAGCAGATTGCGCTCGGGCTGCCCGGTGCGGACGGCCAGTCCCGCGTACGGGTCGGTGAGCTGCCACCAGCGGCGGCCTTCCAGGTCCTCCAGCGGCAGCGCCCGCTCCAGCGGGCCGCCGAGCGCGTCGGCCGGGCGGGTCGCGGTGATCCGGGCGGCGGCGGCGTTGAAGCAGATCACCCGGCCGCGCTCGTCGGCGACCACCAGGCCGTCGGGCAGGTCGTCCGGGTCGATGCCGAGGCCGTACGGGTCGGCGGCGTCGTGGGCGGGCGGCGGGGCCGGGCGCGCGGGCGCCGCGGTGCGTGTGCTGCGCGTGCCTCGCTGCGGCATGACGTCCATGGCCGCCACCCCCTCCTCCAGGGCCCGGGCCGCCACCCTACTAGCTGGAGGTGACGCTGCGGCACCCTGCGGGCGCGCGCTGCGCCCGCGCGGAGGCGTAGAGGCACACCGCGGCGGCGGTGGCGAGGTTGAGGCTCTCGGCCCTGCCGTGGATGGGGACGCGGACCACCGCGTCGGCCAGCGCCCTGGTCTCCTCGGGCAGGCCCCACGCCTCGTTGCCGAAGATCCAGGCGCTGGGGCCGCCCATGGCGCCGCGGTCCAGCTCGTCGTCCAGGTCGCGGTCGCCCGCGCCGTCGGCGGCCAGTACCCGTACGCCAGCGGCGCGCAGTCCGGCGACCGCGTCGGCCACCGGGACGCCGGTCGCCACCGGCAGGTGGAAGAGGCTGCCCGCGGAGGCGCGGACCGCCTTGGGGTTGTAGAGGTCGACGGAGGCGTCGGTGAGCACCACGGCGTCCGCCCCGGCGGCGTCGGCGCAGCGCAGCACGGTGCCGGCGTTGCCCGGGTCGCGGACGTGGGCGAGGACGGCGACCAGCCGCGGGCGGGCGGCGAGCACCGCGTCGAAGGGGGTGTCGAGGAAGCGGCAGACGCCGACCAGGCCCTGCGGGGTGACGGTGTCGGAGATCTCCGCGATCACCTCGGGCGTGGCGGAGAGCACCGGGGCGCCGGCGGCGCGGGCCGCCTCGACCAGGCCGGCGTGCCGCTCGGCCGCCTCGGGCGTGGCGTACAGCTCGATCAGGGTGCGGCCGGCCGGGCCGCCGGGGTGCGCGACCGCTTCCCGTACGGCCTGCGGGCCCTCGGCGAGGAAGCGGCGCTCCTTGCCGCGGAAGCTGCGCTTGGCCAGCCGGTGCGCGGCGGTGACCCGCGCGGACCGCAGCGACGTCAGCTCGGGGGTGGGCATCCGTACCTTCCAGAGGTGCTCGTGGGCGGCGCCGGCGCGCGGCCCGGTGCTCGCCGCGCCGCGCTCACCGGCGCCGGACAGGCCACGGGCCCGCAGGGGACAAACCCACCCGCGGGCCCGGGAAGACGCGCTGCGTACAGCGCGGGCGTCACGCCGCCTTGGGGGCGTTCACGTCGGACGGCAGCGCCTTCTGCGCCACCTCGACGAGCGCCGCGAAAGCGTTGGCGTCGTTGACGGCCAGCTCGGCGAGGATCTTGCGGTCGACCTCGACGTTGGCGGCCTTCAGGCCCTGGATGAAGCGGTTGTAGGTGATGCCGTTGGCGCGGGCAGCGGCGTTGATGCGCTGGATCCACAGCTGACGGAAGTCGCCCTTGCGCTTCTTGCGGTCGTTGTAGTTGTAGACCAGGGAGTGGGTGACCTGCTCCTTGGCCTTGCGGTAAAGGCGCGAACGCTGACCGCGGTAACCGCTGGCCTGCTCGAGGATCGCCCGGCGCTTCTTGTGGGCGTTGACTGCCCGCTTGACGCGTGCCACTTGATAACTCCTTCTCGGGGGCCGCGGGTGTGTTCACGCGGCCCGAAAGCGAATGGGTCCCGGATCGGACGGCGCGCCCCGCTGCGGGGGCGCGTCGGTCACTTGCCGAGAAGCTTCTTGATCTTCTTGGCGTCCGCCGGGGACACCTCGACGGTGCCGGTCAGGGCGCGCGTCTTGCTGGACGGCTTGTGCTCGAGCAGGTGGCGCTTGCCGGCACGCTCGCGCAGCACCTTGCCGGAGCCGGTGATCTTGAAGCGCTTGCTGGTCCCGCTGTGCGTCTTGTTCTTCGGCATGGCGCCGTGGTCTCCTCGTCGCTGGCCCTCCCGTACACCCCTGGGGGCGCACGGACGGCGTCAGTCCTGCATTACCGACCCGGAGCCGGGGGCTCCGGGATGTTCTCGTCTCAGCCGGCGTCGGCCGGGGCCTCGACCGCCGCGTCGTCGGCCGACGCGTCAGCGACGTCGTCGGTCGCGTCGTCGGCGTCCACGTCGTGGTGCGCGTCGCCCTGGCGCTCCGCCTTGCGGGCGGCCTGGGCCTCGCGGGCCTCGGCCATGGCCTCGGTCTTCTTCTTGTGCGGACCGAGAACCATGATCATGTTCCGGCCGTCCTGCTTCGGGTTCGACTCGATGAAGCCGAGGTCCTGGACGTCCTCCGCGAGCCGCTGCAGCAGCCGGTAGCCCAGCTCCGGCCGGGACTGCTCGCGTCCGCGGAACATGATCGTGATCTTGACCTTGTCGCCCTGCTTGAGGAACCGGACGACGTGACCCTTTTTGGTGTCGTAGTCGTGCGGGTCGATCTTCGGCCGGAGCTTCATCTCCTTGATGACCGTGTGCGCCTGGTTCTTGCGCGCCTCACGGGCCTTCATGGCCGACTCGTACTTGAACTTCCCGTAGTCCATGAGCTTGCACACGGGCGGACGGGCGTTCGCCGCGACCTCGACCAGGTCGAGGTCGTACTCCTGCGCAAGCTCCAGTGCCTTCGCAAGCGGCACAATGCCCACCTGCTCGCCACTGGGACCGACAAGTCGCACCTCGGGAACGCGAATCCGGTCGTTGATGCGGGGCTCGGCGCTGATGGGGCCTCCTCGGTTGCACCACGCGACTGACTGGCCGACAGCCGCGCTCTGTCTTCGTCTCCGACCCCGTACCGGAACGCAGAAAACGCCCCATACGGGATACAGGCGGGGCTCCTCACAACCGGGAGCACCGCCGCGATATTCCGCGGGGCGCATCGGACGGCTCGGCGTCAGGGGTGCTGACGCGTACCGTCTGACCGGAACCCGTCGGCCCTCGGGCCGATCGGGTGGGAGATAGGAGCCTCCACTTGCTGGCCGGACACACTGATGTCCGACCGGTCGTTCACCCAGCATACCAGCGGCTGCCCGAAGGCCGTAATCGGCCGGACGGGGCATATCGTGTCCCGCATGAGCGAGACACCGCAGCCCGGACACGCCCCCGGATTCGACGACCTGACCCGTGACATCGCGGACGTGCCCGCCGTCGAGGTGATCACCACCGTGGCCGTCCACCTGATGAGCGCGGCGGCGGTGAACCTGGGCCTGGCCGAGGAGGGCGCGCAGCACAAGGACCTCGACGAGGCGCGCAAGCTCATCCAGGCGCTGGCCGGGCTGGTGACCGCCGGCGCCACCGAGATCAGCTCCTTCCACGCCGCGCCGCTGCGCGACGGGCTCAAGTCGCTCCAGCTCGCCTTCCGCGAGGCGTCGGTGGTGCCGGACGAGCCCGGCCAGGGCCCCGGTGAGAAGTTCACCGGCCCCGTCTACGCCTGAGGGCCGCGGCCCGGTCCCGGCGCGGCGCCGCCGCGCAGGTCGCCGAGCCCGTCGGCGCGCACCGCCGTCTCCATCTCGGCGGCGGCCGCGCGGGCCGCCCTGGCCGCGGCGAACGCCGGGTGCGTCGCCTCGTGCACCACCGCCGCCAGCGCGCCGCCGACCAGCGGCGCCACCAGGAACAGCCACACCTGGGTCAGCGCGGGACTGCCCGCGAAGATCGCCGGTGCCAGGCTGCGCGCCGGGTTGACGCCGGTGCCGGTGAGCGGCACGCCGATCAGGTGGATCACCACCAGGGCCATGCCGATGGGCAGCCCGTCGAAGCCGACCACGGCGATCCGGTGGGTGACCGCGAGGTAGACGAAGACCAGCAGGAAGGTCATGATCACCTCGACCACGAAGGCGCCGAAGATGTTGACGCCGACCGCGGAGCGGTAGCCGTAGCCGTTGGTGCCGAAGGCGCCGTGCGTCCGCAGCCCCGGGACCTGCTTGGCGACGAGCAGCAGCAGCGCGGCGCCCGCGATGCCGCCGAGCACCTGCGCGATCCAGTACTCGACGGCGGTGCGCACGGTGATCCGCCGGGCGACGAGCATGCCGAGGGTGACCGCCGGGTTGAGGTGGCTGCCCGAGATCGGGCCGACGGCGTACGCGACGGCCAGCAGCACCAGGCCGAAGGCGAACGCGATGCCGAGCGTGCCGATGTACTGGCCCGACACCACGGCCGCGCCGACGGCGAAGAAGACCAGCACGAGCGTGCCGAGGAATTCGCAGACGAACGCCCGCTGGTCGGCGGCCGTCCGGTTCTCCGTGATCGTTCGCATGTCCATCCGGACCTCCACGAAATGATCTTTCACCTGCCTCGTATTGTGGGCCTCACAGGTGGGACCCACATCTCGGGCGGTCTCCCGGCGCGCCGGCCGCGCGGCGAACCGCGTCCGGCCATGCGGCGGTGCGCGGTGCCGCGCTCAGCGGGAGAAGGGCGCAGGCTCAGCGGGAGAAGAAGGGCGCGCCCGGCACGGTGGCGTCCGGCGGCAGCAGGGCCAGGTCGAGGCCCTGGACGAGCGCCGCCCGCAGCACCTCGTCGGCGGCCAGCGCCGCGGCGACCGCGCCGCCGGTGCCGGCCACGTCCGCCTCCGGCGCGAGCACCAGGCCCAGCGTGCCGTCGCTCCCCTGCTGCCCCGGCCCCAGGTGGGCGCGCACCACGCCCGGCTGCGCGGCGAGCGCGTCCCGCAGCGCGGCGCGCACCGCGGGGTCGGCCAGCGGGTCGCGTCCCGCCGGGCCGAGGGCGGCGGCGCGCAGGTCCGCGCCGGTCAGCTCGTACGGCACCGGTCCTGCCAGGTCGATCAGCAGCGTGTCGGCTCCCTCGTGCGCGACCGCCTGGAGCGCCTGGCGCAGCGGCACCGCGACCGGCCGGGCGTCCGCCCGCCACCGGGCGAGCGCCGCCAGTGAGGTGAACGCGGGGAGCGCGCGGCGGCCGTCCGGCGCCTCGATCACCGGCACGGCCATGTCGCTGCTCTTCTCCCGGCGCAGCCCGTCGGGGCCGGTCTCGGCCTCGCCGAGGACCGCGACGACCGGCACCAGCAGCCGGGCGCCGTGCAGGGCCGAGGCGACGGCCGCCGCCGTGGCGGGTCCGCGCCGGGCCGCGTAGCCGTCGAGCGCGGCGGCGAGCGCCGGGTCGGCGGAGCCGTCGTCGTCGGAGAAACCGGGGTCGGGGATGTTCTTCAGCGCCACCCGGGAACCCTATCCGCCCGGTCCACGCCGCCCGCCGGGGCGCCCGCCGGCGGCTGCGGCGCCCGGGTGCGGAAGGAGCGGGACCACAGCACCCCGGCGAGCACCACCAGCAGCCCGCCGGCCGCCGCGCACCACGCGGCCACGCCGTCGCCGAGCACCTGGGCGCGGTCCGGCGGCCGCGGGGCCGGCGTCGGGCCCGGCGCGAAGAAGCGCTGCGGGTACGCCACCGGCGCGGGGACCACCGGGCCGGGCGCGAGCCTGCGCGCCGCGGCGAGCGCCGCCGCGGGGTCGATCATGCCGGTGCCGAGGTCGTCGCTGCGGCCGCCCTGCGGCCTGAACCGGGTGGTGCTCTGCAGGACCTGCTTGACCTGCAGCGGGCTCAGGTGCGGAGAGGCGGAGCGGATCAGCGCGGCGGCCCCCGAGACGTACGCGGAGGCCGCGCTGGTGCCCCAGCCGGTGTAGTACTTGCGGTTCGGGTCGGCTATCACCACGTCGTCGCCGGGCGCGGCGACCGAGGAGTACCAGCGGCTGGTGGAGAACGGCGCGTGCCGCCCGTAGCGGTCCACCGCGGCGACCGCGATCACGCCGGGGTAGGCAGCCGGGTAGGAGGAGCGGTCGGCCTGGTCGCCGCCGTTGCCCGCGGAGGCGACCACCACGACGCCCTTGCCCAGCGCGTACTGGATCGCGTCGTCCTCGGCCGCGACCGGCGCGGCGGTCGCGCTGTCGTCGCCGAGCGAGAGGTTGATGACGTCCGCGCCGTGGTCCACCGCCCAGCGGATGCCGGCCGGCAGCGCGTCGCCCCTGCTGGTCCTGGCCTTCGCACGCTGCGGGTCCTTGTCCTCCAGGATCACCCGGACCGGCAGGATCCTGGCCTTGGGCGCGATGCCGAGCACGCCCGAGCCGTCGCCCGGTCCGTGCCCGTGCCCGGCGATGATCGCGGCCATCCCGGTGCCGTGCCGCGCCCACGCCGAGTCGCCGCGCTCGGCGCCGAAGCCCACCTCGTCCTTCCCGGCCAGCACCTGGCCGGTCAGGTCCGGATGGGTGGCGTCGACACCGGTGTCGAGCACCGCCACGGTCACCCCCGCGCCCTGCGTGGTCCGCCACGCCTGCTGCGCGTGCAGCGCGCCCAGCGCCCAGTCCAGACTGCGCGCGGCGTCCGCGTGCGCGGGCGGCGCGCCCGTGACGGCGACGAGCACCGCGCCGGCCGCGGCCAGCAGCCGCCTCGCGGCACGCCCGGCCCGGCCCCGGGACGGTCGGGGGGCCGAAGCCGCGGAGGGCGCGGGGGCGGGGATCGGGGCGGTCGCGCCGTCGGAGACGCTGGGGCCGGGGCCGTGCACGCGGCGGGGGGAGGTCATGAGTGCTTCTTCGCGGCGGGGGTGGGGCCGAGGGCGCTCTCGGCCGCGGTGTGGGCGCGGTCGTCGACCGCGGAGGCGAGGCCGGTGGCGTCGAAGCCGAGCCCCGCCTGCGCGGCGGCGGTGGTGGTGCCGGCGGCCTCGGCCCTGTCGGCGGGCTGCGGGGTCGCGACGGTGCGGCCGTCGGCGAAGCCGCTCACCGCGTAGACGACGAAGGGCTGGTCCGCCGAGACCTGCACCGCCCAGCTGCCGCGCTGGTGCCCGCCGAAGCGGGCGGCGGCGGTGCCGGGGAAGGCCACCGGCCTGGGCAGCAGGTCGGCGCGCTCACCGAGCCGCTCGGCGGCCCAGCGCCGGTTCAGCGTGGCCATGGCCGCCGGCTCCCCCGAGGTGACGAGCAGCCCGACGGTGGTGACCGTGGTCGAGGTGCTGTCGACGTAGGTGGCGCGCAGCAGCCGGGTGCAGCCGGCGGGCGCGAGCACCCGCTGCAGCAGCGGGTCGAAGGCCCCGGTGCAGCCCGCGGGCGCCGCGACGCCGATCCGGGACCACGAGCGGTCGGCGCCGCCGGGGCCGGCGCCCTGCTCGGTGAGGGTGCGCGGGAAGAGCTGGTCGACCGGGGTGTTCCGCCACACCGTCCTGGCCTTGGCGAACGCCTCCGGGCTGCCGTCGGCGACCGGCGGCGCCGGCCGCGGCGCGTGGTTGATGGCGGCGCCGGCCACCGCGCCGCCGATCAGCCCGAGGCCGAGGACGAGCGCCACGGCGGCGGCGATCCTGCCGCGGGTGCGGCCCCAGCCGTGGCCGTCGCCGGGGACCGGGGGCGGCGGCCACGGCGGCGCCACCGCGGGAGCGGCGGGCGGGGGCGCGGACGGCGGAGGCGCGGGTTGCGGGGTCGCGGTCGGCGGCGTCCTCGGGGGCGGCGGCACGGCGCTCGGCGCGGGCGCGCCACCGGGTGCCTGCGGGGGCGGCGGGACCGGGCGGCGGGGCGGTGCGGGCGCGTGGGCGGGCATCGGGTCGGCCCGCGGTATCGGCGGTACGCCCGCGGCCGGGCCGGCCGAGCGCGCGGGCGGCACGGCGGGCCGCGGCGGGGCGGCGGGCGGCGGCCCGGCGGGAGCCGGCGGGACCGGCGGCCTGGGCGGAAGGTCACCGCCCGAGGCGGACGCGGAGGCGGAGGGGGCCGGCGGGGCGGCGGGCGCCGGACGCGGCGGGACGGCGCCACGGGGCTGGAGGGTGGGGAACGGACCCGGCGGAGTCTGTCCGTTGTCCACTCCGGTGCTCACCCGGCGCCCCCTCGTGACCTGTACATGCGCGGCTTGCGCGTCACTCTACGGTGTCCCCGCCGGAGGCCGCTGCCACGGGGCTCCGGCTCCGCCCCTACCGCGCGGTAGCCCCGGTCTGGCAGGCTGCGCCCCATGTCCGATCGCATCGCCGACCGCTCCCGGTACGACCGGGCCACCTCCCACCTCGACGCGCCGCTGGCGATCGTGGACCTGGAGGCGTTCGACGCGAACGCCGACGACCTGGTCCGGCGTGCCGCGGGAAAGCCCATCAGGGTCGCCTCGAAGTCCGTCCGCTGCCGCGCGCTGCTCGAACGCGTGCTGGCCCGCGACGGCTTCGCCGGCCTGATGTCCTTCACGCTGGAGGAGTCGCTCTGGCTGGCCAGGGCCGGCTTCACCGACGTGCTCCTCGCGTACCCCTCGGCGGACCGGGCCGGGTACGCGGCGCTGGCCGCCGACCCCAAGCTCGCCGGCGCCGTGACGGTGATGGTCGACGACGTCGCCCAGCTCGACCTGATCGAGGCGGCCCGCGACGGCGGCGGCGAGACCGTGCGGGTCTGCCTGGAACTCGACACCTCGCTGCGCAGGTTCGGCGGCCGGCTGCGGGTGGGCGCGCTGCGCTCGCCGCTGCACGCGCCGGAGCGGATGGCCGCGCTGGCCCGTACGATCGCCGCCCGGCCGGGATTCCGGCTGGTGGGGATCATGGCGTACGAGGGGCACGTCGCCGGCGTCGGCGACAGGCTCGCCGGGCGCCCGGCGCGGTCGCTGGCCATACGGCTGATGCAGTCCGCGGCCCGCAAGGAGCTGGCGGCCCGGCGGGCGGAGGCGGTGCGCGCGGTGCGCGCGGTCGTGCCGGACCTGGAGTTCGTCAACGGCGGCGGCACCGGCAGCGTGCAGCACACGGCGGCGGAGGACGCGGTCACCGAGATCGCGGCGGGCTCCGGGCTGTACGTGCCGCGGCTGTTCGACAACTACACGTCCTTCCGCGGCCGGCCGGCCGCGCTCTTCGCCATGCCGGTGGTGCGCCGGCCCGGCGTGGGCGTGGTGACCGTGCTCGGCGGCGGCTACCCGGCGTCCGGCGCGGCGGGGCCCGACCGGCTGCCGGTGCCGTACCTGCCGGAGGGGCTGCGCTACGACCCGCAGGAGGGGCCGGGCGAGGTGCAGACCCCGCTGCTCGGCTCGCCCGCGGACGATCTGCTGATCGGCGACAAGGTGTGGTTCCGGCACGCGAAGGCCGGTGAACTGTGCGAGCGCTTCGCCGAGTTGCACCTGGTCGAGGGTGACCGGGTGACGGCGGTCGCGCCGACCTACCGGGGCGAGGGCAAGACCTTCCTGTGACGCCTGGCGGCCCGCCCGCGCACGGGCGGGCCGCCAGGCGCCGTCGGCCGGCGGCGACCCGGGTCAGGTCGGGTCAGACGCCGGCGCCGCTGGTGCCGCCGCTGCTGTCGGCCTTGATGCCGTCGGCGATCTGGTCCATCACGTCCAGGCCGGGCGCCTTCGGGTCGACGTCGAAGCCGAAGCGCACGACGACGATCTTGCCGCTGCCGGACGGCGACGGGAAGGCCAGCGACTCGACGTAGCCGCCGGTGCCGGACTTCGTGACGACCTTCCAGCGCACCAGGTAGCCCCGCTGGCCGGCGACGGTCACCGCCTTGGAGGCGAGCTGCTGGTGCGAGGTGGTGGCGCCGTAGATCTCCGGGCTGTACGAGTTGGCGGCGTTCGGTGCGATGTCCGCCTTCGCGGCCGCCTCCGCGCCGGTCGCCTTGATCTGCAGGGCGGCCGCGGGCTGGGCGAAGACGCCGCCGCGCACGCAGCTCTTGCTGGCGTCGCCGGGGCACGCGTACTCGCTGGTGACCACGCTGGAGCCGATGCCGCTCGCGCCGCTGCTGCCCTGCCAGCCGTCCAGCACCGGGAGGCTGATGCCGTCGTAGGCGTCGACCGCCTTGGTGCTGTCGCCGCGGGTGCCGGGGTCCTGGGTGCCGGGGTCCTGGGGCAGGCCGGGGTCGGTCGGCCTGGTCTGCGGGCCGCCCTGCCGCGGCGTGCCCGAGGCGGCGGGCGCCGGGGGCTGCTGGGAGGACGCGTCGTCGTTCTTGCCCTTGCCGAGGGCGAGGACGCCCGCGACCACGCCGCCTATCAGCACCAGGGCCACCACGATGGCGATGACCACGTTGCGGTTGTTGCGGCGGGCGCCGCCGCCCGGTGAGGTGATCACATCACCCGACGGATACGCCGGGTACGCCGGGTACCCCGGATACGCGGGCTGCGCGGGATTCGGCGCCGGGGCGGTCCGCGTGTACTCCGTCCACGCGCTTCCGTCCCACCAGCGTTCCATGGCCGGGCTGTTGCCTGTGTGCCCGGGTTCTGGATACCAGCCGGGCGGGGTCGTCGTCGTCACGGCCGTCACCCTATGGCCCCTGCATGAGAATCCCGTAAGGACCGGGGTCACATACCGGTCACATCCGCCCTTCGCCGCCGCCGGCCGGGAATCGGCCTCACTGCCGGGTCCCGGCCGACGGGAGCAGGGCGAGCAGGTCGCGGGCCGGGCCGGTGGGCGGGTGCGGGGTGGGCCAGATGGTGCGCAGCCGCCGGGTCAGCGCGAGGGCGGCGGAGACCGGCACCGGGGTGAGGCGGCCCGCGGCGACCTCCTCGGCCACCGCCAGCTCGCTGAGCACCGCGGGGCCCGCGCCGCTCGTCGCCGCGGCCTTGACCGCGGTGGTCGAGGCGAGTTCGAGCAGCGGCGGCGCGGGGCCGCCGAGCGCGGCGAGCGCCGCGTCCAGCACCTGCCGGGTGCCGGAGCCGGCCTCGCGCAGGATCAGCGGGGTGGCGGCCAGCTCCGCGGCCTCCAGCGGGCGGCGCCGCCGCGCCCACGGGTGGCCGGGCGCGGTCACCACCAGCAGCCGGTCGTGGGCGATCACCGCGGAGCCGAGGCCCGCGGGCACGTCGAGGCCCTCCACGAAGCCGATGTCCGCCTGACCGGTGAGGACCAGCCGGGCGACGGCCGCGGAGTTCCCGGCGGCGAGCGACACCGCGGTGCCGGGCTGCCGCCCGTGCAGGGCGATCAGCCAGCCGGGCAGCAGGTACTCGGCGACGGTCATGCTGGCCGCCACCCGCAGCCGCGAGTCGCGTCGCCCGCGCAGCGCCCGCGCGCCCGCGTCGAACGCCTCGGCCGCCTCGAGGACCCGCCGGGCCCACTCGCTGACCAGCGCCCCCTCGTCGGTCAGCCGCGAGCCGCGGGGCGAGCGACGCACCAGGGCGACGCCGAGCCGGGTCTCCAGCGCGCGTATCCGGCCGCTGGCCGCGGGCTGGCTGATGCCCAGTTCGCGGGCGGCCCGCCCGAGGCTGCCCAGCCGGGCGACGGCGAGCAGCAGCTCCATCGCGCCGAGGTCGGGCACCCGGTGGGCCAGGGGCGCGGGACCCGCGGCCTCGTGCGTCATAAGTCCAGCTTATGCCCCGATAGCCCGGCACCGTCTACCGGGCGGCCGCCCGCCCGGCGAGGGTCGGAGCATGGCCGCACCGAGCAGCACACCGCTGCCGTACTCCCCGCACCCCCCGCGCCCCTCCGTCCTGCCCTCGCCTCCGCCGCGTTCGCGGCCGGCCGGCGGTCCGGCCGCCCGGCACGGCCGTGCGGCCGCCGCGCTGCGCGGGGTCGGCCCGAACTGGTACGCCACCGTGATGGGCACCGCGATCACCGGGAACGCGGGCGCGGCACTGCCCGGCTGCCCCGGCTGGCTGCGGGCCGCGTGCACCGCGGTGTGGGCGCTGTCAGCGGTGCTGCTCTGCGCGGTGCTCGCCGCGCGCGCCGGGCACTGGGCGTGGCACCGAGACACCGCGCGGCGCGGCCTGCTGGACCCCGCGGTCGCGCCCTTCTACGGCTGCGCGCCGATGGCCCTGCTGGCCGTGGGCTCGGGTGCGCTCACCCTCGGGCGGCCGGTGCTCGGCGAGCACGCGGCGGTCGCCGCCGGCGCGGCTCTGTGGGCGGTGGGCACGGCGGCCGCGCTGCTCGTCGCGGCCGCGGTCCCGTACCTGATGGTGGCGCGGCACCGTGTCGGGCCGGGCGACGCCTCGCCGGTGTGGCTGCTGCCGGTGGTCGCGCCGATGGTGGCCGCGTCGGTGGGCCCCGCGCTGCTGCCGCACCTCGCCGCGGGCGCCACGCAGGAGCGCGGGGCGCTGCTGCTCGGCTGCCTGGCGATGTTCGGGATGAGCCTGCTGGCGACGCTGATCACGCTGCCCGTGGTCTGGGCGCGGCTGCTGCAGCGCGCGGCCCTGCCGGCGGCCTCGGCGCCCGCGCTCTTCCTCGTCCTGGGCCCGCTCGGGCAGTCCACCACGGCCACCGGCGCGATCGCCGACGCCGCCCCTGGCGCGCTCCCCGCGCCGTACGCGGAGGCGCTGCGCGGGTTCGCGGTCGTCTACGGGGTGCCGGTGATCGGCTTCGCCCTGCTGTGGCTGGCGATCGCCGCGGCCCTCGTGCGCCGCGCCGCCGGCGAGGGGATGCGGTTCTCGATGACCTGGTGGGCGTTCACCTTCCCGGTCGGCACGTGCGCGACCGGCGCCGCGTCCCTGGCCCGGCACACCGGGCTGCACGCCCTCACCTGGCTTGCGGTAGCCCTCTACGCCGCCCTCGTACTCGGCTGGCTCACGGCCACCGCCGGCACGCTGCGCTCCGCCCGCCCGGCATAGGGACCCGCGCGACTCCCCGGGGGCACGGGCAACCACCCACCGGCCGGCGGCCCGGCCACCACGGCGACCACCCCTCCGGGGAGGTCCTCAGCGGGCCGCGCGGAGCGCACCGGTGAGGACGTCGGGGGCGCGCAGGAGGGAGGGGCCGTACCAGGTGAGGTGGCGGCCGTCGACGAGGGCGGCCGGGACGCCGGGGAACGCCTCGGGGCCGTCGTGCGCGCCGAACGCGTAGGGCTCGTCGGGGAGGACGACGAGGTCGAGCGGGGGCAGCCCGGCCGGATCGAAGCGCGGGTAGCGCTCGGCGTGGCCGGCCAGGACGTGGTCGACGCCGAGCCGGGCGAGCAGATCACCGGCGAAGGTGTCGCGGCCGAGCGCCATCCAGGGCCGCCGCCAGACCGGGACGACGGCGGTGCGGCGCGGGGCGTGCGGTGTCACGTCCCGCCAGGCCGCCCGCGCCCGGTGCAGCCAGCCGGGCGGCGCGATCCCGCAGCCGTCCGCCAGCACGCGCTCCAGCTCGCTGAACGCCTGCGGCAGCGACCGCACCTCGGTGACCATGACGTCCAGCCCCGCGGCGCGCAGCGCGTCGAGGTCCTGCGCGCGGTTCTCCTCCTCGTTGGCGATGACCAGGTCGGGGGCGAGCGCGGCGATCGCGGCCACGTCGGGGTTCTTGGTGCCGCCGATCCGCGCGGCGGCCAGGTCGGCGGGGTGGGTGCACCAGTCGGTGACGCCGACCAGCAGGCCGGGCGCGCTGACCGCGACCGCTTCGGTGAGCGAGGGGACGAGCGAGACGACTCGGGTCACGCCCCCACCGTACGGCGGCGCACGGCGGTGCACCCGCGCTGTCGGTGGGGCGTGCCATGCTGGCGCGGTGACTGAGGAGAGCGACGACCACAAGCCCGGCGGGCTGCTGCTGCTCGACACCGCGAGCCTGTACTTCCGCGCGTACTTCGGCGTGCCCGAGTCCGTGAAGGCCCCGGACGGCACGCCCGTCAACGCGGTGCGCGGGCTGCTGGACTTCATCGCCAGGCTGGTCTCCGACCACTCCCCCGGCGCGCTGGTCGCGTGCATGGACGCCGACTGGCGGCCGCAGTGGCGGGTGGACCTGATCCCGTCGTACAAGGCACACCGCGTCGCGGACCCGGCCGGCTCCGAGGAGGTGCCGGACACGCTGTCCCCGCAGGTGCCGGTGATCGAGGCGGTGCTCGACGCGATCGGCATCACCCGGATCGGCGTGCCCGGCTACGAGGCGGACGACGTGATCGGCACGCTGGCCGCCGCCTCACCGGGCCCGGTCACCGTCGTCACCGGCGACCGCGACCTGTTCCAGCTGGTGGACGACGCGCGGGGGGTGCGGGTGCTGTATCCGCGCAAGGGCGTCGGGGACTGCGACGTGATCGACGAGCAGGCCATCGCGCAGCGGTACGGCGTACGGGCCGGGCAGTACGCCGACTTCGCGGCGCTGCGCGGCGACCCGAGCGACGGGCTGCCGGGGGTGAAGGGCATCGGCGAGAAGACCGCCGCGGAGCTGATCGGGCAGTACGCCGACCTGGCGGGCGTGCGGGCCGCGGCGGCCGATCCGTTCTCGAAGCTCACGCCGGCCCGGCGGCGCAATCTCCTGGCCGCCGGCGAGTATCTGGACGTGGCGCCGAAGGTGGTGCGGGTGGCGCTGGACGTGCCGGTGCCGCAGGTCGACGCCACGCTGCCGGCCGAGCCGGCGGACCCGGAGGTACTGGAGGCGCTGGCCGCCCGCTGGGGTCTGGGCGGTGCGCTGACCCGCCTGCTGGACGTGCTCGCCGCCCGCTGAGGGCCCGCGCCGCTGAGGGCGGCGGCGGGGCCGCGCCGAGGGGGTCGGAGACCTCCGTCCGTGCGGTACGGGGGGCCCGCACAGACGGAGGCGTGGGAGGGGCGGCCGGGCGGCTAGCGCGTGCCCGGTCGCCGTTGCAGGTGCAGGACCAGCCCGGAGACCAGGCCGGTCACCGCGAAGGTCCACCACACGTGGTGGAAGGCGGCCAGCGCGTCCGCCTCGCCGGGGCTGCCCAGCACGGCGACGAAGGCGCTGATGCCGAGCACCGCGCCGAGCTGGCGGAAGCTGGAGTTGATCGCCGAGCCGATCGCGAACCGGGCGGCCGGCAGCGACTGCACGGCGGCCGCGGACTGGACGGGCAGCGTCAGCCCGATGCCGAGGCCGGTGAGGACGGACGCGGGCAGCAGGTGGGTGGCCCAGTGCGGCGACGCGCCGATCTCCAGGGCGAGCAGCCCGGCGCCCGCGAACCACAGCAGGGCGCCCGCCGTGAGCACCCGCCGGGCGCCGTACCGGACCGCGAGCCGGCTGCCGGTGCGGGCGACGAAGGCGACCACCAGGGGTCCCGGAGCGGTGGCGAGCGCGGCGCGCAGCACCGAGTAGTGCCAGACGGTCTGCAGGAAGATGATGTTCGCCAGCAGCAGCCCGTAGAAGGCGGCGGAGAAGAGCATCGACGCGACGTTGACCAGGCTGAACTGCCGGACCCGGAAGAGCGTCAGGTCCACCACCGGGCGGGCGGCGACGCGGGTGCGCCACAGGAAGACGGGCAGCAGCGCCGCGGCGACCACGAAGCCGCCGAGCACCCTCGGGTCCGACCAGCCCCAGGCGGGGCCCTCGATGATGGCCAGGCTGAGGGCCGCGGGCATGGCGGCGACCAGCAGGACGCCGAGCGGGTCGGGCAGGCCCTGGGCCTGCGGGTCCCGGGACTCGCGCAGCAGCGGTATCCCGAGGGCCACGACCACGATGCACACCGGCACGTTGACCAGGAACACCCAGCGCCAGGAGGCGTACTGGGTGAGCAGCGCGCCGGTGGTGGGGCCGAGCGCCGCCGCGGCGGCGCCCATCATGCCCCAGGTGCCGATGGCCACCGGCCGCCGCTCGGGCGGGAACTCGGGCAGCACCAGGGCCAGCGAGGTCGGGGTGACCAGGGCGGCGAAGGCGGCCTGCAGGGCGCGGCCGCCGATCAGCACGTCGGCGTTCGGCGCTGCGCCGCACAGCGCGCTCATCACGGCGAAGCCGGCCAGGCCGATCAGGAAGACGCGCTTGCGCCCGTAGCGGTCGGCGAGCCGGCCGGCCGGGATCAGCACCGCCGCGAAGACCAGGCTGTACGCGTTGAGCACCCACGACAGGTGACCGGTCGCGGTGCCGAAGCTGCGGCTGATGGTCTCGAAGGCGGTGTTGACGATCGTGGTGTCGAGGAACATCACGAAGACCCCGAAGCTGCTCAGTGCGAGCACGCGCCGGGCCCTGCGGAGGTCGTACGTCTGCGGCGGCGCGTTCTCGGCCGGTGTCGCTGTGCGCTCGGGCAGGGTCATCGTGAGGTGCACCCCGGAGTGTGTTGTGATTCCCTACTGACTGCGGGGCATGACCGTAGCAGCGGTGAGTAGGAGAAGGCAACACAGCCGGTTTACGCTGGAACCATGGACGCTGCAGACGTGGACGCGGGCACCGGCACGGGTATCGGATCAGGTATCGGCACGGCCACGGGCACGGACGTCGCCCCCGCGGCGGCGGGCTGCCCCCCGGCCGCGCTGGGCGAGATGGCGGGCGTGCCGATCGGGGTCAGGCCCTGCTCGATCGCCGCCGCCCTGGAGATCCTCGGCGAGCGCTGGTCGCTGCTCGCCGTGCGGGAGATGGCCTACGGCGTGCACACCTTCGCGAAGATCGCGGGGTTCACCGGCGCCTCGCGCGACATCCTCGCGGACCGGCTGCGCAAGCTGGAGCAGGCCGGGGTGGTCGAACGCCGGCCGTACAGCGAGCACCCGCCGCGGTTCGAGTACCACCTGACCCGGGCGGGTCTCGAACTCTTCCCGCTGATGATGGCGTTGCGCGAGTGGGGGGACCGCTGGGCGGTGGACGTGCCCTCGGTGGAGTTCCGGCACACCTGCGGGGAGCAGGTCCGGCTGGAGATGCGCTGCGAGCACTGCGGCGACCCGGTCACCCGCGAGTCGCTGACCCCGTCCCGCGTTCGCTGAACGGAACGGAACGGGACGGGGCGAGGCGGGACGGGACGGGACGGTGCGCT